>NZ_LIQR01000484.1 GCF_001418575.1 Peterkaempfera griseoplana
CCGCGGCCGCCGCAGCCCGCGCCCCTACCGCCGCCCCAAGAAGGACCCGGCCCGCATGGTCGCCTTCGAGGCGCTGCGCGCCGTGGACGAACGCGACGCCTACGCCAACCTGGTGCTGCCCGCCCTGCTCCGCGAGGCCGAGCAGAAGAGCGGCCTGGACCGCCGGGACGCCGCCCTGGCCACCGAGCTGGTGTACGGGGCGCTGCGCCGCCAGGGCACCTATGACGCGGTCATCGCGGCCTGCGTCGACCGCCCGCTGCGCGAGGTGGACCCGCCGGTGCTGGATGTGCTGGTCCTCGGTGCCCACCAGCTGCTGGGCACCCGCATCCCGCCGCACGCCGCGGTCTCCGCCACGGTGGAGCTGGCCAGGGCGGTGCTGGGCGACGGGCGCGCCAAGTTCGTCAACGCGGTGCTGCGCCGGATCACCGCCCGCGACCTCGACGGCTGGCTGGACGAGGTCGCCCCGCCCTTCGACCGGGACGCCGAGGACCACCTCGCGGTGGTCCACTCCCACCCCCGCTGGGTGGTCTCCGCGCTCTGGGACTCCCTCGGCCGGTGGCAGCCGCAGCACGCCGACCGGGTGGGCATCGAGGAGCTGCTCGACGCCGACAACGCCCGTCCCGAGGTGACCCTGGTGGCCCGCCCCGGCCGCGCCACCGCGGAGGAGCTGCGCAGCTCGCTCCCCGAGGAGGCCACCGAGCCCGGCCGCTGGTCCCCGTACGCGGTCCGCCTGACCGAGGGCGGCGACCCCTCCGGGGTCGAGGCCGTTCGGGAGAACCGGGCCGGAGTGCAGGACGAGGGCAGCCAGCTGGTGGCCGCCGCGCTGGCCGCGGCCCCGCTGGAGGGCCCGGACCGGCTCTGGCTGGACGGCTGCGCCGGTCCCGGCGGCAAGGCCGCGCTGCTGGCCGCCCTGGCCGCCCAGCGCGGCGCCGCCCTGGTGGCCTCCGAGAAGCAGCCCCACCGCGCCCGGCTGGTCGCCCGCGCCCTGGACGGCAACCCCGGCCCGTACACCGTGATCGCCGCCGACGGCACCCGGCCCGCCTGGCGGCCCGGCGCCTTCGACCGGGTGCTGGTGGACGTGCCCTGCTCCGGCCTGGGCGCCCTGCGCCGCCGCCCCGAGGCCCGCTGGCGCCGCAGGCCCGACGACCTGGCGTCCTTCGGCCCGCTTCAGCGGGGCCTGCTGCGCTCCGCCCTGGCCGCGACCCGCCCCGGCGGCGTCGTCGGCTACGCCACCTGCTCCCCGCATCTGGCGGAGACCCGCGCCGTGGTCGACGACGTGCTCCGTGACCGTCCCGACGTGGAGTGGGTCGACGCCCGTCCCCTGCTGCCCGGCCTCCCGGCGCTGGGCGACGGTCCGGACATCCAGCTCTGGCCGCACATCCACGGCACGGACGCGATGTATCTGGCACTGCTGCGCCGGACCGCCTGACCCGCTGACCCGCCCCGCCCCGGCGGCGGGCGGCGGGCGGGCGCCGCCCGCCGCCCGCCCGGCGGGTCCCGGAACGTCACGGCATGACGGCGTCGAACAGGCGCTGCCGGGCTCGTGGAGGTTCGGATACGCCCGGTCCGACAGCCGCATCGCCGCACTCTCGTCAAAGCAGCCGTGGGCGACGACCGGGTCGGGCGCCGACCGGAACACCAGGCGCAGCCGCGCCCGGCCTCCGGGGCGGCACAGCGTCACCGTGCTGCTGCACCCGGGGTAGCCGCGCACCCGGTCGTGCCGCTGCCCGGAACACCACAGGTACGCCGTTCCGTCCGCGACCGTGCGGCGGATCCTGCGTCTGCTTCCCACAGGGGCACCCTGGAGCTCCTTGCGCGGCCTGGCGGCGTCAGGCGTGGGGCCGGCACCGGCTCCGGTGATCACCCCGGCCGCCCGACCACGGGGAGGACCGCGCCGCGAGGACTGAGGCGCCGCTCACTCAGCCGTGGCGTTCCATTCCGGTGTCAGCGGGCAGGTCTACACTCGGCCCCTTCCGATCGGCCTGCCCGCTCGGAGGACCAGAGGCCGCGCACGCCCGCGATCCGTGAGGACACCTGACGCTTTGATACGTTTTGAATCGGTCACCAAGCGCTATCCCGACGGCACGGTCGCGGTGGACGGTCTGTCGCTGGAGATCCCCGACCGCTCGATCACCGTGCTGGTGGGGCCCTCGGGCTGCGGCAAGACCACCTCGCTGCGGATGGTCAACCGCATGATCGAGCCCAGCGGCGGCCGGATCCTGCTGGACGGCGAGGACGTGCAGCAGCAGCCCGTCCACACGCTGCGCCGCTCCATGGGCTATGTCATCCAGCACGCGGGCCTCTTCCCCCACCGCACGGTCGCCGACAACATCGCCACCGTGCCCCGGCTGCTGGGCTGGGACCGCCGGCGGGCCCGCTCCCGGGCGCTGGAGCTGATGGAACGGGTGGGGCTGGACACCGCACTGGCCAGGCGCTACCCGTACCAGCTCTCCGGCGGCCAGCAGCAGCGCGTCGGCGTCGCCAGGGCGCTGGCCGCCGATCCTCCGGTGCTGCTGATGGACGAGCCCTTCTCCGCGGTGGACCCGATCGTCCGCAAGGGGCTCCAGGAGGAGCTGCTGCGGATCCAGCAGGAGCTGGGCAAGACCATCGTCTTCGTCACCCATGACATCGACGAGGCCATCCGCCTCGGTGACATGATCGCCGTGCTGCGGACCGGTGGCCGCCTGGCCCAGTACGCGCCGCCGGACCGGCTGCTCTCCGCCCCGGCGGACGCCTTCGTGGAGGACTTCCTGGGCGCAGACCGGGGTATCCGGCGGCTCTCCTTCTTCACCTCGGGCGGCCTGGAGCTCAGCTCCGCACCCGTGGTCGGGGAGGACGACGCGCCCCCGGACCTGCCGACCGCGCCGTATCTGCTGGTCGTCGACGGCGACCGGCGGCCGCTGGGCTGGGCGGACCCCAAGCGGCGGGCCGCGGGGGACCGGACGCTCATCCCGTACGGCCGTTCCTTCCCGGCGGAGCGCGGCTCGCTGCGCGAGGCGCTGGACAGCGCGGTGCTCTCGCCCACCGGCTGGGCGGTCGCGGTGGACGGCGACGGCCGGGCGGTCGGCGTGGTCTCCCAGGAGGCGGTTGCCGCCGCCATCCGCGCGGCCCACGCCGGGCAGGGCGGCGCACCCGAGGACGCCGAGCCGGCTGGGGTGCGGTGATGGGTGAGTTCTTTCACGTCCCCAGCGATCTGCAGCACAGCTATCTCGGCCTGGTCGGCTGGCATCTGGAGGAGGCGCTGATCCCGGTGCTGGCCGGACTGCTGCTGGCCCTGCCGCTCGCGCAGCTCTGTGTACGCCTGCGCTGGCTCTATCCGCCGGTGCTCTGGGTCACCACCGTGCTGTATGCGATCCCCTCGCTGGCCTTCTTCGTGGTGCTGATCAACTGGACCGGGCAGAGCGAGATCACCGTGATGATCCCGCTCACCCTGTACAGCCTGGTGGTGCTGGTCCCGGCGATCGTCGACGGCGTCCGCTCGGTGCCGGAGGAGACCCATGCCGCCGCCACCGCCATGGGCTTCGGTCCGGTCCGCCGATATCTGCAGGTGGAGCTGCCGATCGCGGTGCCGGCAATCTTCGCGGGGCTGAGGGTGGCCACAGTCTCCAGCATCAGCCTGGTGAGCGTCGGAGCGCTGATCGGCAATCAGGGGGCGCTGGGCAATCTGCTCGCGGACTCGATGTTCTACCACCGTCCGATCCTCGCGGTCAGCTCGGTGGTCACCACCGCGGTGCTCGCCATGGCGGTCGATGCGCTGCTGGTGCTCTGCCGTCGGCTGCTGACCCCCTGGACGCCGCCGGCGCGGGAGCGGGGCCGCGGTGCACCGGTGTCCGTCCCGGCGGTTGCGGAGGAGGCCCGGTGAGCATCTTCCACTTCATCAGCGACTTCTTCAGCCAGAGTGCTCACTGGCACGGCTACGACGGAATTCCGCAGCGCTTGTGGGAGCACATCCAGTACTCCATGCTCGCCATGGCCGTGGCGACCGGAGTCGCGCTGCCGGTCGGCCTGGTGACCGGCCACACCGGCCGCGGCGGTAACGCTCTGGCGCTGCTGGCGACCGCGGGCCGGGCGCTGCCCAGCTTCGGTCTGCTGGTGCTGCTGTTCGTGATCATCGGCCTGGGGCTGCTGCCCGTGATGATCCCGCTGGTGGTGCTGGCCATCCCCCCGATCCTGGTGACCACCAACGAGGCGGTGCGCTCGGTGGATCCCGCACCGGTGGATGCCGCGCGCGGCATGGGGATGCGCCCGCTGCGGATCCTGGCGCAGGTGGAACTGCCGGTCGCCCTGCCGCTGATCCTCAGCGGGCTGCGCTCCGCCGCGATCCAGATCGTCTCCACGGCCACCATCGCCGCGTATGTCAGCTTCGGGGGGCTCGGCCGTTACATCGTGGACGGCCTCTACCAGCGCGACTACGAACAAGTGGTGGGCGGGGCGACCCTGGTGGCCGGACTCGCCCTTGCCACCCTGGGCGCCTTCTGGCTGGCGGGGCGGCTCGCGGTGTCCCCGGGGGTCCGCCACCGCTGAACGATGTGCCGTCGTGGACCGGACGATTTGTCAAAACTTCGTGACAAGCCTGGGCATGAACTGTCGCCGAGCTGCGGGCACCGATCAGGATCGAACCAACAACCGATATCAAGATCGATCATCTCGACTACGCCCGGAAATGGGAATCGTGACTGACAGCAGAATCCATGGCCGCCGCTCGCGCGCGGCTGCCGCTCTTATCGCCGCCACCGCCGCCGTCGCCCTGCTGGGGGCCTGCGGCTCCTCCGGCAGCGGAGGGGACGGCAACCCGCTCGCCCCCGCCAAGGCTGCCGCCGGCCAGGTCGTCGTCGGGTCCAACAACTTCGCCGAGTCCATCCTGCTCGCGGACATCTACGGCGAGGCGCTGAAGGCCAAGGGCCTCAAGGTCAGCTACAAGCCCAACATCGGCAGCCGCGAGACCACCTACGGACTCATCAAGAACGGTTCGCTGACGGTGCTCCCCGAGTACAACGGGGCCCTGCTGGCCTACCTGGACCCCAAGGCTGTTCCCACGTCGGCCGACGCCACCGACTCCGCGGCCGCCGCCAAGCTGGACCCCGCGCTGCAACTGCTGCGGCACGCCGCGGCGGAGGACAAGGACGCCGTGGTGGTCAACCAGGGCACTGCGGCCAAGTACCACCTGACCGCAGACTCCTCGATCGCGGACCTGGCCTCCGCCGCCCATGAGCTGGTGCTCGGCGGCTCGCCCGAGTTCCAGACGCGGCAGCAGGGCGTGCTCGGTCTGAAGTCGGTCTACGGTCTGGACTTCAAGTCCTTCAAGGCCCTGGATGCTGGTGGCGCGCTCTCGGAGGCGGCGCTGAAGAAGAACGACGTCCAGGCGGCGGACCTCTTCACCACCGACTTCACCATCGCCAAGGAGAAGTTCATCACCCTTAAGGACCCCAAGAACCTCTTCGGTTTCCAGAACGTCGTCCCCCTGGTGCGCAAGGACGACCTGCCCCAGAAGGGCGTGGACGCGCTCAACGCGGTCTCCGCCAAGCTGGACACCACCACCCTGCTGGACCTGGACACCAAGGTCCAGGCCGACAAGAAGGACCCGCTGGACGTCGCCACCGAGTGGCTGAAGTCGGTCGGCCTGTCCTGACGCAGCCTTGGCGGTCGCGCCGCCGGGTCACCGTTTGACCCGGCGGCGCGCGGCCGGCGCCGCGACGGCGAGCAGCGCCGGCTCCACGCAGCGCGACACCCGCTCGATCCAGCCGCCGGCGTCGGTCAGCTGCTCGCTGCTGGAGCGGAAGGCCACCGAGTCCAGCACCACCCGCCCGGCGGTGCTAGCCCGGCCGGCGGTCCAGCGGTCGCCGAGCCGCGGCGGCAGCCGCAGCTCGGGCGGTGCCACCTGGAGGGTCAGCCGGCCGCCTGCCGGTACGGAGGTGCCGGTCACCACCTCGTCCACCGGGTCCGCGGGCACGCCCCACATCATCAGCAGCAGCACCGAGACGCAGATCCCGGCTGCCAGCGCCGCCAGCGCCCGTGAGGCCCGCAGGCCGTAGCCGGAGAACGCCCAGTACCGCCGAGGTGAAGCGGGCGCGGGTGAAGCGGCAGTCCCCGAGCACCGGCCTGCCCTCGTCGTCCGCGAGCGCGCCCAGCAGCTCCGTCAGCAGTGCCGCGTCGAACACCACTCCGCGGGCGTCCACCGGTGCGCCCGGCCGCAGGCCGGCGAGCAGGCAGCGGCGCTCGCCCGGCGGCAGATGGGCCAGGCAGTGCGCCCGGGGTGCGGTCCGCACCCCGATGCAGCCGGGAAGCGCGCAGGTCCGCCAGGGCACGGCCGGGGTGCGGGAGTGTGTAGTGGTCATGTACATGGTGTTCCGGAGCGGCCGGGGGTTCCATGCGCGCCCGGTCCGGCCCGGGGACCGGTGGCCGCGCCCGGGCCGCAACCGCGGACGGACGACCGGTACGCCGTCGCCGTGTGCGACGTACGGCCGGAACCGGCCGTCGGCGCCCTGGACAACACCCGACCCGTTGATCAAGGGTGGACCCATGGAGTACACGCATCTCGGCCGTACCGGACTGTCCGTCTCCCGCCTCTGCCTGGGCACCATGAACTTCGGCCCGCTCACCGAGGAGCCGGACGCCCACCGGATCATGGACGCCGCCCATGAGCACGGCGTCAACTTCTTCGACACCGCCAACGTCTACGGGTGGGGCGAGAACAGGGGCCGCACCGAGGAGATCATCGGCAACTGGTTCGCCCAGGGCGGGGGGCGCCGCGAACGCACCGTCATCGCCACCAAGCTCTACGGGGACATGGGGGAGTGGCCCAACGACGGCAAGCTCTCCGCGCTCAACATCCGCCGCGCCTGCGACGCCAGCCTCCGGCGCCTGCAGACCGACCACATCGACCTCTACCAGATGCACCACATCGACCGCTCCGCCCCCTGGGAGGAGATCTGGCAGGCGATGGAGGTGCTGACCGCCCAGGGCAAGATCATCTACAGCGGCAGCAGCAACTTCGCCGGCTGGCACATCGCCCGCGCCCAGGAGGCCGCGGCCGCCCGCAACTATCTGGGCCTGGTCAGTGAGCAGTCGCTCTACAACCTGATGGAGCGCTCCGTCGAGCTGGAGGTCGTGCCCGCCGCCCAGCACTACGGACTGGGCGTCATCCCCTGGTCGCCGCTGCACGGCGGTCTCCTCGGCGGCGTGCTGCGCAAGGAGCGGGAGGGCCGGCGCCGCACCGAGGGCCGGGCCAAGGAGACGCTGGAGAAGCACCGCGACCAGATCGAGGCCTACGAGGACCTCTGCGCCGAGCTGGGCCACGAGCCCGGCGACGTCGCCCTGGCCTGGCTGCTCACCCGACCCGCCGTCACCGCGCCCATCGTCGGCCCCCGTACGCTCGACCAGTTCCACGCGGCCCTGCGCGCCCTGGACGTCGAACTCGACGCCAAGACCCTGGACCGGCTGGACGAGATCTTCCCCGGCCACCGCACCGCCCCGGAGGACTACGCCTGGTAGCCGCGCCGGACCGGTGGCCGCGCCCGCCCCGGGCACCGGCGGCCGCCCGGCCCGTCACCGGGGGTCGCGGGCCGTCCGTCAGGCCGACCGCCTGACGGACGGCCCGCGGACCCGGCACGACATACTGAACCCATGGCCGTGCAGATCAACCCGAGCATCCTCTCCGCAGACTTCGCCCGCCTCGCCGACGAGGCGGAGGCGGTCCGCGGCGCCGACTGGCTCCATGTCGACGTCATGGACAACCACTTCGTGCCCAACCTCACCCTGGGCGTCCCGGTGGTGGAGTCCCTGCGCAGGGCGACCGACACCCCCCTCGACTGCCATCTGATGATCGAGGACCCCGACCGCTGGGCCCCGCAGTACGTGGAGGCCGGTGCCGGCTCGGTCACCTTCCATGTCGAGGCCGCCGCCGCACCCGTGCGGCTCGCCCGGGAGATCCGCGCCAAGGGCGCCCGCGCCTCCATGGCGCTCCGGCCGGCCACCCCGATCGAGCCCTATGAGGACCTGCTCCCCGAACTGGACATGATCCTGATCATGACCGTGGAGCCCGGCTTCGGCGGCCAGGCCTTCCTGGACGTCATGCTGCCCAAGATCCGCCGTACCCGGCAGCTGATCGAGCGGCACGGACTGCAGATGTGGCTGCAGGTCGACGGGGGCGTATCCACCGCGACCATCGAGCGCTGCGCCGAGGCCGGCGCCGACGTCTTCGTGGCCGGTTCGGCGGTCTACGGGGCCGCGGACCCGGCCGAGGCGGTCCGTGCGCTGCGCAAGCAGGCCGCCGCCTGCGTCCACTGAGGCGGTTCTGGAGGATCGTCCAAGCGGCCGCCCGCCCTGCGGGTGGCCGCTCTGTGCTTCGTCCGGACATCGCCGGGGGATTGGCGCAGCCCGCCGCCGTACCGGAAGATGGATGGTCGGGTGCGGGGCGCCCGAGTGCGCCGCGCCGCGCCCGAGGTGTACCCCCGATCCCAGCCGGAGAGCCCCTTTCCATGCGCTTCCTGAACGACATCAAGCCGGCCTACGACCTCACGTACGATGACGTGTTCATGGTCCCCAGCCGCTCGGCGGTGGGATCCCGGCAGGGGGTCGACCTGTCCAGCCACGACGGCACCGGGACCACCATCCCGCTGGTCGTCGCCAACATGACCGCCGTGGCCGGCCGGCGGATGGCCGAGACCGTCGCCCGCCGGGGCGGACTGGTCGCCATCCCGCAGGACATCCCCATCGAGGTGGTCTCCGAGGTCATCGCCTGGGTCAAGCAGCGCCACCTGGTCTATGACACCGCGCTCACCCTGCCGCCCACCGCGACGGTCGCCGAGGCGCTGTCGCTGCTGCCCAAGCGCGCCCACGGCGCACTGGTCGTGGTCCAGGACGGCCGTCCGGTCGGTGTGGTCGCCGACTCCGACTGCCAGGGGGTCGACCGCTTCACCCAGGTCGCCGAGGTGATGTCCCGCGACCTGCTGCTGTTGGAGGACGGCGTGGACGCCCGCGCCGCCTTCGACCGGCTCAGCGACGCCCACCGCAAGCTCGCGCCCGTCGTCGGCCCCGACGGCCGGCTGGTGGGCCTGCTGACCCGCCGCAACGCGCTGCGCGCCACCCTCTACACCCCCGCCCTGGACGACTCCGGGCGGCTGCGCATCGCCGCCACCGTCGGCATCAACGGCGATGTGGCCGGCCGGGCCAAGGCGCTGCTGGAGGCCGGCGCCGACGTGCTGGTGGTGGACACCGCGCACGGCCACCAGGAGTCGATGATCACCGCGCTGCGCGCGGTCCGCGGCCTGGACCCGCAGGTCCCCGTGGTGGCGGGCAACGTGGTCTCCGCCGCGGGAGTGCGGGACCTGGTGGAGGCCGGTGCCGACATCCTCAAGGTCGGGGTCGGCCCCGGCGCCATGTGCACCACCCGGATGATGACCGGGGTCGGCCGGCCGCAGTTCTCCGCGGTGCTGGAGTGCGCCGCAGAGGCCCGCCGGCTGGGCAGGCACGTCTGGGCGGACGGCGGTGTGCGCCACCCGCGGGACGTCGCCATGGCCCTTGCCGCCGGTGCCTCCAACGTGATGGTCGGCTCCTGGTTCGCGGGCACCCACGAGTCGCCGGGCGACCTGCAGACCGCCGCCGACGGGCGGCTGTACAAGGAGAGCTTCGGCATGGCCTCGGCCCGCGCCGTACGCAACCGCACCGCCGACGAGTCCGCCTACGACCGGGCCCGCAAGGCGCTCTTCGAGGAGGGCATCTCCACCTCGCGGATGTTCATCGACCCCGCCCGCCCCGGCGTCGAGGACCTCATCGACTCCATCGTCGCGGGTGTCCGCTCCTCGTGCACCTACGCGGGGGCGGCCTCGCTGGAGGAGTTCCACGAGAAGGCCATCGTGGGCGTGCAGAGCGCGGCCGGCTACGCCGAGGGCAAGCCGCTGCACTCCAGCTGGGTCTGACGCGCCGCCGCCGGGGCGGCCGGCACGGTGGTGCCGCCGCCCCGCAGCGGGGTCAGCAGCAGCCCTGAGACGGTGCCCACCGACCCGTCCAGGGCCGCCTCCAGCGCCTGGCAGGCGGGGCGCAGCGACCGGACGGACCAGAGCGCCAGCGCACTGGCCCAGGCGGCGTCCCGGGCGCGGGCCACGCCCCAGGTCCCGGCCAGGTGCACCAGCGGATCGGCGGCGTCCAGCGGGTCGGGGCCGGGGAGCAGCTGTTCGCGGACGGTGGCCTCGGCGTCCGCGAGCACGCCGTTGACCCGCCGGTAGTCGGCCGCCAGGGCGGGCGGCGCCAGTCCCCGGCGGCGGCAGGTCTCCACCACCGCCAGCGGCAGGTCGTGCTCGATGTGGGCGCACATCCCGGCCAGGGCGAACTGCAGCGGGTGGATGCCCGGGTCCCGGCGCCGGGCGAACAGCGGGTGCCAGCACGCCGGGATGCGGCGCCCCGCCAGATCCGCGTCCACCGCGGCCAGATAGCGGGCGGCGAAGACCGCGTCCAGCTCGGCCACCGCCGCCGGGTCGGCGAAGCAGGTACCGGCCAGCCGGCCGCGGATCTCCCGGGTGACCGCCAGGTACGCGGCGTTGAAGACCGCCACCCCGTCCCGGGGCGGCAGCCGCAGCTCCAGCTCCCGCAGCCGCCGCAGCACCCGGTCGACCTCGTCCGTCACCGTCACAGCGTCCCGCTTCCGCCTGCCCGCGGGCGGTCGCCACGCAGCGGCGGCGGCCGCCGCTCACCCGGCGGGACCCGGCTGCCGGGGCCGCGCCGAGGGGCCGCGGCGGGCCGTGGTCGCCGGGCCGTCGACGCCCCCTGCCGGGTGCGGGGCGGAGCGCGCTGCGGCAGTATGCGGGTATATCGGGTAATTTCGGCCCAGAGGTCCGGCGCAGGTGTAATCGGGCCCACGTCGGGCATCCGCGCCCTGGAACGAGCATGCCTACCAGCACAGCGTGTCCCGGCCCCCGGGACGCCGGAACGGACGGCTATGAGCAGCGGGTTCATGGGTCCGGAGGGCTTCGGTCCGGACCCGTTCGGAGAGTTCCTCGCACGCTTCTTCGGCGGTGGGACCGGTTCGTCCCAGGCCGGTCCGCGGCGGATCGACATCGGCCGGCTGATGAGCGAGCCGACCCGCAACCTGGTGGCGGGCGCGGCCGCGTACGCTGCCGAGCACGGCAGCACCGACCTGGACACCGAGCATCTGCTGCGGGCGGCGCTGGCCGTGGAACCGACCCGGAACATGGTGGCCCAGGCGGGTGCCGACCCCGACGCGCTGGCGGCGCAGATCGACCGGCAGGCAGGGGACACCCTGCTGAAGGAGTCGGACCGCCCCCAGCTGAACTCGCTGGCCGTGACCCCGGCGGTGAAGAGGGCGCTGCTGGACGCCCATGAGCTGGCGCGCGCGACGGGAGCCTCGTACATCGGCCCCGAGCACGTCCTCGCGGCGCTGGCCGCCAACGGCGACTCCGCGGCCGGGCACATCCTCAGCGCGGCCCACTTCGACCCCAACGCGATGTCGCAGAGCCAGCCCCGCCAGGCCCCGCCCGGCACCGAGCACCGGCCGCCGCCCCAGAGCGGCACGCCCAACCTGGACAAGTTCGGCCGCGACCTCACCGAACTGGCCCGCGAGGACCGCATAGACCCCGTGATCGGCCGCGACCAGGAGATCGAGCAGACCGTGGAGGTTCTCTCCCGGCGGGGGAAGAACAACCCGGTGCTGATCGGCGACGCCGGCGTCGGCAAGACGGCCATCGTGGAGGGCCTCGCCCAGCGGATCGCCGACGGCGAGGTCCCCGACACCCTGCTGGGGCGCCGGGTGATCCAGCTGGACATCCCCGGAGTGGTGGCCGGCACCCGCTTCCGCGGGGACTTCGAGGAGCGGATGAACGGCATCATCGACGAGATCCGCAGCCACTCCGACGAACTGGTGGTCTTCATCGACGAACTGCACACCGTGGTCGGCGCCGGCAGCGGCGCCGAGGGCGGCGGCATGGACGCGGGCAACATGCTCAAGCCCGCGCTGGCCCGGGGCGAGCTCCATGTCATCGGCGCCACCACGCTGGAGGAGTACCGCCGCTACATCGAGAAGGACGCCGCCCTCGCCCGCCGCTTCCAGCCGGTGCTGGTCCCCGAGCCGACCCCCGAGGACGCCCTGCAGATCCTGCGCGGCCTGCGCGACCGCTACGAGGCCCACCACCAGGTGCGCTACACCGACGAGGCGCTGCTGGCCGCGGTGGAGCTCTCGGACCGCTACCTCACCGAGCGCTTCCTGCCCGACAAGGCCATCGACCTGATGGACCAGTCCGGTGCCCGCGTACGGCTGCGGTCCTGCACCAAGACCACCGACGTACGGGCGCTGGAACGGGACTGCGAGCAGCTGACCCGGGACAAGGACCAGGCGGTCGCCGCGGAGCAGTACGAGCGCGCCACCGAGCTGCGGGACCGCATCAACCAGCTGACCGCGCGGATCGAGGACATCCGCAGCCGGCCCAGCGAGAGCCAGGTCCACGACCGGGTCGCCAAGGTCACCGCCGAGGACATCGCGGACATCGTCTCCAAGCAGACCGGGATCCCGGTCAGCAGCCTCACCCAGGAGGAGAAGGAACGCCTGCTGGGCCTGGAGGCGCATCTGCACCAGCGGGTCATCGGGCAGGACGAGGCGGTCACCGCGGTCTCCGAGGCGGTGCTGCGCTCCCGGGCGGGCCTCGCCGACCCGAACCGGCCGATCGGGTCCTTCCTCTTCCTCGGCCCTACCGGGGTCGGCAAGACCGAGCTGGCGCGGGCCCTGGCCGAGGCGTTGTTCGGCAGCGACGACCGGATGGTCCGGCTGGACATGAGCGAGTTCCAGGAGAAGCACACGGTCAGCCGGCTGGTCGGGGCGCCGCCCGGCTATGTCGGGCACGAGGAGGCCGGGCAGCTCACCGAGGCGGTCCGCCGCCACCCGTACTCGCTGCTGCTGCTGGACGAGGTGGAGAAGGGGCACCCCGACGTCTTCAACGTCCTGCTGCAGGTCCTCGACGACGGCCGGCTCACCGACTCGCAGGGCCGCACCGTGGACTTCAAGAACACCGTGATCGTGATGACCAGCAACCTCGGGTCCGAAGCGATCGCGGGCCGCGGCTCGGTGCTGGGTTTCGGGGCCACCGATGCGTCCGTCACCGAGGAGGCCCGGCGGGAGCGGGTGCTGCGTCCGCTGCGCGACCACTTCCGGCCGGAGTTCCTCAACCGGATCGACGAGATCGTGATCTTCCAGCGGCTCGCCGAGGACCAGCTGCGGCAGATCACCGACCTGCTGCTGGAGGAGACCCGCCGCCGGCTGCGCGCCCAGGACGTCGCCATCGAGTTCACCCCGGCGGCCGTCGACTGGATCGCCCGGCGCGGGCACCAGCCGGAGTACGGCGCCCGGCCGCTGCGCCGGACCATCCAGCGGGAGGTCGACAACCGGCTCTCGCGGCTGCTGCTGGACGGCAAGCTGACGGCCGGTGAACGGGTCCGGGTGGACGTGGACGCCGACGAGCTCACCTTCGACGCGACCCGGGCGCCCTCCGGCATCTCCTGATCCCGGCATCTCCTGATCCCGGCATCTCCTGACCCCGCTGACGGCCGGTGCGCGCCGGGCACCGGCCGTCGTCGTGGGCGGGGCGGGTCAGCCGACCGAGCCGGACCCCTCCCGGGCGGCCCGCCAGGAGGGGCTGTCGACGAAGTGGTTGTCGAACCGTTCCTGGGCCGCCAGCAGCTCCTCGACGGTGGCCTCACCGGCCCGCAGCCGGGCCAGCAGCCGGAAGTACTCGAACCGCTCCACCCCCGGTGTGATGACGATCAGCAGATCGCAGGTGGAGCCGGGGGGCGCCGCGAAGGCGTGGGCCATCCGCGGCGGCACCACGGCGAGATCGCCCTGATGGGCCGTCACGACCTCGGTGCCGCTGAGGATCTGCACCGACCCCTCGATCACGAAGAACAGCTCGCTGGACCCGGTGTGGTGGTGCGGTGTGGCCCCGTCCGCGCCGCGGGCCAGGGTGATGCGCTGGGTGCTGAGCGCGCCGCCGGTGGCGCTCGCGTCCGCCAGCAGGCGGATGGCCGCCGGTGTGTCCGCGTCGCCCAGCACCTCCGCCTCGTCCGACCGCACCAGGACGGCGCGGCCCTCGGCGTCGGACCCGCTGGGCTGAATGATCGTCATCGATGTCTCCCCGTGGTTCGTCGCACATCGCGAGAACTGATCGAGCGACACACAGTACTTCGGCGGGAGCGGCCCGATCCGGACCTCCCCCCGGGGCGGCAGGGGCTCGCCGGTCAGCCGGGGAGCCCGCCGAGCCGCCCCTCCAGCAGGACCAGGAACTCGCCGAGGACGTCGGCCAGTTCGGTCCTGCGTTCCTCCGGAAGCCCTTCGAGCAGGGCGTTCTCGTAGTCGATCTGGGCCGGCAGCAGCCGGTCCACCAGCTCCCGGCCCCGGTCGGTCAGCGAGAGATGGGCCACCCGGCGGTCGCGCGCGTCGGCGCGCCGTGCCACCAGTCCGCGCTCCTCCAGCTGCCTGACCCGCTTGGTCACGGCGGCGCCGGAGGCGAAGGTCTCCCGGGCCAGCCGGCCCGGGGTGAGTTCACCGCCCACCCGGCGCAGCGCGTTGAGGATCTCGTACTCGGGGCGGCTGAGGCTCTCACGGCCCAGCGGGGCGTCGGCGACCTGCTGCAGCAGCGCGGCGCAGCGGTTGAGCCGCCCGATGACCGCCACCGGGGTCAGGTCGAGGCCGGGGTAGAGCGACTGCCACTGGCGCAGCACCACCGCGACGGCGTCCTCCACGTGGGCTTTCCCCTCTCCGTGCTGCTGCGCGGGCCGCGGGGGCCCGCCGGGCGACGATCGTACCGGGATATGTGTGCGATCCCCGGGCCCGCGGCGGCGACGGTCCGTGCTCAGCGGGCTCCGCCGCCGCGGAGCGGAGCGGTGCGGCCCCGGCCGGTGGCGCCGGGGTGGTGGAGCAGTTCGGCCAGCAGCCGGTGCCCGTGCCGCTCGGCGTCGGCGATCCGCTGCTGCGGCAGGGCCCCGGTCCACCACTCGCCGGAGGCGATGTCGACGGACTCCCTGAGGTCGACCAGCGCGGCGCCCAGCTGGTCGCGGGCCGAGACGGCCGCCGCCGCGGGGCTGCCCGCGGCCAGCACCTCCTCGGCGCGGGCCCGGGCGCCGGCCACCCGTTCCAGCGCGGCCTCCACCTGGCCGCCGAGCCGGCGGTTGACCACCAGCGCACAGGCCAGCAGTCCGGCGGCGGCGCCCAGTACGGTGTCCAGCCAGCGGTCGGCGATCAGCCGCCCGACCGGCTGCAGGCCGGTGAACTCGGTCATCAGCAGGGCCATCGGGGTGAGGAAGACATTGCCCAGCCAGTAGTTGCGGGCCACGGTCGCCTCGGTGGCGAACTGGCAGAGCAGGGCCACCAGCACCACCGCCGTGGGTCCGGTGTGCAGCAGCGGCGCCAGGGCGGTGAACAGCAGCAGCCCGAGCACACTGCCCGCCACCCGCTGCAGACCGCGCCGCCAGGAGAGCAGGCTGTTGGCCTGGAAGAGCGAGGCCGCGGTCACCACGGCCCAGTACGGGCGTCCCACCCCGGCCGCCATCGACAGCCAGCCGGCCAGCGCGGTGCCCAGGGCCACCCGTACGCCGAGCGTCAGCAGCGGGGAGTGTCCGTGCAGGGCCTGCCGCAGCGTGCCCCGGCCGGCGTGCGCCCAGGTGGCCCGGTGCGGGCGCTGGGCGGCGGCGACGGCCGCCCGTTCGGCGGCGATCCCGGCCAGCTCGTCGGCCTCCCCGGCGCCGGCGCGTCCCGGGTCCGGCAGTGCCCGGCCGCGCCGCAGGTCGTGCGCCCAGCCGGCCAGCCGGTCGGCCTCGGCGCCATGGCGGCCGGGGGCGGCCGCGGCGGACTCCGCGCGGACCAGCAGCCGCTCCAGGGCGTCCAGATGGGGCCGGTCGGCAGGGACCAGGAAGAGGGTGCGCCAGGCCGCGGTGGCGGTGGCGGTGGCCTCGTGGCGCCCCCGCTGGACCTCGCGCTCCGGGGCGCCGGACCGGGCGGTGCGCAGCAGCCGGGCCGTGCTCTCCAGGGCGCGGGCCACCGCGATCCGCTCGGGTCCGTGCGGGCGCACCAGGGCGGGGGCCATCCCGACGGCCCAGGCGAAGGCGCCCGCGGCCAGGCCGAGCGCCAGGTGTCCGGGGAGGTCGCCGAGCCGCTGCGGCAGGAAGGCCCCGGTGGCCGCCATGAACGTCAGCACCACGGGTCCGGGCGGGCCGAGCCGGGTGGCGTCGCAGGCCGTCTTGTGGACGGCGGCCAGCAGTGCGGCGACCGCGACCCGGATCGCGGTGGAGTCGGTGAGGGCGGCGGTGGTCAGTGCCGCGCCGGCCCCCGCCAGCATCCCCAGCACCAGCAGGGACAGCGTCCTGGCGCGTCGGGCGTAGGGCAGGCCGTGGGCGTAGAGGGCGCACATCGCGCCGAGCGAGGTGTAGTACGCGAGATCCAGCCGGCCGGCGGCCAGCAGCGCCAGCTCGGGGACGCCGACCGCGACCACCACGCTGAGTGCGGGCTTGTGCCACAGATCGGAGGCGGGACCGAGGCGGAGGACCCCCTTGAGCGGCAGACGGCGGGCGGTGGTGGACCGGGGGGCAGGGCGCATGAGAAAAGATTAACATATGTTTCACTCGTAAAACACTTCTGGGCCGCGGGCCTTCCGGGCCCCCGGGCGAAGGAGCAGAGTGGAGGTGTCGGCCACGACATCCGCACCTCCAGGAGGCCGTCATGCGCAAGGTCGCCGACTGCCGGCTGTTCCCCAGCGAGTCCGGCTGCACACTCACCATCGCGGGCGAGGAGGAGGAGGTCATGCGCGCCGCCACCGAGCACGCCTGCTCCGTCCACGGCCACACCGACACCCCTGAGCTGCGCGAGAAGCTGCGCGGCATCCTCAGGGACGAGGAGAAGCCCGTCCCCGCGTGAGCCAGCGCACACCCCCGGCCACTCCCCGGAGCCGCACCGTCATGGCAGACTGTCCGCAGTACCAGTGACGTTTGCGCACTCCGGGGTCGGTGAAAGTCCGAACCGGCGGTTACAGTCCGCGACCCGTCCGCTGCCAGCGGACGGTTGACCAGGTGAAATTCCTGGACCGACGGTTAAAGTCCGGATGGGAGGCAGTGCGCGGCGGACGTCCGGCCGGTACCCGCGCCGTCGGTGCGTCCCCTTGCGGGGCCCTCCCGGTTGCGCCCCCGGCCAGTCACACGTCCGTGTCCTCTTCCCGAGCCCCGGAGTCCGCGCCTTGAAGCGCGAGGAGAACTCCGGTGGCCCCCCACGAGGCCGACAGCCGCATCGCAGAGGCGATGCACCGCGCCGTGGCGCTCGCCGCGCTCGGCCTCGGCCGCACCAGCCCCAACCCGGTCGTCGGCTGCGTCATTCTCGACGCCCACGGCGAGATCGCGGGCGAGGGCCACCACCAGCGGGCCGGCGGCCCGCACGCCGAGATCCACGCCCTGCGCGCGGCCGGCGACCGGGCCCGCGGCGGCACCGCCGTGGTCACCCTGGAACCCTGCAACCACACCGGCCGCACCGGCCCCTGCGCCCAGGCGCTGATCGACGCGGGGATCGCCCGGGTGTTCTACGCCGTGGCCGACCCCACCGACCAGGCCTCCGGAGGCGCCGCCGCCCTGCGGGCCGCCGGTGTCGAGACCCACGCCGGGCTGCTCGCCAAGGAGGCCGCCCTCGGCAACGAGGCATGGCTCACCGCCATGCGGCTGGGCCGCCCCTTCGTGCTCTGGAAGTACGCCTCCACCCTCGACGGCCGCACCGCCGCGGCCGACGGCACCAGCCGCTGGATCACCGGCCCGCAGGCCCGGGCCGACGTCCACCGGCTGCGCGCCGAGGCGGACGCCGTACTGGTCGGCTCAGGCACCCTGCACGCCGACGACCCGCACCTCGCCGTACGCCACGGCGCCGGAGCCGCCGTCACCCAGCCGCTGCGGGTGGTCGCCGACACCGCCGCCACCGTCCCCGCGACCGCCCGGGTGCTGGACGGCGCCGCCGCCACCCTGATCGCCGTCGCCCCCGGCGCCGACACCGGCCGGCTGTCCGCCGCCGTCGCGGCCGGCCGGGCCGAGGTCGTCGAGGTGCCGCGCGCCCCCGGCGGCCGCGGGCTGGACCCGCACGCCCTGCTCGCCGCGCTGCACGCCCGGGGGGTGCGCTCGGTGCTGCTGGAGGGCGGCCCCACCCTGGCCGGCGCCTTCTGGGCCGCCGGACTCGTCGACAAGACCGTGGGCTACCTGGCCCCGGCCCTGCTCGGCGCCGGTCCCGCCGCCCTGCTGGACGCGGGAATCGGCACCATCGCCGATGCGTTCCGACTCGACGTCCACGACATCGTCCGGATCGGCGCAGATCTGCGCCTGACCGCCTACCCCGCCAGGAGCACCGCCGCCGCTGCTCCCCGCTCCGTCAACGCGCCTTCCACCGAGGAGAGCTGACTCGTGTTCACCGGAATCGTCGAAGAGCTCGGAGAGGTCGTCTCCGTCGAGGACCTCGGGGACTCCTCCCGGATCCGCCTGCGCGGCCCTGCCGTCACCCGCGGCGCCCGCCACGGCGACTCCATCGCCGTCAACGGCGTCTGCCTGACAGTGGTGGACACCCCCGAGCAACTGGCCGCCGGCAGCGGCGAGTTCTCCGCCGACGTGATGGCCGAGACGCTCAACCGCTCCAGCCTCGGCGCGCTGGCCCCCGGCTCCCGGGTCAACCTGGAGCGCGCCATGGCCCTCGGCGACCGCCTCGGCGGACACCTGGTGCAGGGCCATGTCGACGGCACCGCCACCCTGCTGTCCCGCAGCCCGGGGGAGCCCGGCGCCGACGGCCGGCCGCAGTGGGAGGTGCTGCGCTTCTCACTGCCCGGCACGATCTCCCGCTACCTGGTCGACAAGGGTTCCATCACGGTCGACGGGGTCTCCCTCACCGTGGTCGAGGCCGGCGCCGACTTCTTCACGGTGAGCCTGATCCCCGCCACCCTCGCCCTCACCACCCTCGGGCGCAAGCAGCCCGGCGACCCGGTGAACCTCGAGGTGGACGTGCTCGCCAAGTACGTCGAGCGGCTGCTCGGCGCCCGTACCGACACCGCCGGAGAGCTGCGATGAACTGGCTGCAGAGCACCGCCTTCACCGTCTTCGGACAGACCGTCATCTGGTCCGACATGGTCGGCAACCTGCTGGGCCTGGCCGCCCTGGCGCTCGGCTGGCGCCGCTCGGTGGCCAGCTGGCCGGTCCAGCTGCTCTCCGGTGCCGTCCTGGTCGCGGCCTTCCTCCCCGCCCATGTCAGCGGGATGGTCGGCAAGCAGCTGATCGTGATCGTGGTCTCGGCCTGGGGCTGGTTCCAGTGGATCCGCGGCCGCCGGGCGACCGGGGAGGTCGCGGTCCGGTTCGGCAGCGCCTGGGAACGCCTGGGACTGGTCGCGGGCGCCGCGCTGGGCACCCTCGCGGTCGGCGGCCTGTTCACCGCCTACCCCTCGCTGTCCTGGAGCCCCTGGCAGGACGCCTACATCTTCGTCGGCACCCTGGTCGCGATGGTCGCCCAGGCCCGCGGCCTGGTGGAGTTCTGGTTCGCCTGGATCGCGGTGGACGTCGTCGGCGTACCGCTCGCCTTCCGCAGCGGCTACACCTTCTCCGCCCTCGTCTACATCGTCTACTTCGTCCTGGTGATCCTGGGCCTGCGCGCCTGGTGGATGAGCACCCGCACCCCCCGGCCGCAGTCGGCGACCGTACTGGAAGGAGCCGCGGCATGACCGCCCTGCAGGAGTTCGCGGACACCCACCTGCTCGCCCCCGCCGGAGAGGACGACCTCACCCTGGACCCGGTGGAGCGCGCCCTCGCCGACATCGCGGCCGGCCGCCCGGTCGTCGTGGTGGACGACGAGAACCGCGAGAACGAGGGCGACCTCGTCTTCGCCGCCGAGCTGGCCACGCCGGAACTGGTCGCCTTCATGATGACCGAGTGCCGCGGCCTGATCTGCGTGCCGATGCGCGGCCCCGACCTGGACCGGCTGGAGCTGGGACAGATGGTCCAGCAGAACAGCGAGAGCCACGGCACCGCCTTCACCGTCTCGGTCGACGCCATGGAGGGCATCACCACCGGCATCTCCGCCGCCGACCGGGCCCGCACCATCCGGCTGCTGGCCGACCCGGCCTCGGTGCCCGGCGACTTCGCCCGCCCCGGGCATGTCTTCCCGCTGCGGGCCCGCGAGGGCGGGGTGCTCACCCGTCCCGGCCACACCGAGGCCGGACCCGACCTCTGCGAACTGGCAGGCCTCAGCCCGGCCGCGGTGATCTGCGAGATCGCCCGTCCCGACGGCACCATGGCCCGGCTGCCCGACCTGGTGCCCTTCGCCCGCCGGCACGGCTTCGCGATCATCTCCATCGAGCAGCTGATCGCCCACCGCGTCCGCACCGAGCGCCAGGCCGGGCGCCCGGCCCGGGACGGGGTCGAGGGCCAGGTCGAGCGGGCCGCCGTGACCGGCCTGCCCACCGAGCACGGCACCTTCACCGCCGTCGGCTACCGCAGCGCGCTGGACGGCGCCGAGCACATCGCCCTGGTCGCCGGCGGCCTGGACGCCGACGGGCGGCTCCCCGACGGCGAGGACGTCCTGGTCCGGGTGCACTCCGAGTGCCTCACCGGCGACGTCTTCGGCTCGCTGCGCTGCGACTGCGGCCCCCAGCTGCAGGCCTCCCTGGACCGGATCGCCGCCGCAGGCCGGGGCGTGGTGCTCTATCTGCGCGGCCACGAGGGCCGCGGCATCGGCCTGGTGCACAAACTGCGCGCGTACCAGCTCCAGGAGTCCGGCCGGGACACCGTCGACGCCAACCTGGACCTCGGTCTGCCCGCCGACGCCCGGGAGTACGGCACCGCCGCCGCGATGCTGGCCGACCTCGGGGTGCACTCCCTGCGGCTGCTCACCAACAACCCCGAGAAGATCTCCGCGCTGAGCGACCACGGTCTCACCGTCGCCGGCCGGGTGCCGCTCCCCGTGCAGGCGGGCGAGCACAACCTGCGGTACCTGCTCACCAAGCGGGACCGGATGGGGCACGACCTGCCGTGGCTGGACGCGGCGGAGGTCCCCGCCTCGCTCGCCACCCCCGTGGTCGAGCCCCGCGTCGCCGACGGCGCGGCCTGAGCCACCC
>NZ_LIQR01000485.1 GCF_001418575.1 Peterkaempfera griseoplana
GTACCACCCACCCCCACCGCCTCCCCAGGAGTCCAGCAGTGTTCGCCAACTATCTGATCGGCCTGCGTGAGGGCCTCGAAGCCAGCCTGGTCGTCTGCATCCTCGTCGCCTATCTGGTGAAGACCGGCCGACGGGACCGCCTGACGCCGGTCTGGCTGGGTGTCGCGGCCGCGGTGGTGCTCTCGATGGCCTTCGGCGCGGTGCTGCAGTTCGGCTCCTCCACGCTGACCTTCGAGGCTCAGGAGGCGCTGGGCGGCTCGCTGTCGATCATCGCGGTGGGTCTGGTGACCTGGATGGTCTTCTGGATGCGGCGCACCGCCCGGCACCTCAAGGCCGAACTGCAGGGCAAGCTGGACGCCGCCCTGGCCATGGGCACCCTCGCCCTGGTGGTCACCTCCTTCCTGGCGGTCGGCCGGGAGGGCCTGGAGACCGCGCTCTTCATCTGGACGGCGGTGCAGGCCACCGACGACGGTGTGCGGCCGCTGGTCGGCGCGGTGCTGGGGCTGCTCACCGCGGCGCTGCTGGGGTGGCTGTTCTACCGGGGCGCGGTGCGGATCAACCTGGCCAAGTTCTTCACCTGGACCGGTGCGATGCTGGTCGTGGTGGCGGCCGGGGTGCTGGCGTACGGCTTCCACGACCTGCAGGAGGCCGGCTGGCTGCCCGGCCTGGGCACTCTGCTCTTCGACATCAGCTCCACCATCCCGGTCGACAGCTGGTACGGGACGCTGCTCAAGGGCGTCTTCAACTTCCAGCCCGACCCCACCGTGCTGCAGGTGGCGGTGTGGGCGGTCTACCTGGTCCCGACCATGGCCTTCTTCCTGCGCCGCGCCGCCGCTCCGGCGCCGGCTCCGGCCGCCGCGGCTCCGGTCGCGGACGGCGCCCGCAACTGAGCGCCCGCGCCCGGCGGCGCGGCGGATCCCCTGCGCCCGGCCCCGCGCCGGGCGCAGGGGCGCGCGGAACCGCACGGCCCGTACACCCTCCTTGGGAGGTGTACGGGCCGTCGTGTTTTCTCCTGCCCCTGGCGTTCTCGGCTGCGCCGGTCCGGACCCCGGTCGCCCGGGGCAGGCCCGCATGCCGAGCCCGTCCCCGGGCGGCAGAGTGGGACCAGTGCGGACAAACCGCCCACCCGCCCTGTCTACCCTCGCCTTGAACAGGAGAAGTTGCTGACATATCTTGGTGTAGCTCCAGTTCTTTCACTCCAGGTGGGGAAGAGATGAATAATCTTTCGCCGAAGGCCGCGACGGCCGCTCCAGTCGACAACCCGGCCTGGCTGCGCCTGAAGAGTGCGGTCGAGTCGATACGTCCCCTCCAGGCCAAGGACGGCTCGATCGACCTCGCCACCGCCGACCGCGGCACGGTGGACTCCCACCTCGCCACCGTCCTCGGCGCCCTCGACGAACTCGCCCCGCTCTTCCCCCACGACGAGGCCTACCTCGAGGCCGTCGCCAAGGACCTGCGGCGCTGGTCGGACAGTGGCTACGCGGTGCCCGACTTCCTGGACTCGCTGCTCGCCTTCCAGCCCGCCTCCCAGCGGCAGGACGGGCTGGAGCACCTGGTGCTGTTCCCCATGTACACCCAGAACGGCAACCCCGACCGCAACCTCGAGGCGGTCCTGCTGCGCGTGGTGTGGCCCGACTGGCTGGCGGAGCTGGAGCGCAGCCGGTTCGACAACCCCATGTTCGTGCCGATCACCTTCACCGACTTCACCTCCGGGTACGACACCAACTCCGCGGTGCTCTTCCCCGAGACCGTCGCGGTGCGCGAGGTGCCCGAGCGGTTCACCTGGGGCGGCATCTTCTGCGACCGCGAGGCCGCCCGCTTCCGCGCGGTCACCGGCTCCGCCGTGGAACTGCTCGGCCTGGAGATCCCCGCCGACGCCGCACGCCTCATCGAGGACCAGCAGCTCGCCCAGCAGACCTTCGTGCTGTGGGACCTGATCCACGACCGCACCCACAGCCACGGCGACCTGCCGTTCGACCCCTTCATGATCAAGCAGCGCAGCCCGTTCTGGATGTACGGGCTGGAGGAGCTGCGCTGCGACCTGACCGCCTTCAAGGAGGCCGTCCGCCTCCAGCGGGAGGGCCACGACCAGGGCCGCGACGTCCAGTACGCGATCCTCTTCGACCGTCTCTTCCGCTTCCCGGTCAGCGGCGACCGGGTCCGCAACTACGACGGCCTCGGCGGCCAGCTGCTCTTCGCCTACCTCCACAAGCACGACGCCCTGCGCTGGACCGACAACCGGCTGCGCATCGACTGGGACCGCGTGGCCGAGGTCACCACCGCCCTGTGCGGCGAGATCGAGACCCTGTACCGCGAGGGCATCGACCGGCCCAAGACCGCCCACTGGCTCGCCGCCTACCAGCTGGTCTCCCGCTACCTCACCCCGCACCCCGCCTCCACCTGGGCCAAGGGCCCCGAGGCGCTGCCCTTCGGCGAGGCCGACGGCAAGGCCCTGAACAAGGCGCTGTGCGACGCGGTGCTGCCCGACGAGTTCCCGCTCTCCATGTTCTACGAGGCCCTGGCCCGCAAGCTGCGCGACGTCATCGCCGCCACCAGGGGCATCACCGGCGCCGCGGACACCCGGGAGGCGGCGTGACCGCCCTCGCAGGCAAGGTCGTCGCCGTCGCCGGAGCCACCGGCCCCGCCGGCCGCGCCACCCTCCGCCGGCTCGCCGCCGGCGGCGCCGTGGTGGCCGCCGCCGGGACCGACCCCGCCCGGCTCGACGCAGCCCTGGACGCGGTACGGGCCGCCGTGCCGGGCGCCCGGGTGACCGGCCAGATCGTGGACCTGCTGGACCCGCAGGCCGCCCGCGACTGGGCCGACCACATCGAGGCCGAGCAGGGGCGGATCGACGGACTGCTGCACCTGGTCGGCGGCTGGCGCGGCGGCAAGACCTTCGCCGACACCGACCTCGACGACTGGGACTTCCTGCACGACCGCGTGGTGCGCACCCTCCAGCACACCACCCTGGCCTTCCAGGCCGCCCTGCTGCGCAGCCCCGCCGGCCGCTTCGCGACGGTCTCCGCCGCCGCCGCGCACAAGCCCGCGGCGGGCGGCGCCGCCTACGCCGCGGCCAAGGCGGCCGTCGAGGCCTGGACCCTCTCCCTCGCCGCCTCCTTCACCAAGGAGGGGCCGGGGCAGGACGCACCGCTGACCGCCGCGGCTGCCATCCTGGTCATCAAGGCGCTGGTCACCCCGGAGATGCGGCAGCAGCGCCCCGACGCGAAATTCCCGGGCTTCACGGACACCGCCGACCTGGCCGACACCCTGGCCGGACTCTGGGACCGGCCCGCCGACGAACTGAATGGACAGCACCTGTGGCTGACGCCGCGATGACCGACCCCTCCTTCCCGACCCGCACCGATGCGGTCCGCCGGCACGACCCCGCCGTCCGCGGCTTCGCCAGCGACAACTACGCGGGCGTGCACCCGGAGATCCTGGCGGCGCTGGCCGTCGCCAACGGCGGCCACCAGGTCGCCTACGGGGAGGACGACTACACAGGGCACCTCCAGGAGGTCTTCCGCCGCCACTTCGGCGACCGGGCCCAGGCCTTCCCCGTGTTCAACGGCACCGGCGCCAACGTGGTCGCCCTGCAGGCCCTGCTGCCCCGCTGGGGCGCGGTCGTCGCCGCCGAGTCCGCCCACATCAACGTGGACGAGTGCGGTGCCCCGGAGAAGATCGCCGGTCTCAAGCTGCTCACCGTCCCCACCCCCGACGGCAAGCTCACCCCCGAGCTGATCGACCGTCAGGCCTGGGGCTGGGGCGACGAGCACCGGGCCCAGCCGCTCGCCGTCTCCATCACCCAGACCACCGAACTCGGCACCTGCTACACCGCCGAGGAGATCAAGGCCATCTGCGACCACGCCCATGAGCGCGGCATGCTGGTGCATGTCGACGGCTCCCGGCTGGCCAACGCCGCGGCCACGCTCGGGCTGCCGCTGCGGGCCTTCACCACCGACGCCGGGGTGGATGTGCTCTCCTTCGGCGGCACCAAGAACGGTCTGCTGCTCGGCGAGGCCGTGGTGGTCCTCAACCCGGAGCGGGTCCGGGACCTGAAGTACCTGCGCAAGATGTCCATGCAGCTCGCCTCCAAGATGCGCTTTGTCTCGGTGCAGTTCGAGGCGCTGCTCAGCGGCGACCTGTGGCTGCGCAACGCCGCCCACGCCAATGCGATGGCCCGGCGCCTGGAGGCGGCGGTCCGCGGGGTGGAGGGTGTGGAGGTCGTCCGCCCGGTGCAGGCCAACGCGGTCTTCGCGCTGCTGCCGCGCGAGGTCAGCGAGCGGCTCCAGAAGCGCTACCGCTTCTACTTCTGGAACGAGCACACCGGCGAGGTCCGCTGGATGGCCGCCTTCGACACCACCGAGGCGGACATCGACGCCTTCGCCGCCGCCATCGCGGAGGAGATGGGCCGCCAGTAGGCAGGCGACATGCGGACGGGCCGGACTCGTGGAGTCCGGCCCGTCCGCATGCGGCGGGGCCCGGCCCCGGTCCGGCGCGTCACACGGCGGTGCGCCGCCGGTGGCTCAGCGGGCGGTCTGGTCGGCGGTGCGGCGGGCGGTGCGCTCCTGCGCCTCCACCGCGTCCTCGGCCTCGGCGGCCTCAGGGGTCGGCGCGGTACCGCCGAGATGGGCCGGGAGCCACCAGCTGTCGCCGGCGTCCTCGGGCTTGTCCGGGTAGCTGCTCTGGGCCTGGTCCAGCAGCGCGGCCATGGCCTGCCGCAGCCGCCGGGTGACCATCACCGGCCGGTCCTCGGGGGTGAGGTGGATCGGCTCCCCGATCCGGATGGTGACGGGGGTGTGGCGGCGGGTCAGGTTCTTCGGCCGGCCCTTGGTCCACAGCCGCTGGGTGCCCCACAGGATCATCGGCAGCAGCGGGGCCTCGGCGTCCGCCGCCATCCGGGCCGCGCCGGTCTTGAACTTCTTCAGCGTGAACGACCGGCTGATGGTGGCCTCCGGGAAGACCCCCACCACCTCCCCGGCCCGCAGCGCACGCACCGCCGCGTCATAGGCGGGCTGGCCGTCGGAACGGTCCACCGGGATGTGCCGCATTCCGCGCATCAGCGGCCCGGACACCCGGTGCCGGAACACGTCGTCCTTGGCCATGAAGCGGGTGTGCCGGCGGGCCGACTTCCAGGCGCCCAGGCCGGCGAAGAGGAAGTCCAGATAACTGATGTGATTGCTGACCAGCACCGCACCGCCGTGCTTCGGCACATGGTGGGCGCCCTCCACCTCGATCCGCAGGTCCAGTGCGCGGAAGGCGGTGAGGGCGGTCCCGATCACGGGCGGGTACACGAACTCAGCCACGGTCAGCCCTACTTCCCACGGGCGGTCGCCCGGTCCAGGTGTACCCGCGCGCGGGCGCAGCCGTCCGGAGGTGCGGCTCGTCCCCGGGGCACGGGTGGTACGGCGTCGATGGTCTCCCGAACCGGAGGGCCGTGTCACCTCCGGTGGCGGCCGCCGGGCGGAGATAG
>NZ_LIQR01000486.1 GCF_001418575.1 Peterkaempfera griseoplana
CGTACGGCGCCCCCGGACCGCGCATCCCGGTGCGCACGGCCGGGCACGCCGTACGACCCACCCCCGAAGGGGCCCGCCGCCATGGCCGCTGAACCACTCGCCCGTGACCTGCGCCGCCCTCCGGCCCGCACCGGCTCCCGACCGCACCGGACGCCCTGGACGCTGCTGTACCACTCCGTCGACCGCGGTACGCAGGACCCCGATCCGTTCACCGTCACCCCCGAACGCTTCGCCGCCCAGATGCGCTGGCTGGACCGGCACGGACTGCGCGGCGTCGGCATGGCGGAGCTGCTGCGGGCGGCGGCCGGCGGCAGGGCCGCCGGCCTGGTCGGGCTGACCTTCGACGGCGGCTACGCCGACTTCCTCCACGGCGCCCTGCCGGTGCTGCAGTCGTACGGCTTCACCGCCACGGTGTACGTCGTCGCCGACCGCCTCGGCGGCCACAGCACCTGGAACCCGGAAACACCCGGCAGGCAGCTGCTCACCGCCGGCCAGGTCGCGGCGGTCGCCGACGCCGGGATGGAGATCGGCTCGCACGGCATGGCGCACACCGCGCTGCCGGGCCTGACCGGAGAGGTGCTCGCCACCGAGACGGCCCGCAGCCGGGAGGTGCTGCGCGCGGTCGCCGGCCGTCCGGTCGAGGGCTTCTGCTACCCGTACGGCGAGGTGGACAGCCGTTCCCTGGCCGCGGTGCGTGCGGCCGGCTACGACTACGCCTGCGCCGTCGGGCAGTCGCCGCTCAGCGGTCGCCATGCGCTGCCCCGCTGCCGTGTCGGTGACCGCGACCACGGCTGGCGGCTGCACGTCAAGCGGGCCCGGCACCTGGCGCAGGAGCTGCGCGGCGCGGCCGCCCGGCGGCGGACGCTCGGCGTCCCGGCCGGCGTGGGAGGCGGGCTGCGGCCCGCCGGGTGACCAGCGGCCCTGGGCGGGCCGCAGGGCCGTACCCGCCGCAGCGGGGATCGCCGCCGCACCGCCGGCAGCCGTGGCCGGTGGCGGGCGGCAGGCGGTGTCACGGGTGCGGACCGGTGTGCGGATCGGCGCCGTGTGCGTTCGGCCCCGGTGAACCCGGGCCGCGCCGCGCTGCCCGCCCGCCCCCTCGGCGGCTACGGTGGCCGGACAGGCAAGATCCACGACCCGAGGGGACCGGCCCATGACCGAGACCGTCCGGGAGGCGCAGCCCGCCGCCGACGCCCTGCTCTGCGAGGAGGCCGTACGGTTCACCTCCGAGCTGATCCGCATCGACACCAGCAACCGGGGTGGCGGGGACTGCCGGGAGCGCCCCGCCGCCGAGTACGTCGCCGCGCTGCTGGACGAGGCCGGCCTGCGGCCCCGGCTGCTGGAGTCGGCCCCCGGCCGGGCCAATGTGGTCGCCCGGATCGAGGGCAGTGAGCCGCAGCTGCCCGCACTGCTGGTCCACGGCCACCTCGACGTGGTGCCCGCCGAGGCCGCCGACTGGACGGTGCCGCCGTTCTCGGGCGAGATCCGCGACGGCGAGGTGTGGGGACGCGGCGCCATCGACATGAAGGACATGGACGCGATGATGGTCGCCGTCGCCCGCGCCTGGGCCCGCGACGGCCGCCGCCCCCGCCGCGACGTGGTGCTGGCCTTCACCGCCGACGAGGAGGACAGCGCCGCCGCGGGCTCCGCCTGGCTGGCCGAGCACCACCGGGACCTCTTCGAGGGCTGCACCGAGGGTGTCAGCGAGTCCGGCGGCTACACCGTGCACACCGCCGCCGGACAGCGCATCTACCCCGTGGCCGCGGGCGAGCGCGGCACCGCCTGGCTGCGCCTCACCGCCGACGGCCGGGCCGGCCACGGCTCCAAGCCCAACGCCTCCAACGCGGTCACCCGGCTCTGCGCCGCCATGGCCGCGATCGGCGCCCACCGCTGGCCGCTGCGGATGACCCCCACCGTACGGGCGGCGCTGACCGCCCTCGCCGAGGCCACCGGCACCCCGCTGGACCCGGCCTGCCTGGACGACCCGGCGGGCACCGGGGTGGACGACTTCGTCGCCCGGCTGGACCCGGCCGCGGCCGCGCTGGTCGCCGGCACCCTGCGCAACAGCGCCAACCCCACCATGCTCCAGGCCGGTTACAAGGTGAACGTCATCCCCGGCTCCGCGACCGGGGCCGTCGACGGACGGGTGCTGCCCGGCGGCGAGGAGGAGTTCACCGCCACCCTCGACCGGCTCACCGGACCCGACGTCACCTGGGAGTACCAGCACCGGGAGATCCCGCTCCAGGCACCGGTGGACTCCCCGGTCTTCACCGCGATGCGCGATGCGCTGCTCGCCCATGACCTGGGCGCCCACGTGGTGCCGTACTCCATGTCCGGCGGCACCGACGCCAAGCAGTTCTCCCGGCTCGGGATCACCGGCTACGGCTTCTCCCCGCTGCGGCTGCCGCCCGGCTTCGACTACCACGGGCTCTACCACGGCGTCGACGAACGGGTGCCGGTGCAGGGCCTGCACTTCGGCGTCCGGGTCCTGGACCGCTTCCTCTCCACCGTCGGCTGACACCCCCGCACACCATGGAAGGCGGATTCGCGGCCATGCCCACCACCGCTCCCCACGGCACCTGGCGGTCACCCGTCACCGCCCACCACGCCGCCGCCCACGACGGCCGCCCCGACTGGGTCGCCGCAGTGGGCGACGAGACCTGGTGGACCGAGCCGCGCCCGGCCGAGGAGGGCCGGGTCACCCTGGTCCGCCGCCGCGCCGACGGCTCCACCGCCCCGCTGCTGCCCGCGCCCTGGAACGTCCGCAGCCGCGTCATCGAGTACGGCGGCACCCCGTGGACGGCGCTGCCCGCCACCGCCGGCCGGGGCCCGGTCGCGGTCTTCACCCACTTCGCCGACCAGCGGCTCCACCGCTACGAGCCGGACGCCCCCGGGGCCGTCCCGCAGCCCCTCACCCCCGAGTCCGGCCGGCCCGCCCGGCTGCGCTGGGCCGACCCGGTGGTCGCCCCGGGCGGCACCGAGATCTGGTGCGTACGGGAGGCGTTCCACGGCCCGGGCCCCACCGATGTGCGGCGCTCCCTGGTCGCCGTACCGCTGGACGGCTCCGCGGCCGACGACCCGTCAGCCGTCCGGGAGCTGCTCGCCGACCGGCACTTCGTCACCGGCCCCCGTGTCTCCCCCGACGGCCGCCGGGTCGCCTGGATCGGCTGGGAGCACCCCGCGATGCCCTGGGACGGCACCGAGCTGCGGATCGCGGACATCGGCGACGACGGCACCCTCACCCGCGCCCGCACCGTCGCCGGCGGTCCCGACCAGGCCGTCTGCCAGGCCGAGTGGCTGGACGACCGCACCCTGGTCGCCGCCACCGACCCCGACGGCTGGTGGAACCTGCACCGGGTCGACGCGGACACCGGCGGGACGGTGAACCTCCGTCCCGCGCAGGAGGAGTTCGGCGGCCCCCTCTGGCGGATCGGACTGCGCTGGTTCGCGGTGCTCCCGGACGGCCGGATCGCCACCGTGCACGGGCGCGCCGACCTGCGCCTCGGCGTCCTCGACCCGGCCGGCGGCACCCTCACCGACGTCACCGGGCCTTGGACGGAGTGGGCCCCCACCCTGGACGCCCGCGGCGGCCGGATCACGGCGGTCGGCGCCGGCCCGGCCCGCGACTGGGAGGTGGTCGAGATCGACCCGGACGACCTCACCGCCAGGGTCGTCGGCCACCCCCACAGCGCTGTCCTTTATACACATCT
>NZ_LIQR01000487.1 GCF_001418575.1 Peterkaempfera griseoplana
TCAGGGCGAGCGGCGCCGCGGGATCGGCGGGTACGGCGAGGAGCCGGCCGGTGAGGATGTCGGTGAGGACGGCACGGTCGCCGGTCCAGCGGATGCCCTCGCCGAGTTCCAGGCGGTCGGTGGCGAGGACGGCGGGTGCGGTCACGGGTGGACCTTCGGGCGCACGACCTCCAGGAAGGTACGGGCCCGCTCGCGCAGGGCGGTGCGGCTGCCGCCCGCGGCGGCGTCGCCGATCAGCGGCGATCCGACGCCGACGGCGGTGGCACCGCCCCGCAGGTAGTCGGCGGCGGCTGCGGCGTCCACTCCCCCGACGGGCACGAACGGCAGCCCCGGGAAGGGGCCCTGCAGATCCCTCAGATAGCCTGGGCCGCCGGCACTGCCGGCGGGGAAGAGCTTGAGGGCGTCGGCGCCGAGCCGTCGAGCCTGGAGGATGTCGGTGGGGGTCATCACGCCTGCGAGCACCGGGAGTCCGAGCTCCCGTCCGGTGGTGATGGCGTCGCTGACGGCGGGGGTGACGAGGAAGGCCGCTCCGGCCTGCTGCGCAGCCCGGGCGTCGTCGGGGGACAGCACGGTCCCGGCGCCGAGCGTCGCGTCGGGGCCGAGCGCGGTACGGGCCCGGGCGATGACGTCCAGCGCGTCACGTCCGGAGAGGGAGACCTCGATGAGGGTGACGCCCTCCTCGGCGAGGGTGAGCACGGTGGTCAGCGCCGCGTCCGGGTCGCTGCCGCGGACGATGGCGAGCAGCCGGTGGGCGCGCAGCTCGGTGAGCAGGTCCATCCGACATCCCTTCTTGTTTCGGGGGTTCAGGGGCGGCGGGTCGCCGTCACGGTGAGCCGCCAGGCGGCCCTGCCGGAGGGGGGTACGACGGCTGTGTCGCCGCCGTCGTCCGCCGCCGCGCGGTCGAAGACGCGGCCGAGCATCGGCTCGACGCCGACCGAGCGGTACGGCGCGTCCTGGGGGAAGCCGCGCAGGTTGCGCCAGAGTGCGACCGCGACGGGCTGTCCCTCGGCCTGGAGGGACAGGTGCAGTGTGTCGGCGCCGTCGTGCACGGAGACCGCGGGGGTGAGGACGACCGCTCCGACGGCGGTCCCGTCGTCGGGTCCGAGCCGGTCCAGCGCGACGCCGTCGACCCGGGGCCACTCCCCGCCGGTCCAGCGGTCGCCCTCGTCGGGGTAGAGCCGGGTCGCCGCCGGTCCGGCGATGCCGATCCGGGCGGACGGGGAGAGGTCGAGCAGGGCGTGGGCGGCCCACAGGAAGCGGTGGCCGGGTTCGGCCTCCAGGGTGTAGTCGGCGACGGCCGCTGCCGGTCCGGTGCGAATGCTCCGGGTGAGGCGGAAGTCGGGGCAGTCCACGACGTCCTGCTCCCCCTGTCTGCGCCAGGGCCGTGACCAGGCGTCCCCGTGGTCGGGCAGTCCGCGCACGGTGGGTACGCACTCCTCCAGTCCGCCGGCGTCGGCGAACGCGGCGCCGGGCCGGACCAGGGGCCGGCGGGGCTCGTCCCGGTGCCAGAGCCACTCCCGGCCTCCGGCGCTGAGCGAGGTCCAGCGGCCGCCGTGGTCCGGGTCGGTGACCACCGAGACCGGCAGGACGGTGCCGCTCACCATTCGGCGAAGGAGCCGTCGGCGTGGCGCCAGACGGGGTTGCGCCAGGCGTGGCCGGCGCGGTCGGCGGTGCGGACGGCGGCCTCGTCGACGGCGATGCCGAGTCCGGGCAGTTCGGTGCGCAGCGCCTGGCCGTCGACGAAGCGGAAGGGCTCGGTGTCGACCAGGTAGGACAGCAGGTCGGCGTCCTTGTTGTAGTGGATGCCGCGGCTCTGCTCCTGGATGAGGAAGTTGGGGGTGGCGAAGGCGACCTGGAGACTGGCGGCCAGCGCGATGGGTCCGAGCGGGCAGTGCGGTGCCAGGTGGGCGCCGAATGTCTCGGCGAGCGAGGCGATCCTGGTGACCTCCGATATGCCGCCGGCGTGCGAGAGGTCCGGCTGGGCCACGGCGATGCCCGCGGTGAGCACCGGGAGGAAGTCGGCCCGGCCGTAGAGCCGTTCACCGGTGGCGAGCGGCACGGACGACGCGCCGACCAGCCCAGGGAGCAGGTGTGTCTGGTCGGGCAGGACGGGTTCCTCGACGAACAGCGGGTGGAGAGGCGCGATCTCGTGCAGCACCCGGCGTGCGTTGGCGGCGGTGAACCGGCCGTGGAAGTCGACGGCGACGTCGCGGTGCGGGCCGAGGACCTCGCGGGCGGCGGCGAGCCTCTCGACGACGGCGGCGGTCTCGGCGGGGCTGCCGATCGGCGGGGTGCGCCCGGCGGCGTTCATCTTGACGGCGGTGAAGCCCGCCTCGACCTGGGCGGTGATCTCCTCCTTGAGCCGGCCGGGCTCGTCCCCGCCGACCCAGGCGTAGACCCGGATGCTGTCGCGGACGGGGCCGCCGAGCAGGGTGTGCACCGGCACGCCGAGGGTGCGGCCTGCGATGTCCCACAGGGCCTGGTCGATGCCGGCGACGGCGCTGGAGAGCACGGGCCCGCCCCGGTAGAAGCCGCCCTTGGTGAGCACCTGCCAGTGGTCCTGGATGCGCAGCGGGTCCTGGCCCACCAGGTACTCGGTGAGCACCTCGACGGCGGCCCGCACCGGCTCGGCCCGGCCCTCCACCACCGGTTCGCCCCAGCCGACGACGCCGTCGTCGGTCTCGATGCGGCAGAAGAGCCAGCGGGGCGGGACGAGGAAGGTCTCGACGCGCGTGATCTTCACGGTGCCTGGCCGCCCTTCTGTTCGGTGGAGCCGTCCGCGCTCTCGGGCGCGTGCGGGCTGCTGATCTTGTCGAGGTCGCGTGTCGCCTGGTCCAGCAGGGCGCGCATGGCCCGCTCGGCGGCGTCGGCGTCCCGGTCGCGTACGGCGTCGAGGACGGCACGGTGGCTGGGGACCGGGTCCTCGCTGTGCGGGGCGCTGTGCACCAGCTGGTCGCGCAGGGCCAGGCCGGACTCGATGACCATCTCCATGCGTTCCAGCAGTTCGTTGTGGGTGGCGGCGAGCAGCGCCCGGTGGAAGGCGAGGTCGGCCTGCACGGCGTGGCTGGCGCCGGCCTCCTCCCCGATGGCGGTGAGTGCCGCCTCCAGGGCCTCCAGGTCGGTGTCGGTGCGGCGCTCCGCGGCGAGCCGTACGGCGGCGGGTTCGACGATGCCGCGGACCTCGCCGAGGTTGCGCAGCATCGCGAGGTCGACACCGCTGCCGCTGCTCTCGGCGAACTGCCAGCGCAGGACGTCGGCGTCGAGCAGGTTCCAGTCCGAGCGGGGCCGCACGAAGGTGCCGCGCTTCTGCCGGGCGTCGACCATGCCCTTGGCCGCGAGGACCTTCAGCGACTCGCGCAGCGCCGTCAGGCTGACGTCCAGTTCGCTCTGCAGGGCCGCCATGTCGAGCGTCGCCCCTTCGGGGATCTGACCGCTGAGCACTCTGTGGGCGAGGGCCTCCACGGTCTGGCCGTGCACTCCGCGGCGCGCGTACGGCGTCATCTGTCTGCCTTTCGGTGGTGGTCGGTGGGGGGCGGGCGCGATCGGTTCCGTCAGGCGGAGTCCTTGGCGACGCTCCAGCCGCCGTCCACGAGCAGGCTCGATCCGGTGATGTAGGAGGCCTCGGCGGCGGCGAGGAAGGCGACGGCGGCGGCGACCTCCTCGGGGGTGCCGAAGCGGCGGGCCGCGGTGCCGGCGACGCTGAGTTCGCGGTCGGCGGGGGTCACCCTGTCCCAGGCGGCGGTGAGGATCGGTCCGGGCAGCACCGCGTTGACGCGGACGTCCGGTCCGTACTCGACGGCGAGCTGGCCGCAGAGCGACAGCAGGGCGCCCTTGCTCGCCGCGTACGCCGGGTGGCCGGGGATGCCCCGGTGGGCGTGGACGGAGGAGACGAGGACGACGGCGCCCTGGTGCTCACGCAGGTCAGGCAGTACCGCCTTCACGCCCAGGAAGGCCCCGGTGAGGTTGACCGAGAGCTGCCGTTCCCAGGAGGCGAGGGTGGTCTCGTGGGCCGGTGCCACCGCCACCGTGTAGGCGTTGCTGACCAGGACGCCCACCGGACCCAGGCTGTGGGCGGCGGCCGTCACCCGCTGCCAGTCGTCCTCGCTTGCGACGTCCGCGGCGACGAACAGGGCACGGGCCCCGTCCTTCCGCAGCCGCGCGGCCGTCTCCTCGCCGCGTTCGGCGGCGATGTCGACGAGGACGACGGCCGCGCCCTCGGCGGCCAGGCGTGCCGCGCAGGCCGCACCGATGCCCGAGGCGGCGCCGGTGACGACGGCGACGCGGTTGGTGAAGCGGGCCGCTGGGTTCATGGGTGGGTCGTCTCCTGTTCGAGAGGGGTTCAGGGCGGATTCTTCCGCTGTCCTCACTGGCGGGCCAGTACGGTCAGCTCCGCGTCGTGTCCCGCGGTCCAGGCGAACGGCAGCCCCGAGTGGAGCAGGTGTGCGCCGCTGTAGCGGGTGCCGGTGGCGGCGTCGGCGTAGACGGCGTCCGGCGCCAGTCCGCGCAGGCGGAGCCGGGCGGCCCGGCCGGGCACCAGGGGCGCGCCGTCGAGGGGGCCGGTGTTCCACGCCGTCACCACCAGGCGCTCTCCGCCCGGTTGCTGGTACTGGATGCCGCAGGTGGGGTCCGCGGGGCTGCCCAGCAGGTGGACCTCGCCGTGGTGCACGACGTCGCGGACGTCCTTGTAGCGGGCGATCCACCGTGCCGCCTCGGCGCGCTGCTCCGGTGTCCAGTGGCGGATGTCGGCGCCGATGCCGAGCACGCCCGCGATGGAGTTGACGAAGCGGAAGGCCAGCGAGCGGGGCCGCGGGTCGAAGACGCCGGGGGCGTCGGTGACCCAGGAGCTCATGGTGTGCGGGGCGTGCGCGTGGAGGTATCCGTACTGGATGCGCAGCCGGTCCATGGGCGCGGTGTTGTCGCTGGGCCACACCACGTCGGTGCGGGCGAGGGTGGCGTGCTCGACGCGGGCGCCGCCGCCGGCGCAGCCCTCGACGGTGACCTGCGGGTGGGCGGTGCGCAGGTGGTCCAGGACGCGGAGGTAGCCGGCGACGTGCGCGGCGTCCAGGTCCTGCCGCTCGGGGTCGGCGCCGGCCGGGTGGCCGGGGCGACCGCGTTCGGTGGGCGGCCGGTTCATGTCCCACTTGAGGTAGCTGATGGCGTGGGAGCCGAGGAGCCGGTCGAGGGTGCCGATCACGAACTCCTGGACGTCCTCGCGGCCGAGGTCGAGCAGCAGCTGGTTGCGGACCAGGGTGGCCGGGCGCCCGTCGATCCGGTACACCCACTCGGGGTGTTCGGCGTAGAGCCGGGAGCGGGGGCTGATGCCCTCGGGCTCCACCCACAGGCCGAAGTCCAGGCCGAGGGCGCGGACGTCCTCGACGAACCGGTCGAAGCCGCCGGGGAATGCGGCCGGGTCCGGCTGCCAGTCGCCGAGTCCGCCGGTGTCGTCGGGGCGTCCGGTGAACCAGCCGTCGTCGACGACGAAGAGTTCGGCGCCGAGTTCGGCGGCCACCTCGGCAAGCTCCAGCTGGCCCTTGGCATCGACGTCGAAGCCGGTGGCCTCCCAGGAGTTGTAGAGGACCCTGCGGGGCCGCTCCAGGCGCTCGCCGGTCAGCTGCCGTTCGTAGCGGTGCCAGACCCGGGCCAGGCCGTCGAGTCCGTCGGGGCTGAAGGCGCAGGCCAGCCGGGGGGTGACCAGGGTCTCGCCGGGGGCGAGACGGACCGCGCCCTCGTGCGGGACGCGCCCGGCACGGACCCGTACGGCGCCGCCGGGTTCGGCGTCGGCGGTGATCCGCCAGTTGCCGGACCACTCCAGGGCGATGCCGTAGGTGGGGGTGGCTCCCCGGGCCGGTGCGGCGGCGTCCTGGACGGCGAGCCAGGGGTGGTAGGCGTGGCCCGCCGAGCCCTGGGTGCTCTCCATCTCGAAGCGCCCGCGCTCCAGTTCCACCTCCCTCAGCTGGAACTCCTGGGACCACTGGCCGGCCAGGTAGGCCAGCCGCGCGCCGCCCTGGACGGGGACGTTGACCGCGGCGGAGTCGAAGCGCTCCAGCCGCACCTCCTCGGCGCCGGTGCAGGTGAGCTCCGTCCAGCGCAGCAGGACGTCGGTACCGCGCACCGTGCGGTAGCAGAGCGTGGTCCGCAGACCGAGGAGGTCGTCGGTGAACTCCAGGCGCAGTGCCCGGTCGCCCTCCGGCGTGGCGCCGGTGAACCGCCACCAGCTCCCGCGGTCGCCGCCGGGCCGGGAGGCGACCAGGTCGGCGCCGGTGAAGGGCCGCAGCCCCAACGGGATGTACTCGGCCGGGGCGGCGTCGGCGGGGGTGATGAAGTGGGTGCGGCGCGACCACTCCAGGGGCGAGGGCCCGTCCTCGGCGCCGTGCGGCCCCCAGGCGGCGAGTTCGGCCCAGCGGCCGTCGCCGCCGAGGGTGACGGCGTAGGTGGTGGAGTCGGTGCGCAGCAGCCACCGGTCGGGCGCGGTCACTTGACGGCTCCGAGGTTGAGTCCGGCCACGAAGTGGCGCTGGAAGCGGAGGAAGACGGCCACGGTCGGGGCGGCGGCGATCACCGACCCGGCCGCGATGACGTTCCACATGGACACGTACTGGCCCTGCAGTCCGATCAGCGACGCGGTGACGGGCATCCGGCTGTCGGTGCGCAGCACGGTGATGGCCCACAGCAGGTCGTTGAAGATCCAGGTGAAGGAGAGCGCGCTCAGCGCGGCCAGCGCCGGGCGGGCCAGCGGCAGGATGACCCGCCAGTAGATCTGCCACGGGCCGGCGCCGTCGATGACGGCGGCCTGCTGGATCTCGCCGGGGATCGCCCTCATGAAGCCGTGCAGCACGAACACGTAGAAGCCGACGCCGAAGCCGACCTGCACGCCGATCAGGGCGTACAGCCGGTCGTAGATGCCGAGCACCTCGCTGAGCTTGGAGACCGGGATCAGCAGGATCTGCGGGGGCAGCAGGTTGCCGCCGAGCATGACCAGCAGCAGGACGCGGCGGAAGGGCAGGTCGTAGCGGCTGAGCGCGAAGGCGGCCATGGAGGCGAGGCCGAGCGAGATCAGCACCGTGGGAACGGTGACCAGCACGCTGTTGATGAGGGCGCGCTGCTGTCCGCCGTCGACCCACGCCTGCCGGAAGCTGTCGAAGGTGAACGAGTGCGGCCAGCTGCCGACGCCGTGCGCGGCGATGTCGTCGAACGTCCGGGTGCTGGTGACGAGCACCAGGACGATGGGCAGCAGCCAGAGCGCGGACAGCAGGCCCGCGGTCAGGTGGAAGCCGGTGGTGCGCAGCGCGCTGCCGCGCAGCAGGGGGCTCCGCGGGGCTGCGGCCGGGGCCGGGGCGGCCTCGTCCGCACGCCGGGCCGGGCCGTCGGTGCCGCTGACGGGTGCGGTGGTGCGGGTGGCGGTCATCAGTCGGCCTCCCGGAAGGCGCGCACGAGGTAGCCGGCGATGACGCCGAAGGCCAGCACGAAGATGACCACGGCGAGCGCGGAGCCGTATCCCAGCCGCAGGGACTGGAACGAGGTGGAGTACATGTAGGTGCTCAGCAGTTCGGAGGAGTGGTACGGGCCGCCGCGGGTGAGCGCCCACACCACGTCGAAGGAGCGCAGCGAGTCGATGACGATCACCGACAGGACGACCGCGTTGACGCTGCGCAGCTGCGGCAGGGTGATGTGCCGGAACTGCTGCAGTCGGGTGGCGCCGTCCACCCTGGCCGCCTCGTAGAGGACCGGGTCGATGCCCTTGAGTCCGGCCAGGTACAGCACCATCACATAGCCGACCTGGCGCCACAGCGCGGGGATGATCACCGCGTAGAAGGCGGTGTCCTGGTCGGCGAGCCAGGCGTGCTGCCAGCTGCCGAGGCCGACGGCCTGCAGGACGTTGTTGATCAGTCCGTCCGGCTGGTACATGGCCTGCCACACCAGCGCCGTGGCGACCAGGGAGAAGACCACCGGCAGGAACAGCGCGGCCCGGTAGAACCCGATGCCCCGACGCTCCTGCTGGAGGAGCAGCGCGGCGCCGAGCCCGAGAGCGGCCGACAGCCCGCCGAAGAGCAGCAGCCACAGCACCGTGTCGATCGCGGCGGTGCGGAAGACCGAGTCGTGCACCATCTCGCTGAAGTTGCCGAGACCCACGAACTTCGGGGCTGACAGACCGTCCCATGAGGTCAGGGAGAGGTAGAACCCCTGGAGGGCCGGCCAGAAGACCCAGAACGCCTCGGCGAGCAGCGGGACGAGGACGAAGGCCAGGACCACCGGGGGCACCCGGGTGGCCCTGGACCGTCGTGCGGAGCCGATCAGCGCCATCGTCACTGGCTCCAGATCTGCTGTGCGCTGCGCTGCCACGTGGTGAGGATGGAGCCGATCTCCTTGGGCTTGGCCAGGTAGTGCACCAGCGCCGTGTCGGCGGTCGGCTGGAGCGCGTCGCTGGAGTCCCGGTTGAAGAACTGGGTGACGTCGGCGGCGCTCTCGATGAGCTTGCGGCCCTTGATGACGAGGGGGGTGCCGGTGTCCTTGGCGTCCGGGTGGGTCGGCAGCGTGGTGCCGGAGGAGCTCTTGAGGTACAGCTCCTGCGCCTCGGCGGTGGCCAGGTAGCGCAGCAGTTCCTTGGTCTCGTCGGTGCGCTTGGTGCGGGCGCTGGCGAAGTAGCCGTCGGTGGGCGCCTCCTCGGCGACCGGTACCTTGGGGTCGATGATCGGGAACTGGAAGAAGTCCAGGTCACCCAGGGCGTCCTTCGGGGCGGCGTCGGCGAAGAAGGTGCCGATCAGCATCATCCCGGTGCGGCCCTGGAGGAGGGCGGTGGTGGCGTCCTGGAAGGGGATCGCGGTGCCGTTGGGGTCGAAGAACGGGCGGGCCTGGTCCCAGGTGTCGAAGACCTTGCGGACCTCGGGGTCGTCGAAGCGGTGCTTGCCCGCGAGGAGTTCACGGTGGTAGGTGGCACCGTTGACGCGGATGTTGAGGTAGTCGAACCAGGTGGAGGCGACCCACGGGGTGTCCCCGCCGGCGCCGAGGCCGATCGGGGCGACGCCCTTGCTCTTGAGCTTGTCGCAGAGGTCGAGGAACTCGTCCCAGGTCTTGGGCTCCTTGACGCCCCACTTGGCGAAGTTCGACTTGCGGTAGAACACGCCCCACCAGTAGTAGCTGGTGGGCACGAAGACCTTCTTGCCGCTGGACGCCGAGGTGCACAGCTTCTTCAGGGCGTCGGAGTAGCCGGAGAGTTCGGGGCCCGCCCAGATGTCGTCCAGGCCGAGCAGCAGGTCCTTCTTCGCGTAGGACTCGGCGACGGAGCCGGGGTACCAGGTGTAGACGTCCGGCGGGTTGGCGGAGGTGAGGTAGGTCGGCAGCTGGGTGCGGAAGGTCTCCGACGCGACCGTGTTGAGCTGCGCCTTGGCGCCCCCGCGCTTGTCGAAGGCGGCGACGATCGACTGCATCGCGGTCTTGGCCTGCGGGGAGGAGAGGTTGGACTGCAGGGTCACCGGGCCGCCGGAGTTTCCTCCGGAGGCAGCCGGGCTCTGGGTGACGCAGCTGCTGAGCAGTGCGCTGGTGCCGACTGCGCCTGCTCCTACGAGGAATCTGCGGCGGCTGGCGTTGAAGGCGGTCATCTTGCACTCCTAATGTGCCCGCGGAACGGAGCGGTGGCCCCTGACGGCCCGGCTCTGGCGCGGCAGGCTCAGCCTGTCGCAGAGGCCTGTTGGCCGTCAAGATTAATTACTAATTTATTCTTCGGAGGGCGTGCCCCGGGCCCAACTGGGCCCGGGAGCACACCCGTTGGCACCGGAAGGCGCCGGGTCCGACGGTCGTGCGCGATGCTGCGGGTGGTACGGGTAATGCGGATCGGCGCTGATCGACTCAGGTGGAACAGGGCCAGTCGAGGTGAGGCGGGGTCACCCCCGGCTCAGAGCGCGGCCTGCCACACCCGGCCGTCCACCCCGCGGAAGGCGACCAGCACGCCGCCGTCCGGCCCCGCGACACCGCCGAGAGCGCCGTTGAAGGCACCGCTGACGAAGTCGGTGTCCTTGCTCCAGCCGGCCCAGCCGCCGTCAGCGGTCCAGCTGCGCTGCCAGAGCGTGTAGTCACCGGCACGCGTGTACAGGTGGACCGTACCGCCGGAGGCCACCAGGGTCGGGCTGCCGCTGACCGTACCGCCGAGCGCCGTCCAGTCCGACCAGGCGCCGGAGGCGTCACGGGTCCGCGACCACACCGAGTCGTCGGAGGTGCGCACGGCCACGTGCAGCCGGCCCGCGTCGTCGACGACGGCCGAGGGGCGGCCGGAGAACGGCCGGTCCTGCGGGGCGCCCAGCGGGGACCAGCCGGAGGCCGGGCCGCGGGACCACAGCTTGCCGTCCGCGCCGCGGGCGACCAGCGTCCAGTCGTCCGGGCCGGCGAAGGCCGCGGTCGGCGCGTCCGTCAGCGTGCCGCCCAGGCTCTGCCAGCGGCCCCAGCGGCCGTCCTCGTACACCCGCCGGTAGGCGGTGTCGTCGGTGCCGCGCACAAAGACGTCGATCCGGCCGCCGTCCGAGGCGTAGGCGGCGGGCTGGCCGAGGATCCGACCCTGTGTGGGGCCGCCCAGGTCGGTGGTCCTGGCCTTGGACCAGTCACCGCCGCGCGCGGTCTGCGCCTGCAGGGAGCCGTTGGTGCCGCGGGTGAAGACGGTCAGGGCGTCGCCGTCACGCACCAGCGCCGGACTCGCCGAGGAACGGCCGGGCAGCTGCGCGCCCGGGGCGTCGTCGGTGCCGGACAGCCCCAGGAACGCGGTGCCGTGCGCGGGGACGCGCACCGTGTACGAGCCGGTGAAGCCGCCCCGCGAGGCACGGGCCCGCAGGTCGCGCACCTGGACCTTGCCGGTGAGGCCCGCGTCGGCGAAGGTCACCGTGCGGTCCTGCGCCTGGTCGGAGCGGTTGAGCAGGACGACCGCCCGCTTGCCCGCGCCCTGGAGCACCTTGCTGTAGACGTCGCCGACGGAGTCGGTCGCCACCCGGACGCCCTGGATGCCCAGCGGGTCCTGGTCGACGGCGATGATCTCGGGGTTGCGCAGGGTGTCGAGCATCGACTTCGGCAGCGTACGGGGGTCGCTGCCGAGCATCAGCGGCGAGGCCATCTCGGCCCACATCACCAGCTGCGTGGTGGACTCCTCCTCGTTCAGCTCGTAGCCGCCCTCGGCGAGCTTGCGCATCGGGATGAGGTAGTCCGGGTCGTTCCAGTGTCCGGGGCCCTGGGCCTCGGGGTGCCAGGCGTTGGCGTCCATGCTGCGCAGGATGTTGGGCCACTCCCCCGCCGTCGGGGTGCCCCAGGCGATGTCGGTGCCGGTGCGCCAGGAGTCGGCGGTGGTGGGCCCGTAGACGAAGGTGTTGTGCGCGTCCTGCTCGGGGGTGTGCTGCATGCCCCAGTCGTCGGTGAGCGGGTTGCACAGGTTGAGCAGCATCTTCCGGCCGGACTTGGCGACGGCGTCGCTGAACTCCTTGAACGCGGTGCCCGGATCCAGCCCGGCACCGATCCCGCAGAGGAAGTCCGCCTTGATGGCGTCGACCTTCCACCCGGCGAACTGGCGGGCGTCCTGCTCGTAGTGGCCGCGGCTGCCGAGCCCGCACCAGGTGCCGCCGTCGTACTCGCCCGCGTCAGTGTAGATGCCGGCCTTCAGGCCGCGCTGGTGCAGATAGTTCACCAGGGCGGGGATGCCGGAGGGGAACCGGGTGGGGCTGGCCACCAGCTCGCCCGTCTGCGGGTCCCTCGGCTGGTCGGCCTGCCAACCGCCGTCCAGCCAGACGATGTTGTAGCCGCTGTCCCGCAGCCCGCTGCTGACGAGATAGTCGGCAACCTTCCTGACCTGCTCCTCGGTCGGGGCTCCCAGCCCGTAGTAGGTGTTCCATCCCATGTACGGCGTGGCGGCCAGGCCGCTGTCGTACTCCTGCGGGGCGCCCTGGTCGTCCGCGGCGTGTGCCGCCGGAACCATCGACCCGACCAGTACGACGGCGCCGAGCGTCACCGCGGCCCGCCGCAGTCGCGCCATCCCTGCACGATGCGAAGTCACTCAATTCTCCCAGGAGTTGGGGGTACCGGACACCTCGCTCCTGTCGTGCCGGGCGCCGGTGCCACGGCGGTTACTGTGTCCGAGCCCCTCAACCCTGTCAATATTAATTGCTAATTAACTTAAAAACGGGCTGCCTGCCACCCGGGCCCGCAACAGTGCGTGACCGGCCCGACGCACGGCGGCAGCCGCGCACGGCCCGCGCAGCGGACAGCCAGCGGAGTCCGGAGCCGTTCAAAGCCGAGCGGCCCCGACCGGAAAACCCCGGGGAACGGACGTCCGTACGGTGCTACGGTCGGGCGCCATGAGCTGGCTCCCCGACGACTTCGTCCACCCCGTCCTGGTACCGCTGCCGGGCGGCGACCACCACCTGCGGCCGATCCGGGAGGCGGACACCCCGCTCGACTATCCGGCCGTGATGGGCTCGCGCGAGCGGCTGTGGACCATCTTCGGCCCGGCCTGGGGCTGGCCCGCGGCCACCATGACCTACGAGGCCGACCAGGAGGACCTGCTGCGCCACGAACAGGAGATCGCCGCTCACCAGTCCTTCAACTACGCGCTGTTCGACGCGGCCGAGACGGCGCTGCTCGGGTGCGTCTACATCGACCCGCCGCAGCGGGCCGGCGCGGACGGCGAGATCTCCTGGTGGGTGGTGGACGAGCTGGTGGGCAGCAAGGTCGAGCAGGCCCTGGACGCGCTGGTGCCGCAGTGGATCGCCACCGACTGGCCGTTCGAACAGCCGCGCCTCATCGGCCGCGAGATCTCCTGGTCGCAGTGGCTGGCCCTGCCCGCGCACCCCGACGCCTGAGGTGACGCGGGGCTCAGGCCTCCACCCCACGGCCGTACGGCACCCGCAGGACGACGCGGGTCCCGGCACCCACGGCGGAGCTGATCCTCAGCTCCGCGTCGAGCAGGTCGGCGCGCTCCCGCATGTCCCACAGGCCCATCCCCGTCGAAGACGGCTTGGAGCCGCCGAGGCCCGGTGGCATTCCGGTGCCGTCGTCACTGACCGACGCGGTGACGGCCCGCCCGTCGGCGTGCAGCTCCACCAGGAGGCGCTGCGGATCGGCGTGCTTCACCGCGTTGCTCACCGCCTCCTGCACGATCCGGTAGACATGGACCTGGGCCTGCGGGGTCAGCCGGCCGGCGAAGGAGTCCCAGTCCGCCGCCACCCTGAAGTCCACCCGTACCCCGAAGGTCTCCGAGACGCGGCGGCACAGCGCCTCGATGGCCGGGCGCAGCCCCAGTTGGTCGAGGACGGCGGGGCGCAGCTCCGCGATCAGGTGGCGCAGCGAGGCGATCTGGTTACTGACGAGGCTGCGCGCCTGGTCGATGGCCTCCCGCATGGCCGAGGGCTGCCCGCCTGCGGCGGCGGAGGCGAGGACGACCTGCACCGCGCCCAGTTCCTGCAGCGTGTCGTCGTGCAGCTCCCGTGCCCACCGGCGGCGTTCGCGTTCCTCGCCGTCGCGGCGCGCCCGGGACCGCTCGCGCTCCAGCTGGCGCTCGCGCAGCGTCGCACGGCGGCCGGTGGAGGCGGCGTAGGCGATCAGCATCAGCGGAGCGACATGCAGGGCGTTGACGATCGGCTCCTCGGTGATCCGGGCCAGCCCCGCCACCGCCAGCATCAGCGAGATCCCGCCGACGATCGCCAGCCAGGTCCGCCGTGCCATGGTGGACATCGACGCCGCGGTGAAGAAGAGGATCGCGGCCGCCAGGGAGAGGACCAGTTCGGACTGGAGCGGCTGGTCGGTGACCTCCAGTACCAGGGAGGCCACCAGCAGCAAGCTCCCCGCCGCCTCGGTGACCAGCCGGACCCCCGCCGGCAGTGACCAGGTCACGTGAGCAGCCCGCGTTCGCGGGCCGCAGTGATCAGCTCGGCCCGGGTCCTGATGTGGAGTTTGTCCCGGATCCTGGCCCGGTGGGTCTCCACCGTCCGCACGGACACATACAGGCGCCGTGCGATCTCCTGATTGGTGTGACCGACCGCGAGCAGGGAGAGCACCTCGACCTCGCGGCCCGTGAGCACATCGGTGCCGCCCGCCGCCTCACCGGTCATGGCCAGCCTGGCACCCATGGCCGGCTGCACATAGGTGGCCCCACTGGCGACCTGCCGGGCCGCGGCGAGCAGCTCCTCGCCGGCCGCCTCCTTGAGGAGGTATCCGGTGGCACCGGCCCGCAGGGCCTCACGGGCGAACTCCGGGTCCTCCTGCATCGTGAGAATGAGGATCCGCATCCCGGGTGACGCGGACAGCATCTCGGGGATCACCGGCAGGCTCGAACGACCCCCCAGGGTCAGGTCCAGCACCAGGACACCGGGACGGTGCCCCTGCACGGCCTGCAGCGTCTCGGCGACCGTACTGCTCTCCGCCACGACGTCGAACGTCTCGTCCTGGGAGAGCAGCAGCCGCATGCCGGCCCGGACGACCAGATGGTCGTCCGCGAGCACCACGGTCGTCCGCGAGGCGGCCGCGCCGGTGCCGGGGCATACGACGTTCATAGCAGCAACGGTAGGCCACCGCGCGGATCCCGGTCGGTTCGACGGGGAGGCGTGCGGCCGCGCCGCCGACACGCTGCGGGTGACCCGCAGGGCGCTGCGGGTCACCCGCAGCCGCAGGGGGTGGGGACCACGGACGGAACGCTGCGGCGGAGCGCTGATCCGGCGCCGCCGGGCGCGGCGCAGGCTGGAAGACGTCAGGCCGCCCCGGCAGAGCGCCGATCCAGGAGGTCGTCATGACTCCCCTCGTCCCCCTCGCACC
>NZ_LIQR01000488.1 GCF_001418575.1 Peterkaempfera griseoplana
CCGCCCCGGGCCGCCCGCGCGCCGAACCGCCCAAGGTGTACGTACCCGGCCCCCAGCCGGGAGAATGGCCGTGTGACGACAAGCACCGCCCCCGCCGATCCGCACCTCCCCGCCCTGGACCGCGATCGCATCGCCCGGCTCCGGGAGGCACTGTCGGCCGCCGACTTCACCGCCGACGGCTGCCTGGAGCTGCTGGGCGCCACCGCCTACGCGGCCCTGGCCCGCAGTGAGACGGTGCCCGCCCTGAGGGCCACCCGGGGCGGCAGTCCGCTGGAGACCCTGGTCCGGCTCTTCCTGCTGCAGCGCCCGGTGCCGTACGAGCGTGCCGCGGCCGCCCTTCCGGTGGACGACTGCCTGGCCGACGGATGGCTGTGCCGGGTGGGCGGGGACGTCCGCGCCATGGTCGATGTGCGCCCCTACGCCAACGAGGTGGCCGGTGCCGACAGCGCCGACGCCTGGGTGGTCTCCGACCTGGGCTGCGCGGTCGGCGGCGCCGGCGGCATCGGCGCGGCGGGGACCGCCACCGGGGTGGACCGGCGCGACCTGGTCCTCGGAGTCGGCGGCGCCTCCACCACGCTGGCCGGGATCACGGTGCGCCGGCCGGTGCGGAACGCCCTGGACCTGGGCGCCGGCTCGGGGGTGCAGGCGCTGCACGCGGCCCGCCACGCCGGCCGCGTCACCGCCACCGACCTCAACCCCCGGGCCCTGCACTTCACCCGGCTCACGGTGGCGCTCTCCGGCTTCGACAACGTGGAGACCGCGCAGGGCAGCCTCTACGAACCGGTGCGGGACCGGCGGTTCGACCTGATCGTCTCCAACCCGCCCTTTGTGATCTCCCCGGCCGGCCGGCTCACCTACCGGGACGGCGGCATGCCCGGCGACGACCTCTGCCGCCGTCTGGTGCGGGAGGCCGCCGACCATCTGGAGCCCGGGGGCTACTGCCAGTTGCTCGCCAACTGGCAGCACATCCGCGGCGAGGACTGGCACGACCGGCTGGCCGACTGGGTGGCCGGCACCGGGCTGGACGCCTGGGTGGTGCAGCGGGAGGTGCAGGACGTCGCCCAGTACGCGGAGCTCTGGCTGCGCGACGCCGGCGACCACCGGGTCGGCGCTGAGGGACCGGAGGACCCGGAGCAGGCCCGCGCCCGCTACAACGGCCGCTATGACGCATGGCTGGACGCCTTCGAGTCGGCCAAGGTGGAGGGGATCGGCTTCGGCTGGATCACCCTGCGGGCGTCCGGTGCCGAGCGCCCCGCCGTCCAGGTCGAGGAGTGGCCGCACTCGGTGGAGCAGCCGCTCGGCCCGCACATCGAGCGGTGGTTTGCCCGCCAGGACTTCCTACGGTCCCGTGACGACGCGGACCTGCTCAGCGCCCGCTACCGGCTGGCGGCCGAGGTGGTCCAGGAGCAGGTCGGGGCGCCGGGAGCGGAGGATCCCGAGCATGTGATTCTGCGTCAGAACCGCGGTATGCGCCGCGCCACCAAGGTCGACACGGTCGGTGCGGGCTTCACCGGCGTCTGCGACGGAACCCTTGCCGCCGGCGACATCGTGGACGCCATCGCCCATCTGCTGGGCGAGGACCGGGTGGTCCTGCGTGACCGCGTCCCGCAGTCGCTGCGGCTGCTGGTGGAGCAGGGCTTCGTGGAGCCCGCGACGGGTGCGGAATGATCCGGGTCGAGTTCGACGAGGCGTCCCTGGGCCGGACCCGGATCGCGGTCAGCCCGCTCTGGGACGCCTACGTCAGCGTCTGTCTGGCCCAGCCCGACCGGCAGCCCAGCTGGCCCTACCGCAGATGGGTCGGCCGGGCCCGCGAGGTGCTGCAGGACGACGAGCGCACCCGGCCGCTGCGGGCCCTCCTCGGCCGTTACGACTTCCCGGACTTCACCGTGCCCCGACCGCTGGGCAGCACCTCGATCGAGGAGGATCTGCGTCAGGTCCGGCAGACCCCGCCGGACCGGGTGCGCGAGCAGGTGGTGCGTCACTTCGGCAGTGAGCCGCCCGCCGAGTGGCAGCCGTACCTCACCGACCCCGAGGCGTCCTGCAACGCCCTCGCCGACGCCTTCCAGGCGTACTGGGACGGCGCACTCGCGGCGCACTGGCCGGTGATGCGGCGACTGGTGGAGGACGAGGTGCTGGCCCGCGCCAGGGTCCTGGCCACCGCCGGCATCGACGCGCTCTTCACCGGTCTGGAGCCGAGGGCCAGTTGGCAGCCGCCGGTGCTGACGATGACCAAGTACGTCGACTTCGCCTGCGCGCCGGGGGAGCGTTCGCTGCTGCTGGTGCCACTGGTCTTCGCCGAGGGCGCCCGGCTGGCCTCCACCGACGACCCGGCGGTCTTCACCCTGTCGTTCCAGGCCCGGGGTGCCGCCGCGCTCAGGGACGACACCGAGGCCCCCGCGGCGCCCACCGACCGGCTGGGCCTGCTGCTCGGCCGCGGCCGGGCCGCGGTGCTGCGGGAGCTGGAGGAGGATCCGCTGACCACCGCCGGTGTCGCGGACCGCCTCGGCCTCGCGCCCAGCACCGTCTCGGAGCATCTCGCGATGCTCGCCGAGGCGGGGGTGGTCACCCGTCACCGGGTCGGCCGCCGGGTCTACTACCGCACCACCGAGACCGGCCGGGCACTGCTGTCGCTGCTCGCCGGTGAGGGCGTGCTCCGCACCGCCTGACCGCGAGTCGGGACGTACGGCGCCCGGCCACGGCGCTGCACGATTCGGCCGGTCCCGAATCATTGGCCGCCGCAGGCTCAGCCTCCCTACCGTCGCGGCATGCTGGCGATCGAAGCGGACAACCTGACCCGCACCTTCCCGATCCGTACCGGCGGCCGGCTCAGGGGCCGCCGCACCGAGGTGCACGCCGTACGCGGCGTCTCCTTCGGGGTGGCCAGAGGCGAGCTCTTCGGACTGCTGGGCCCCAACGGTGCGGGCAAGACCACCACCATCAAGATGCTCAACACCCTGCTGCTGCCCACCGGCGGCTCCGCGCGGGTGCTGGGCCATGACGTCGCGTCCGAGCCGGTCGCGGTACGTCGGCGCATCGGCTATGTCTTCGGCGGCGACCGGGGGCTCTACGACCGGCTGTCCGCCCAGGACAACCTGCGCTACTTCGCGGAGCTGTACGGCGTCGAGCCGCGCGAGCAGCGCCGCCGCATCGCCGAACTGCTCGACCTGGTCGGCCTGTCGGGCCGGGAGCGGGAACGGGTGGAGGGCTACTCCCGGGGCATGCGGCAGCGGCTGCACATCGCCCGCGGGCTGCTGCACCGCCCCGAGGTGCTCTTCCTGGACGAGCCGTCCATCGGCGTGGACCCGGTGGCCGCCCGGGACCTGCGGCGGACGGTGGCCGGCCTGGCCGCAGCGGGCACCACCGTCCTGCTGACCACGCACTACATGGCCGAGGCCGACGAACTCTGCGACCGGATCGCCGTGATCGCACGGGGCAGCCTGCAGGCCCTGGGAACACCGGCCGAACTCAAGTCGGCGGTCAGCGGGGTGGGCGTGCTGGAGATCGAGGCGTACGGCATCGACGACGCCCGGCTGTCGGCCGTCCGCGCTCTGCCCGGGGTGCGCAGCGCAGCCGTGCGGGACGACGGCCGGACCCAGTGGCTGACCGTGCAGAGCGCCGACGGCGCCGCCGACCCGGAGCCCTCGGTGCGGGCCGCACTGGACGGCCTGCGGCCGGGACGCACCCTGCGCCGCGAACCCACGCTGGAGGACGCCTATGTGGCCGTCGTCTCCCGCGCAGGCGACGAGACCCCGCAGGCCGCCGCATGACCGCGCTGCGGCGGTTGCCGCGGCTGCTGGCGGTGGGGGTACGCACCCATGTCGTCTACCAGTCGAGGTCGCCGCTGGAGATCACCTTCGCCGCGGTGCTGCCCGTCGTCCAGGCCACGCTGGCGGTGTACCTCTTCCGGGCGGCGGGGGATCCGGACCGGCTGATCCAGGCGTCGGTGGGCGCCGGGCTGATGGGCATGTGGTCCTCGGTGCTCTTCGGCTCCGGTGGCGCGGTGCAGAACCAGCGCTGGCTCGGCACCCTGGAGCCGCTGGTGGTCGCGCCCGCCCCGCTGGCCGCGGTGCTGCTGCCGATCACCCTGGCCACCGCCGTGGTCGGCACCTACGCCATGGGGGCCACGCTGCTGTGGGGGGTGCTGCTCTTCGGCGTGCCGCTGCATCTCGCCCATCCGCTGGCCTTCGTGGCGGCCGTGCCGGCGTGTGTGCTGGCGCTGGGCCTGACCGGGATGCTGCTGGCGGCCACCTTTGTGCTGCTGCGGAACGCCAACGCGCTGGCCAACGCCCTGGACACCCCGGTCTGGCTGCTCTCCGGGCTGCTGGTGCCGATCACCGTGCTGCCCGGCTGGACCCGCCCGCTCTCCTGGGCCCTGCCTCCCACCTGGGGTGCCCGGGCCGTGCAGGCGGCCACCGGCGGCGGAGCGGTCTGGCCGCCGTTGCTGGCGGCGATCGGGTCCGGCCTGCTGTACCTGGCGGCCGCCGTGGCCGCGCTGCGGTACGTGGAGCGCCGGGCCCGCGCCGCCGCCACGCTCGCTCTCTCCTGACCGTCGAGCCGCCGCCCTTGCTCTTCCCTGACCGTCGACCCCCACATCCGCTCTCTCCTGACCGTCGACCCCCACATTCGCTCTCTCCTGACCGTCGATCGGAGACCTGCCGTGACCACCCCCGTGCTGCGTGCCGCCCGCCTGGTGGGCACCGGCGGCCTGCTGGCCTACCGGGCGCTCTTCAACTGGACGACGCCGCCGATGTTCCTCGGCACGCTGCTGGCCGGGCCGCTGCTCCAACTCCTGTTCTACGTCGACCTGGGACGCCAGCTGGGCGTCGCCGACGACGGGTTCTACGTCCTCGGCAACGCCGTGCTCGCCGCGTCGGTGGCCGGCGTCTACGGCGGCACCATGGCGGTGAGCAACGAGCGGCGCTACGGGACCCTGGGCGCCGTGCTGCTCTCCCCGCGCGGCCGGGGTGTCCTGTGGGCCGGACGGCTGCTTCCGTACGTCGGCAACGGGCTGCTGGTGGCGGCGGTGACGCTGGCCGCGGGTGCCCTGCTGACGGGCCTGGACCTGCCGGTGCACAGCCTGTGGGGGATCACGCTGGCGCTGCTGGGGGC
>NZ_LIQR01000489.1:0-10433 GCF_001418575.1 Peterkaempfera griseoplana
ACCGCCCCTCGTCATGGTCCGTCCGCCGCGCCCCTGGGGCCGTGGCGGACGGGCCGGGCGCCTCGAGGAACCGCCCCCGCGTCATCACAGTATGTGCCCGGTCCATGCCCTGTTGTCATCGGTCGGCCGGCACCTTCTGGCGGAGCCGGTGGCGATTTCTCTTGGGCAGGGGCCGCGGTGGGGCTGGGTGGCGGGTTCCCGGGGCGTCCGCGGGGCCGGGCTCAGTGCTCGTCGCGGGGGCCGGGGAGGACGTGCTCGATGTCCGGGTGGACGGTGAGCAACGACCGCATCGCCGCCTCCGCGGCGGTGCCGTCGCCGGTGCCGAGAGCGTCCAGCAGCCTGACGTGGAGGACGACCGAGGGCTCGGAGGGGCGTTCACAGGCAGTGGCGGGACCACCGCTGACCTGCAGGGCGGAGGCGACGATGCCGGAGAGGTGCTCCAGCATCCGGTTGCCGGCGAGCTGCAGGACCAGGGCGTGGAACTCGGCGTCGGCACGGGCGAAGGTGACCGGATCGGCCTGGGCCGCGGAGTGGCCCATGATCTCCGTCATGTCGACCAGCCGCTGCTGGACGTCGTCACGGCCATGGCCCGCGGCGAGCCGCGCGGCCAGCGGCTCGATGGCCCAGCGCAGTTCGAAGAGCTCACGGCGCTGGTCGTCACGCTGGGGGCCGAAGGCCCGCCACTCGATGATGTCGGGGTCCAGCAGGTTCCAGTCGCTCACCGGGCGGACCCGGGTGCCCACGTTGGGACGGGCACTGACCAGGCCCTTGGCCTCCAGGACCCGCAGCGACTCCCGCACGACGGTGCGAGAGACCTCGAAGCGCTGACCGATCTCCTCGGGCACCAGGGGCCGGTCGGCACCGAGGTCCCCGGAGACGATCATCTGACCGAGCTGCTGGACCAGCTGCCCGTGCAGTCCGCGGCCGCGGCTGCTGGTCGTCTTGCGGCCGATTCTGGCGAGATCGCCCTCGGCTCCCTCCCAGCGGGGGCCTGGAGTGACCGGCCTCTCGGACATGGCGTAGCGGTCCAGCTCACCGGGGGCCGGGACACCCGGCTCGGTGGAGCGGTTGGCGTTCATGGTGGGGTGCGCAAGGGTACTCACAGGTCCTTTGTCGGCTATGCCCAGCGATGACTTGAGAGCTTTCGTGAAAAGCACACGAAAGGGTGATCGCCCATCAGTCGACAATTGACTTTCTATCAGCATCAAAGGGCTATTCCCGACATAAGCCTCATAGAATCGCCAATCACATTGTCCTGCGCGGCAGTTGGACGGCGACCCAGGTGGCGAGGAGCACTCCGGCCACCCCCGTCAAGGCCAGCGGACCCAGCGCCGCGGCACCTCCCGGCATCCTTGGCCAGGCTCCCCCGCGGTGCAGCAGTCCGGCCGCCGGGGCCGTGACGACCGCGGGCAGCAACGCCAGCAGCGGCAGCACCAGCGTCCCGCCCACCGCGCCGCGGAGCAGTCCCGCCGCAGGTACACAGGCGCAGGCCGCGACCACGGTCATCACCAGCGGCCGCCACAGCGCGGCCACAGGCTCAGGACCCCGTCCGGACCGGAAGCCGTCGATGCCCGGTGCCGCCGGGCCGCCGGCACCGGGCAGGACGAACTCCAGCACCAGGGCGTCCACCAGCACGGTCACCACCAGCAGGGCCGCCGCCAACGCCGCGATCACCAGCAGCTTCGCCCCGAGCAGCCGCAGGCGCCGCCGCAGGGGCACCAGGCAGGCGCTCAGGGCGGGATACCTCAGCTCATGACCGTAGGAGAGGGCGCCGAGCAGACCGGCACCGAAGGCTGCGAGCGGCAACGGCAGGATCGGCGGCACCGCACTGAGCCGGTGGGCCGCCTGGGCCGGGGAGAGCGGAGCCGTCCCCATGTGATGACGTGCCGTCATGACGGTGAGCGCCGCGGCGGCCGCCACGGTGACCGGCAGGACGAGCCAGGTGGAACGCAGACCGGCCAGCCGCCGGGCCTCGTAGACCAGGGTGCGCACAGGTCACTCGCTCCAGGGGGTGAGGGCAGCCGACGGCTCGGGCCGGGACGGAGAGGGCATCGGGTCGGTCGCGCCGGGGCAGGGCGGGTCCGGCACACGGGCGAGTCCGCGGTCGGCATGCAGGGGGGCGACCACGGTGGCCGCCACCGCCGCCCCCGGGCGCAGCACCACCACGGTCTCCTCGGGGTCGGCCGGGAGCGCCACTCTCGGCCGGTGGACGGCGTCGCTCGCCAGAACGGGCAGCTGGGGAGCGGGTTGCTCGGCGATCCGGTCCGCGAGCTCATGGAGCAGGATCCCGTGGCGGTAGGCGATCTCACCGATCTCGCTGCGGGCCAGGCCGCTCACCGCGATGCCGGTGCCGTCCTCACGGCGTACCTCGGCCCCGTGCTCCAGCAGCAGGTCGGCCAGGCGCCCGGCCTGCGGACCGCGGACGGTGACCTCGGGCCGCAGCCGGTCACGGACGAACTCCCCCACGGGCTGGTCGGCCACCGTCCGGCCGCGGTCCAGGGTGATCACCCGGTCTCCGAGGGCGGCGGCCTCGGCCGGGTCGCTGCAGGTGACCAGGACCGTGCCGCCGGAGGCTGCAAAGGCCCGCAGAAAGGCGCGGAACCACAGGGTGTCGTGCGGGGACAGGCCCTCGGTGGGGCCGTCCAGCAGCAGGATCTCCGGGTCGCCGAGCAGTGCGGCGGCCAGGGCGAGACGGCGCTCCGCACCCGGGGAGAGCGTCCGCAGCCGGTGGCGGGACACCGCCGTCAGCCGGGTCTGCTCCAGCAGCTGGTCGGCCCGCCGGGCAGGGACTCCAGCCGCCGCCGCAAGCATCCTCAGATGCCCCAGGGCCCGCCGCCGGGGATGGCCGACCGGCCGGCGGTGCTGCAGCACCACGCCGACCCGCCGCTCGGGACGGTGCAGGCCGCGGAAGGGGCGGCCGCCGAAGAGTGCGGTGCCGCGCCCGTCCTCCAGACCCAGCAGCAGCCTGACCGCGGTGGACTTGCCTGCGCCGCCGGGGCCCAGCAGCACGGTCACTTGGCCGGGAGGGGCATCGAAGGTCAGGTCGATCAGGGCGGGGGACCTTCCGCGCCGGTAGGTCTTGGTCAGTCCGGTGGCCTGGATCATCGGCGGCTCCACATCGTGCACCCGGGCCCGCCCCCGCTCCGCCGGGCCGGCCCGCGGCGGCCTCGGTAGGCCCGGCCAGCACGATAGAACGGCCTGGGTGCCTTCCCGGGCATTGCCGGGGCCGAGCTGGGCACCCGTGAGCGGGGGTCACCTGATCGGGCGACAGATACCGGCGCACAGCCCGTCCTGACCGCCTGCGGCCCGGCTTCTCCCCGCCTGCCTCCCGGCCTCTCCGGCCGCCTCCCGGCTCCTCCCCGTGCGTGCCCGCGTCCGCGGGAAGGGCGACCTGTGCGGGTCCGCCGGAACGGCGACCTGTGCGGGTCCGCCGCCCCGAGCCTGCCTAGGGCTCGGGCCGCAGCATGGGCGGGTTGAGCACGGTGGCACCGCCGGCCCTGAAGAGCTGGGCCGGGCGCCCACCCTGACGGGTCGTCGTCCCGCCGGCCGGAACCAGGAAGCCCGGCGTCCCGGTGACCTTGCGGTGGAAGTTGCGCGGATCCAGGGCCACACCCCACACCGACTCATAGACCCGCCGCAGCTCACCCACGGTGAACTCGGCCGGGCAGAAGGCCGTGGCCAGCGAGGAGTACTCAATCTTGGAGCGGGCGCGCTCGACACCGTCGGCCAGGATCGCCGCATGGTCGAAGGCCAGCGGCACGCCTTCCTCTCCGCCGGGGCCGAGCAGTTCGCCGACCGGCGCCCAGCGGGCGCTTCGCGCGTCCCCTCCGGGGCGCGGGGCCGGCAGGTCGGGGGCGAGGGCGAGATGGGCGACGCTCACCACACGCATCCGCGGGTCGCGCTGGGGATGCCCATAGGTGGCCAGCTGCTCCAGGTGGGCTCCGGCGGCGACGGAGTTCTGCCCGGGTGTGGTGTGGGCGCGCAGCCCGGTCTCCTCGGCCAGCTCGCGGGCGGCCGCCTCGGCCAGCCCCTCGTCCGGGCGGACGAATCCGCCGGGCAGCGCCCAGTACCCCTGGAACGGCGGCTCGCCCCGGCGGACCACGAGTGCGCACAGGGCATGCTCCCGCACGGTGAGCACCACAAGGTCGACCGTGACGGCGAACGGGGGGAAGGCCGACGGATCGTAACGCGACATGAGCCGATCCTAGTCGTCTCCCTGACGATAAAAAGCGGAACCGACCTCTCGGCCCTCCCGCCGCACTCCCCCGACGGCTTCGCGGGATACCGTTCCCAGCAGCAGCCTGACCAGGGTGTTCCCCGCGGGACCAGGATGCCCCGCCCTACCGCTTCACACCCGCTCCGAGGAGTCCCATGACCGTCATCCGGCAGCCCGGAGTCGTCTCGACCGACCATCTCGTCCAGGTACCGCTGGATCATGCCGAGCCGGGCGGTGAGCAGATCGAGGTCTATGCGCGCGAGGTGGTGGCCGCCGGCCGGGAACGCGAGGATCTGCCGTGGCTGCTCTTTCTGCAGGGCGGTCCCGGGGGCAAGGCGAACCGGCCGCTGGGCCGCGACAGCTGGCTGGTGCGAGCGCTGGACGACTATCGGGTATTGCTGCTCGACCAGCGCGGGACCGGGCGCTCCACCCCCGCCAACCGGCAGACGCTGCCGCTGCGGGGCGACGCCCGGGAGCAGGCCCGCTATCTGGAGCACTTCCGCGCGGACTCGATCGTCCGTGACGCGGAGGTGCTGCGCCGCCGGCTGCTGGGCGAGGAGGGCAGCTGGACCCTGCTGGGTCAGAGCTTCGGCGGCTTCTGCACACTGAGCTATCTGTCGCTTGCGCCGCAGGGCCTCCGGGCGGCACTGGTCACCGGCGGGCTCGCGGGGTTGCGCAGCAGCGCGGAGTCGGTCTACCGGGCCGCCTATCCCCGGGTCGCCGCCAAGAACCGGGAGCACTACCAGCGCTACCCCGAGGATGTGGCGGCGGTACGGCGGATCGCCGACCATCTGCGGTCCGCCCCGGCCAGGCTGCCGGGCGGCGGGCTGCTCACCGTGGAGGCGTTCCAGTCGCTGGGCATGCTGCTGGGCACCGGGACCGGCTCGCACACCCTGCACTACCTGCTGGAGGAGGCCTGGGTGGGCGGCGTCTCCGGCCCCGAGCTGTCGGACGTCTTCCTGGCGGGGGTGCACGGGCATCTCTCCTTCGCGGGCAACCCGCTGTATGCGGTGCTGCACGAGTCGATCTACGGGCAGGTTTCCGTCGATCCGGCCGGCACCCGCTGGGCCGCGCAGCGGGTACGGGCTGAGTTCCCTGAGTTCGACGCAGGCGGGGCGCTGGACGGGGAGGCCCCGGTGTTCTTCACCGGCGAGATGATCTATCCCTGGATGTTCGACACCGATCCCGCCCTTCGGCCACTGAAGGAGACGGCGGGACTGCTCGCCGAGCGCGGGGAGTGGCCGGACCTCTACGACCCGACGCAGCTGGCGGTCAACGAGGTGCCGGTGACGGCCGCCGTCTATCACGGGGACATGTACGTGGACACCGCGGACTCGCTGGCGACCGCGGAGGCCGTGCGCGGGGTGCGTACCTGGGTGACCAACACCTGGGAGCACGACGGCCTGCGGGTGAGCGGTGGCCGGGTGCTGGACAGGCTGATCCGGATGGCGCGCGGCGAGGTGTGAGAGCGAGCCGGCCCCCTCCCGTGCGGCCGGACTGCGCCCATGGCTTCCGCCGCCTCACCGGGCTCCGGCTGCGGGGCGGCCACCGCCTGTTCTGCCCTGGCGCCTGAGGGACCGCGACCGCGCCGGTCCACCTGCGGAGACGTCGCCGGACGCCAGCCGCCGGACGCGCTCCTCTCGCACGGTCTCCAGCAGGCGGCGCGGGTCGAGCCCGCCGTTCAGCGAGTCGTAGAGCAGCCGGGCGAGGGTGTAGTCCGGGTCGGCCTCCAGCGCCCGGGAGAGCGCCACCCGGGTGGTCGGGGTGTCGTCGGACAGCCAGGCCGTCCAGGCCAGGAGGGTCAACGGCGCGGCGGCATGGTCGTCGTAGGGGTGGACGCAGCGGCGGGCGAGGAATCGCCACAGCCGCTGTGCCGCGGCCAGGTCACCGGGTTCGGCGAACTCGGCGGCGCGGTCCCGGGCGCGCTTGTCCTGGAGGCCCAGCACCAGCCGTGCCGCATGCTCGTCGGCCAGCTGCTCGGCTCCGGCCCGGAAGCGCTCCATGGCGTCGTCCAGCAGGGCCCCGGTGCGCTCCAGGATCCGCTCGCCGGCATCCGGCCGGGCCAGTCGGCGGGCCAGCCCGGCGAGCACCCTCTCGAAGGCCTCCCGCTGGGCCCCGGCCGCCGGCGGGCCGACGGCCTCCATGGTGGCGCCGATCTCCTTGCGGCTGCCGCGCACCGCCAGCCCTGCGTAGGTCGCGGCCGCGGCGACCGGCCCGGCGTCACCGGCGTCGCGGACGGGTGTGCCCGCCGGATCGCAGCACCCCGGCCGTTCGCAGGCGTAGGACCACCAGTGGCCGTCCGAGACGCACAGGGACTCCCTGACGTCCAGCCGCCGGGCGCGGAACTCGGCGGCGAGCCGCTCCGCCAGCGGGCGCAGCCGGTCGGCGACCGCGCGGCCGGTCTCCCCGGGCCCGGGATCACGGCACAGGTAGAGGACCACCGCGGCGGGCGTGGTGTCGCGCTGCTCCGACAACCGGACCAGCAGGCGGGCGGTCTCGGCTGCGGCCGGCCCCCAGTGGGGCTCGTCGGGGATGTCCAGCCGCACGGTGCCGCCCTGGTGCAGGTCGGGGCCCTGCAGTCCCAGTGCCACGATGCTGTCGTCGGGATGGAAACCGAGCAGGTACGGCAGCATCTCGGCCATGTCGGCGGGGCCGCGCATCTTGACGGTCGGCAGGTCGGAGGGGCGGGCATCGGGCTTGGCGGTGCGGTCGTCGTTCATGCCGAGGATGGTCCGCAAGTCCGGACCGGCCCGCAGGGCAGCCGCCTTCCCTGTGGACGACACGCCTTCTGTGGACAACCCCGTCACTCCTTGGAGTGAGGCGAGGGGACCCGACCACCTTGCCGGAACGATTCTCCACAGGGTGTCCGCGGTGCATTGGCCCGATGTCGGCAGGGCGAGGTTGGATGGATGCATGGAACAGCACCCGACACCCCCCGACGCCGACCGGAACCACGCCGCCCAGTCGCCCACGGGCGGATCCGCCGTCGACCGTGCCGCCGTCCGCGCCCGCGCCGACGAGGTGCTGGGCCTGCTGGCCGGCGACCGGGCACGGCTGCGGGAGGACCAGTGGCGGGCCATCGAGGCCCTGGTGGTGGACCGCAGGCGGGCCCTGGTGGTCCAGCGCACCGGCTGGGGGAAGTCGGCGGTGTACTTCGTGGCGACGGCACTGCTGCGGGAACGCGGCTCGGGCCCCACGGTGATCGTCTCCCCGCTGCTCGCCCTGATGCGCAACCAGATCGCCTCCGCCGCCCGGGCCGGTATCCGCGCCCGCACCATCAACTCCGCGAACATCGACGAGTGGGACGCGGTCCAGGCCGAGGTGGCGTCCGGCGAGGTCGACGTCCTGCTGGTCAGCCCGGAGCGGCTGAACAACCCCGACTTCCGCGACCAGGTGCTGCCCAAACTCGCCGCCTCCACCGGGCTGCTGGTGGTGGACGAGGCCCACTGCATCTCGGACTGGGGCCATGACTTCCGCCCCGACTACCGCCGGCTGCGCACCATGCTCGCCGAGCTGACCCCGGGCGTGCCGGTACTCGCCACCACCGCCACGGCCAACGCCCGTGTCACCCGCGACGTGGCCGAACAGCTGGGCACCGGCACGGGCGGCGCCGCGGGCGGCGGCCCGGCCGACGGCGCCCTGGTGCTGCGCGGCCCGCTGGAGCGGGAGAGCCTCGCCCTGGGCGTACTGCAGCTGCCCGATCCCGCGCACCGGCTGGCCTGGCTGGCGGACCACCTGGACGAGCTCCCCGGCTCCGGCATCGTCTACACCCTCACCGTGGCCGCCGCCGAGGAGGTCACCGCCTTCCTGCGACAGCGCGGCCACACGGTCGCCTCCTACTCCGGCCGCACCGAGGACGCCGAGCGGCGGGCCGCCGAGACCGATCTGCTGGAGAACCGGGTCAAGGCACTGGTCGCCACCTCGGCGCTGGGGATGGGCTTCGACAAGCCCGACCTGGGTTTCGTGGTGCATCTCGGCTCCCCCAACTCCCCCATCGCCTACTACCAGCAGGTCGGACGGGCCGGCCGCGGAGTGGACCGCGCCGAGGCACTGCTGCTGCCGGGCCGGGAGGACGAGGCCATCTGGCGCTACTTCGCCTCGCTGGCCTTCCCCGCGGAGGAGCAGGTCCGGCGCACCATCGAGGTACTGGCCGAGGCCGACCGGCCACTGTCCACGGCCGCCCTGGAGGCACGCGTCGACCTGCGCCGCACCCGGCTGGAGACGATGCTCAAGGTGCTGGACGTGGACGGCGCGGTACGCCGGGTCCGCGGCGGCTGGACGGCCACCGGCCGGAGCTGGGCGTACGACGCGGAACGCTACGCGAGGGTCGCGGCCGCCCGGGAGAGCGAGCAGCAGGCGATGCGCGAGTACGCGGCCGCCGAGGGCTGCCGGATGGAGTTCCTGCGCCGGAGACTCGACGACGAGGAGGCCAGGCCCTGCGGCCGTTGCGACGGCTGCGCGGGCCCACGGCACGGCAGCGAGGTCTCCCGGGAGGCCCTGGAGGCGGCTCGTGCGGCACTCGGGCGCCCAGGGGTCGAGATGGAGCCCCGACGGATGTGGCCCACCGGCATGGAGGCCGTCGGCATCGGCCTCAAGGGCCGGATCGCCCCCGCGGAGCAGGCCGCCCCCGGCCGGGCGCTCGGTCGGCTCTCCGACATCGGCTGGGGCACCCGGCTGAGGGCGATGCTGGCGCCGGGAGCGCCGGACGGACCGGTGCCCCCGGAGGTGGTCGACGCTCTGGTGACCGTGCTCGCCGACTGGTCCCGCGGCCCGGGAGGGTGGGCGGCCCCGGCCGGCGGCGGTGAGGCCGTGCAGCGGCCGGTGGGCGTGGTGACCATGGCCTCGGCGACGCGCCCCGAGCTGGTGGCGAGCCTGGGCGCCCGGATCGCCGCGATCGGACGGCTTCCGCTGCTCGGACGGGTCGAGTACGGGCCCGCCGGCCCGCCGCGCGGGGCCCGCAGCAACAGCGCCCAACGGCTGCGCGCCCTGCACGAGGCCTTCGTCCTGCCCCAGGAGCTGGCCGACGCGCTGGCGTCCTGCGAGGGCCCGGTGCTGCTGGTGGACGATCTGGTCGACACCGGCTGGACGGTCACCGTCGTCGCCAGGATGCTGCGCCGCGCCGGCGCCAGGGGGGTGCTGCCGCTGGCCCTGGCCGTCCAGGCGTAGCGACCGCCGAGAAAGGTCCGCCGCTCCGGCATATCCCCTGGATCCCCGGTGGAATATATCCGGCACATCGTGGTCTAACGGGCAGCCCCTGCGATTACAGCATTGCCGCTCGAGCCGGTGGGACGGGAGAATTGGCGAGCGTCCCCCGACACCGGCCCCAAGGGCCCCGCTCTCGGCGTGCGCACGCGCCCGCAGACGGCGAGAGCACCCGGAAGGAGGATCGTGATCAACGGAACCGACCGCGGTCTCACGCCCTCCCTCATGAACCGCACCATGGATCTGGAGGCCTGGGGCGCCTCCCAGATCCCGCTGCTGCGCGACCCCCGGTCCTTCGTCGCAGATCTGCACCGACTGCATCTGCCTCCGCCGGGCACGGCCGTGGTCGGTGTCCTGGACCCCCTGCACCGGCTGGTCGGCTCGGCGTCCTTCACCCCCCGGCCCAGCAGCAGCGACGGATGGCAGCGCCGCAACGCGATCCTCGTCCACCTGCGCCGCGTGGTGCCGCACGACCTGCGCCGCGCCCGCCCCTCACGCACCGCGGTGCTGCTGGTCAGCCGCGCCGGAGATCCCGGCTGGACGCCGGAGGACGGGGCCTGGATGTGGGGCCTGCGGGACGCGGCCGCGCTGCACGGGCTGCGCTGCGGCTCCTACCTCACGCTGACCCCGCAGGGCTGGCAGGTGCTCGGTGACGGCCGCAGCGGCCGCAGCCCCCACGCGGGCTCCTGGGCGTACGGCTCGCCGCCACTCGGCGGCACACCGGCGGGCGCCGAGGGGGAGTCCGGCTGGGCCCGCGGCCCGGTCGAGCCACTGCGGCGGACCGCAGCCCGCTGAGCCCCGGGGGCCGGGGCGGCCGCGGAGCGCCGGGGACCGGCCGCCCCGAGCGGGATCACCGGCCCCGGGAGCACCTGGCGCCCACCGGCCACGGAAGCAGGCTCCACCGCCACCGGGGAACGCAGGCCCCTCAGCCGCAGAAACCGTCCGCAGCCCAGCCGCCACCACGGAGCACCAGCCGCCGCGGAGGACGCCCGCCGCCGCGGAGCGCCGGGGACCG
>NZ_LIQR01000489.1:10469-10849 GCF_001418575.1 Peterkaempfera griseoplana
GGCCGCACGGCGGCCGGGCGTCCACTCTCCCGCGTGCTGCGGGACTCAGGCGTGCACGGGTTGCGGCGCGCCGTCCACCAGCGCACGCACCCCGGCGGTGTCACCGCAGACCACCAGCAGCGTCCGGGCCCTGCCCAGCGCGCTCTCCAGGGCTGCAGCAACCTGGTCGGCAGCGCCGTTGACGGCCAGCACCACGACCTCACGGCCGACCGGGCGGGCCGTCAGAGCGTCGGCGTAGAAGACATCGCCGCCCTCCTCCAGCTGCGCCCAGTAGCGCTCCTCGCCGAACGAGGCCTCGTGCTGCTGCCAGGGGTGCGCCTCACCCGTGGTGAGCACCAGCACGTCGCTCGGCGCACGGCCGGACTCCAGCAGCAGATCCA
>NZ_LIQR01000049.1 GCF_001418575.1 Peterkaempfera griseoplana
CCGGCGCTGCTGGACCGCGCCGCCCGCATGGTGGAGCGGGACAAGAACCATCCCAGCGTGATCATGTGGTCGCTCGGCAACGAGTGCGGCACCGGCCGGGGCCTGAGCGCCATGGCCGACTGGATCCGGGCCCGGGACCCCGGCCGCCCGATCCACTACGAGGGCGACCGCAGCTGCCGGGACACCGACGTCTACAGCCGGATGTACGCCTCCCACCAGGAGGTGGCGGCGATCGGCACACGCGCCGAGGAGCCGCTGGACGACCCGCAGCTGGACGCCCGCCGCCGCGCCCTGCCCTTCGTGCTCTGCGAGTACGCCCACGCCATGGGCAACGGACCGGGCGGGCTCAGCGAGTACCAGGACCTCTTCGCGGCCCATGAGCGCTGTCAGGGCGGCTTTGTCTGGGAGTGGATCGACCACGGCATCCGGCAGCGCACCGCCGACGGACGCCAGCGGTTCGCCTACGGAGGCGACTTCGGCGAGGAGCTGCACGACGGCAACTTCGTCTGCGACGGACTGGTGCTGCCCGACCGCACCCCCTCCCCGGGGCTGGCCGAGTTCAAGGCGGTGGTGCAGCCCGTGCAGCTGACCGGGGACGCCCGGGCGGTACGGATCACCAACGGCCATGACTTCGCCGACCTCGGCCGTCTCGCCTTCCGCTGGGTCCACCAGGTCGACGGCGTAACCACCGCCGAGGGCCTGCTGACGGTGCCCGTGCTGACACCGGGGGAGAGCGCCGAACTCAAGCTGCCCGAGCCGCCGGCCGCGGGGAAGGGGGAGGCCTGGTGGACCGTCAGCGCGGTCCTCGCCGAGGACACGGCCTGGGCGGAGGCCGGCCATGAGGTGGCCTGGGTGCAGTTCCCGGCCGCGCCCGCGCCGGTCAGGCCCGCACCGCGCCCCACCGCCGTCCCGCACCGGGAGGCCGGCGTCCTGCGGCTGGGGCCCGGTGGCTTCGACCCCGCCACCGGACTGCTGCGCACCCTCGGGCCGCTCACCGTGCTGGGCCCCCGGCTGGACGTCTGGCGGGCGCCCACCGACAACGACGAGATGACCCTCGCCCGTCCGCAGGACCGTCTCGCCGAGCGGTGGCGGCGGCTGGGGCTGCACCGGATGCGGCACCGCACCGACGAGGTGTGCGTCGAGGACGGCGGACTGCTGGTCCGCACCAGGGTCGCCCCCGCGGCCACCGACGCCGGGCTGCGCACCGTCCACCGCTGGACCTCCGACGGGGTGCGGCTGCGGCTGGAGGTGGAGGTGGAGCCGGAGGGCGAGTGGCCGGACCCGCTGCCCCGGGTCGGTGTGCGGCTGGCGGTGCCGGCGGCGCTGGACCGGGTGCGCTGGTTCGGCGGCGGACCGGGGGAGGCGTACCCGGACAGCCGCCGGGCGGCCAGGACCGGCCGCTGGGAGTCGACGGTGGACGCCCTGCAGACGCCGTATGTGATGCCGCAGGAGAACGGCAGCCGCACCGGGGTGCGGACGGCGTGGCTGTACGGCGGTCAGCACGGCGGGGGCGCCGGGCTGCGCATCGAGGGCGAGCCCGAGTTCGCCCTCACCGCGCGCCGCTGGACCAGTGAGCAGCTGGCCGCCGCCCGGCACACCGACGAGCTGGAGCCCGACCCCCGGTGGGTCCACCTCAATCTGGACCACGCCCAGCACGGTCTGGGGTCGGCCTCCTGCGGCCCCGGGGTGCTGCCCGCGCACCGGCTGACGGCCGCTCCGTTCCGCTTCGCGTTCACCTTCACCCCGCTCGCCCCCGGCGAGCGGCCGTAGCGGCGTGGCCGTCCGTGCCCGTGCACCCGCCGGGGTGCACGGGCACGGACGGCAACCGCGCGGCTGGGGGCCTTCGGCGGTCGCCGGCCGCAGGCAAGCCGCTGCTGGTTTGCTGCAAGCTGCTTACGGCCAATGTCGTACGCTTACGCCCATGACACGACGACTTGCCGAGGTGGCCAGAAAGGTCGGGGTCAGCGAGGCCACGGTCAGCCGTGTGCTCAACGACAAGCCCGGGGTTTCGGAGTCCACCCGGGCGGCGGTGCTGACCGCGCTGGATGTGCTCGGCTACGAGCGGCCCACCCAGCTCAGGGGTGAGCGGGCCCGGTTGGTGGGCCTGGTGCTGCCCGAGCTGCAGAACCCGATCTTCCCGGCGTTCGCCGAGGTGGTGGGCGGGGCGCTGGCGCAGCAGGGCTTCACCCCGGTGCTGTGCACCCAGACCGCGGGCGGTGTCTCCGAGGCGGACTATGTGGACCTGCTGCTGCAGCAGCACGTCTCCGGGGTGGTCTTCTTCGGCGGTCTGTACGCGCAGGCGGACTCCCCGCACGACCACTACGACCGGCTGGCCGAGCGGGGTCTGCCGACCGTGCTGCTGAACGCCGCCATAGAGGATCTGGACTTCCCCCGGGTCTCCTGCGACGACGCGGTGGCGGTGGAGCAGGCGGTGGGTCATCTGGTGTCGCTGGGGCACCGGCGGATCGGGATGGTGCTGGGTCCGCCGGACCATGTGCCGTCCCGCCGCAAGCTGGCGGCCGGGCGGACCGCCGCCGAGCGCGCCGGTCTGGAGCTGCCGGACTCCTCTGTGGAGCGGGCGCTCTTCTCCCTGGAGGGCGGCCAGGCCGCCGCCACCCGGCTGTTGAACCAGGGCGTCACGGCGATCGTCTGCGCCAGCGACCCGCTGGCGCTGGGGGCGGTGCGGGCGGCCCGTCGCCGGGGGATGTCGGTGCCGGACGACGTCTCGGTGGTCGGCTATGACGACTCCTCCTTCATGACCTGCACCGACCCGCCGCTCACCACGGTGCGTCAGCCGATCGAGGCCATGGGCCGGGCCGCGGTGGAGCTGCTGGCGGGGGAGATCGCGGGCGTCCGGGTCACCCATGACGAGCTGCTCTTCGAACCGGAGCTGGTGGTCCGCAGGTCCACCGGCCCGGCGCCCGCCAGGGGCTGATCGGCGGGCGGGGACGGCCGGAGGCGGCGGACAGCGGCAGTACGGCAGCACGGCAGTACGGACGGCGGCGGCCGGCCAGGGCGGACCTGGCCGGCCGCCGCCGTCTGCGTCCCGGCAGGCCGGCCGGCCATCGTCGACAATCTCATGCAAGCCAATTGCTGATTTTAGTCGTAGGATTTCGAGCCGTGACTCGACGACTTGCAGAAGTGGCCAAGAAGGTCGGCATGAGCGAGGCGACGGTCAGCCGCGTGCTCAACAACCGGCCAGGCGTCTCGGAGAACACCCGCGCCGCCGTGCTGACCGCGCTGGACGTGCTCGGCTACGAACGGCCCACCCAACTGCGCGGCCAGCGCTCCCGGCTGGTCGGCATGGTGCTCCCCGAACTGCAGAACCCGATCTTCCCCGCACTGGCCGAGGTGGTCGGCGCCGGCCTCGCCCAGCAGAACTTCATCCCGGTGCTCTGCACCCAGACCGCGGGTGGTGTCTCCGAGGCGGACTATGTGGACCTGCTGCTGGAGCAGCAGGTCTCGGGGGTGGTCTTCTTCGGCGGCGCCTACGCCCAGCGGGACGCCCCGCACGGCCACTACGGCCTGCTGGCCGAGCGGGGCCTGCCGACCGTGCTGCTCAACGCCGCCATCGACGACCTGGACTTCCCCCGGGTGGTCTGCGACGACGCGGTCGCCGTCGAGCAGGTCCTCGGCCATCTGCGGCAGTTGGGGCACCGGCGGATCGGGATGGTGCTGGGCCCGCCCGACCATGTGCCGTCCGCCCGCAAGCTGGCCGCGGCCCGGGCGCAGGCCGGGACCGCCGGCTCCGCGCTGCCCGACGACATGGTGGAGCGGACCATGTTCTCCCTGGAGGGCGGCCAGGCCGCGGCGGGCCGGCTGCTGCAGCGCGGGGCCACCGCCATCGTCTGCGCCAGCGACCCGCTGGCGCTGGGGGCGATCCGGGCGGTGCGGCGCCGGGGGCTGTCGGTGCCGGGGGACGTCTCGGTGGTCGGCTATGACGACTCGTCCTTCATGACCTGCACCGACCCCGCCCTGACCACGGTCCGTCAGCCCATCGACGCCATGGGCCGCACCGTGGTCGACCTGCTGGTCGGGGCCATCTCGGGGACCTGGGGGGAGCAGGGTGAGATCTTCTTCGAGCCCGAGCTGGTGGTCCGGTCGAGCAGTGGCCCGCTGCGCCTCTCAGTGCACGCTCCGGTGGCTGACGGAACTTCGTCCTGACGTCACAACTCGATATCGTGATTTTGCAAAGTTCCGTCGACATCTTGTGGTCATCTGACGGCGATGGTTAAGTGATGGCGCGTCGGAGGGGCCGCACTGTCGGGACGAGGTCCGCGGCCCCACCGAGCCCACGACGCGTCACCTGCGCACTTTCTCCCAGGCCCGCACGGGTCCGGGCCTTCCCTCCACCGTGCTTGCAGAAGGGTCCACCCGCATGAACAGAAACCGGCTGCTCCGCAGAGCGGTCACCGCCCTCGCCGTCGCCGGCCTGGTCCTCCCGGTCGCCGCATGCAGCAGCTCAGGCAGCGGCGGCGGCAGCGGCTCCGGGGACACCGGCGCCTCCAAGTCCGCGGACGCAGCCACGCCTCTGGACCCCAAGACCAAGGTCACCATCAGCATCGACTGCCAGCCGCCGACCACCAAGACCGCCGAGCGCAAGGAGTGGGCGGAGGACATCGCGGAGTTCAACAAGATCTACCCGAACGTCACCATCAACTCCAAGGACGCCTCGCCCTGCGAGGAGCCCCCCAAGTTCACCGCCCAGCTCCAGGGCAAGACCCAGACCGACGTCTTCTACTCCTACTTCACCGACCTCCAGCAGGTGCTGGACGCCGGCGGGGCCGCGGACATCACGGCGTACGTCAACGAGAAGACCGTGCCCGCCTTCAAGGACATCGACCCGTCGGTCCTCGCCACCCTCACGGACGGCGGCAAGCTCTACGGCCTGCCCAAGAGCAACTACAAGATGGGCCTGCTCTACAGCCGCAGCCTCTTCAAGAAGGCCGGCCTGGACCCGGACAAGCCCCCGACCACCTGGGACGAGATCCGCGCGGACGCCAAGAAGATCGCCGCACTGGGCGGCGGCGTCAACGGCTACGGCGACTACAGCGCCACCAACCAGGGCGGCTGGCACTTCACCGCCGAGCTCTACGGCCTCGGCGGCACCATGGTCAACGAGGACGGCTCCAAGGCCGCCTTCAACACCGCCGAGGGCAAGCAGGTGCTGCAGAACCTCTACGACATGCGGTGGACCGACAAGTCCATGAGCGCGGCCCAGGGCCTGAAGTGGCCCGACCTGATGACCCAGATGGCCGCCGGCAAGCTCGGTATGTACATCGGCGCCCCGGACGACATCACCTACATGGTGCAGACCCTCAAGGGCGACTACCAGGACTACGGCATGGGCCCGATGCCCGGCGGCAAGGCGGCGCTGCTCGGCGGCGACGACTACATGTTCAAGGCGGGCTCCACCCCCGACCAGATCAAGGCCGGCATCGCCTGGATCAACTTCAAGTACCTCACCATGGGCAAGGGGCAGTTCAACTACTCCCGCACCAAGGCCGACGGTCTCCCGGTGGGTCTGCCCGAGCCGTTCTTCTTCACCGGCGACAGCCTGGCCAAGGACAACCAGCTGAAGGCGGCGAGCGCCACCGTGCCGGTCGCCAACTACGCTCCCTACCTGTCCGTCCAGGTGCCCGGCAAGACCGAGCCGGCCAACGCCCAGCAGATCTACAAGGTGATGGACAACCCGGTCTCCGCGGTGCTGACCGACCAGCACGCCAACGTCGACAAGCTGCTCTCGGACGCCGAGACCCAGGTCAACCAGGTGCTGGCCAACCTGCAGTAGCCACACCTCCGGGGGCCGGCCCGCAGCGGCCGGCCCCCGCACCCACGATCAGCGGTACGACTCAGGAGAAGTGATGGCGGCGATCACCGTCCCGGGCAAGGCGGCGCACGGGCTCGATCCGGGGGAGGACGGGACTCCGCGGCGGAGCCGGAGGGGGCTGGCGCAGAAGGTGCGCCGGAACCTCTCCGCATACGGGTTCCTGCTCGGCGCCCTGCTCTGCTTCGGGTTCTTCACCTGGTACCCCATGGTCCGTGAAGTGATCATGAGCTTCCAGAAGACCAAGCGGGGCACCACCACCTGGGTGGGCATGGAGAACCTGCAACGCATCTTCAACGACCCCGCCTTCTGGCAGGCCTGGCGCAACACCCTGCTGTACACCGGACTGGCGCTGCTGCTCGGCTTCGCCGTCCCCTTCGTGGTGGCCGTGGTGCTCAACGAGCTGCGGCACGCCCGGGCGTATCTGCGGGTCCTGGTCTATCTGCCGGTGATGATGCCGCCCGTCGCCTCGGTGCTGCTCTTCAAGTACTTCTACGACCCGGACTTCGGCCTCTTCAACCACATCCTGGCCTTCCTCCACCTGCCGACGTCGGCCTGGCTGAACTCCACCTCCACCGCCATGCTCTCGGTGGTGATCGCCTCCACCTGGATGAACATGGGCGGCGCCACCCTGGTCTACCTGGCGGCGCTGCAGACCATCCCGGGCGAGCTCTACGAGGCGGCCGAACTCGACGGCGCCGGGCTGCTGCGCAAGATCTGGCACGTCACCATCCCGCAGACCCGGCTGATCCTCTCGCTGCTCCTGCTGCTGCAGATCGTCGCCACCATGCAGGTCTTCGTGGAGCCCTTCCTGCTCACCGGCGGCAACGGCCCCCAGGGCTCCACCACCACGGTCGTCTACCTCGTCTACCAGTACGCCTTCAACTTCAACAACTACGGCAGCGCCTCCGCGCTGGGCCTGGTCATGCTGCTGGTGCTCGCCGGGTTCTCCGCCGTCTATGTGCGGCTCAGCCGCGAGACCGACTGAGAGGAGCGCCCCCGTGGCAGCCAACGCCGTGCGGACCCGCACCCTGATCTCGCAGACCCAGCTCAACCGCCCCACCGGCAAGGTGCTCTACCGGATCGTCCTCGTGGTGGTGGTGGCCGGCTTCACCCTGGTCTTCCTCGGGCCGCTGTACTGGCTGGTGACCGGCGGCCTGAAGTCCACCTCCGAGGTGATCCAGAACCCGCCGACCCTCTTCCCGCAGCACATCCACACCGACACCTACTCCCAGGCGTGGAGCCGGCTCTCCATGGGGCGGCTGCTGTTCAACACCCTGTACTACGCCTTCGGCGCGCTCGTCCTCCAGCTGGTCTTCGACGTCGCCGCGGCCTACTCGCTCTCCAAGCTCCGCCCGGTGCTGGGCAACGTCGTCCTGGGCATGATGCTGGCCACCCTGATGATCCCGGCGGCCGTGCTGATCGTCCCCCAGTACCTGACGGTGCTGGACCTGCCGGTGCTCCACCTCAACCTGATCAACAGCCCGTGGGCGATCTGGCTGCCCACCGTGGCCAACGCCTTCAACATCTTTCTGCTGAAGCGCTTCTTCGACTCCATACCCGCCGACCTGATGTCGGCCGCCGCCATCGACGGCGCCGGCCCGCTGCGCACCCTCTGGTCGGTGGTGCTGCCGATGTCGCGGCCGATCCTCGGCGTGGTCTCCATCTTCGCCGTGGTCAACGTCTGGAAGGACTTCCTCTGGCCGATGCTGGTGGAGCCCGACCCGGCCAACCAGACGCTCAACATCGGCATCAGATCGCTCTCCACCGGGGTGCCGCAGAACGTCGTCATCGCGGCCCTGGCCATCGCCTCGGTGCCCACGCTGGTCTTCTTCCTGATCTTCCAGCGGAACATCATGTCCGGGCTGACCGCGGGCGGCCTCAAGGGCTGACGCGGCACCCGCCGCCCCCAGAACCGCCGCCGGCCCCCATCCAACCGTTCCCCGCGGCCGGGCCGGCGGCGCGGTACCCCATGCCTCCATCCGTCCGTACCCGAAAGGATCCACCACCGTGGTACAGCAGCCCCAGCCTCAGCCCCAGCGTCCGGGGTGGTGGCGAGACGCGGCGATCTACCAGGTGTACCCGCGCAGTTTCGCCGACGGCAACGGCGACGGCGTCGGCGACCTGGCCGGCATCCGCAACCGGCTCCCGTACCTCGCCGACCTGGGAGTCGAGGCCATCTGGTTCAACCCCTGGTACCCCTCTCCGATGGCCGACGGCGGCTATGACGTCGCCGACTACCGTGATGTGGACCCCGTCTTCGGCACCCTGGCCGACGCCGAGAAGCTGATCTCCGAGGCGCTGGACCTGGGCATCCGCACCATCGTGGACATCGTCCCCAACCACATCTCCGACGCCCACCCCTGGTTCCGCGCGGCCCTGGCCGCCCCGCCGGGCAGCCCCGAGCGGGAGCGCTTCCACTTCCGTCCGGGCCGCGGAGCGGACGGCGAACTGCCGCCCAACAACTGGGTGTCGGAGTTCGGCGGGGTGCCCTGGACCCGTACCACCGACCCCGACGGCACCCCGGGCGAGTGGTATCTGCACCTCTTCGCCACCCAGCAGCCGGACCTCAACTGGGACCACCCGGAGGTCCGCGCCGAGTTCGAGGACGTGCTGCGGTTCTGGTTCGACCGCGGCGCGGCGGGCGTCCGCATCGACTCCGCGGCGCTCTGCACCAAGGACCCGGCGCTGCCCGACTTCGACCCGGCGAGCGACCCCCACCCCTTCGTCGACCGTGAGGAGTTGCACGGGATCTACCGTTCCTGGCGGCGGATCGCGGACTCCTACCCCGACCCCCGGGCGCTGATCGGCGAGGTCTGGCTGCCCGACGCCGAGCGCTTCGTCCGGTATCTGCGCCCGGACGAACTGCACACCGCCTTCAACTTCGACTTCATGACCCGCGCCTGGGACGCCGACCAGCTGCGCGCCTCCATCGACACCACCCTGGACCTGCACGCCCCGGTGGGCGCCCCCGCCACCTGGGTGCTGGCCAACCACGACGTCACCCGCACCGTCACCCGCTACGGCCGGGCCGACACCAGGTTCGACTTCGCCGCCAAGGCCTTCGGCACGCCCACCGATCCCGCGCTGGGCCTGCGCCGGGCCCGCGCGGCCGCGCTGCTCTCGCTCGCCCTGCCCGGCGCCGTCTACCTCTACCAGGGCGAGGAACTGGGCCTGCCGGAGGTCGAGGACCTGCCGCTGGACCGGCTCCAGGACCCGATGCACTTCCGTTCCGGCGGCACCGACCCGGGGCGCGACGGATGCCGGGTCCCGCTGCCGTGGTCGGGCACCGCGCCGCCGTACGGGTTCACCCGGCAGGACGTGGACCCCTGGCTGCCCCAGCCCGCCGGCTGGGAGGCCCTCACCGTGGAGGCCCAGCGGGCCGATCCCGGCTCGATGCTCAATCTGTACCGCAGTGCGCTGCGGCTGCGCCGCAGTACGGCGGCGCTGCGGGAGGGCCGCTTCAGCTGGCTGGAGAGCGCACCCGGGGTGCTGTCCTTCCGCCGCGGTGAGGACTTCGGCTGTCTGGTCAACCTGTCGGACGCGCCGGTACCGCTGCCGGAGGGCGGGCGGCCGTTGCTGGCCAGCGCGGAGCTGACCGGCGGGCGGCTGCCGGTGGACGCGGCGGTGTGGCTGGGCTGACCCGCCGCGTACGAGGGCCCTGGACTCCTGAGGGGGAGTCCAGGGCCCTCTGCATGTGCTCGTAAGTTCCTTGCGTTGTTTCTGCCAAAATCTTGCTCCCGCTTATGGACTTCATGCGGACGCGGCCCTTAGTCTCTCGCTGCCGGATGAAATGACCGCGTCACATCCCCCTCACTGCACCTCTGGTCCCACCACTCATCGACCAGCAAGGAAGTGCATCCCCATGCGTTCACCCCACCGCGGCCGCCCCCGCCGCGGACTCGCCGCGTTCACGGCCGCAGCCCTCGGCGCCGCAGGACTGGTCACCGCTGTGGTGGCCGGCGCCGGCACCGCCCATGCGGCGGGCGTCCCCACCCTCTCCCCGCTGGCGGTCCAGGGACGGGGCGCGACCGTCCCGTTCGTCGAGCAGGAGGCCGAGTACGCCGCCACCAACGGCACCGTGATCGGACCCGACCGCCTCTACACCCATCTGCCCTCGGAGGCGTCCGGCCGCCAGGCGGTCACCCTGGGCGCCGTCGGCCAGTACGTGGAGTTCACCCTCACCCAGCCGGCCAACTCCATCGACTTCCGCTACAGCCTGCCGGACTCCTCCGACGGCAAGGGGCGCGACGCCTCCATGGACCTGCTGGTCAACGGGTCCAAGCTCAAGAGCGTCGCGGTGACCTCCAAGTACAGCTGGTACTACGGCGGTTACCCCTTCAACAACAACCCGGGCGACACCAACCCCCACCACTTCTTCGACGAGACCAGGACCCTGCTGGGCAGCACCTATCCGGCAGGGACCAAGATCCGCCTCCAGGTGTCCTCCACCGCCCAGTCGCCGACCTTCACCATCGACCTGGCGGACTTCGAGAACGTCGCCGCGCCCATCGGCAAGCCCACCGGGGCCATCGACGCGGTCGCCGACTACGGCGCCGACCCCAGCGGCGCCACCGACTCCACCGCGAGGATCCAGGCCGCCGTGGACGCCGGTGCGGCCCAGGGCCGCACCGTCTACCTGCCGCAGGGCAACTACACCCTCTACGGCCATGTCGTGGTGGACAAGGTGACGCTGGCCGGCGCGGGCCCCTGGTACACCGTCCTCGGCGGCCGCGACCCGGGCAACAGCAGCCGCGCGGCGGGCATCTACGGCAAGTACGTCAGCGACGGCGGCCCCAGCCAGAACGTCACCCTCAAGGACTTCGCCATCATCGGCGACATCCGCGAGCGGGTGGACTCCGACCAGGTCAACGGCCTCGGCGGGGCGATGTCCAACTCCACCGTGGACGACCTGTGGATCCAGCACACCAAGGTCGGCGCCTGGATGGACGGCCCCATGGACCACTTCACCATCAAGAACAGCCGCATCCTGGACCAGACCGCGGACGGGGTGAACTTCCACACCGGAGTCACAAACTCCACGGTCACCAACACCTTCGTCCGCAACACCGGTGACGACGGACTGGCCTCCTGGCCCCAGGACAAGCCCAACGTCAACGACAGCTTCACCCACGACACCGTGGTGCTGCCGATCCTGGCCAACAACATCGTCACCTACGGCGGCCGGGACTTCACCATCTCCGACAACGTGATGGCCGACACCGTCAGCAACGGCGGCGGCCTGCACATCGCCAACCGCTACCCGGGCGTCAACTCCGGCAGCGGGACCGCGGTCGCGGGCACCATCACCGCCGCCCGCAACACCCTGATCCGCACCGGCAACAGCGACTACAACTGGAACTTCGGCGTCGGTGCGCTCTGGTTCGACGGACTCAACGAGCCCATCAGCGGCGCCACGATCAATGTCACCGACACCGACATCCTGGACAGCTCCTACGAGGCGATCCAGTCCATCGAGGGCGCGGTCAGCGGCATCAACCTGACCGATGTCAACATCGACGGCGCGGGCACCTACGCCATCCAGGCCCAGTCCAACGCCGCCATGAAATTCACGAACGTCACGGCCAAGAACATCGCCCAGAGCGCCACCCCGATCCAGAACTGCATCGGCACCGGCCTGCAGATCACCGACGGCGGCGGCAACTCCGGCTGGAACACGGGCTCCACCTGCAGCGGCACCTGGCCCGCCCCGCAGTGGACCTACGGCGGCCGGCCGGCCGGCCG
>NZ_LIQR01000490.1 GCF_001418575.1 Peterkaempfera griseoplana
ACGTAGAACCGGGTGTTGGCGATCGGCGAGCCCACCGGCACCACACCCGCCGCCACCGACTCCGCCGACAACCGGCCCGTCGCCACCCCGATCGTCGTCTCCGTCGGCCCGTAGTGGTTGAAGACCGCGCGGTCCCCCGCCGCCTCCAGGACCTCCGCCACCCACGCCGCCGGCGCCGCCTCACCACCCAGCACCAGCGACCGGGCCGGCAGCACGGCCTCCGTACCGGCCACGCCGCCCAGCGCCGCCAGATGCGACGGCACCGCCTTCAGATAATCAATTCCGAACTCGGCCACATACGACGCCACCGCACCCGGATCCGTCGCCGCACCCTCACCCAGCACATGCAGCTCACCCCCCGAGACCAGGCTCGCGAACAGCATCGTGTTGCCCAGGTCGGTGACCTGGGCCTGGAGCAGGGCGTAGCGCCCGCCGACCACGCCGAGCCCCAGACGCCCCACCACCGACGACACATAGTTCGTCAGCGATCCGTGGGTCACCGCCACGCCCTTGGGCAGCCCGGTCGAACCCGATGTGTAGATCACATACGCCAGTGCGCCCGGGGCGACGGCGGTCCGCAGTCCGGTGGCCGCCGGCCCGCCGTCCGCGGCGGAGGGGTCGTCCAGGGCCAGCATCGCCACTCCGTCGGCCGGGAGCCCGGAGAGGGTGGCAGCGGTGCCGACCAGCAGCGCGGTTGCGCTGTCGTCCAGGACGAACGCCAGGCGCTCGGCCGACTGCTCGGGGTCGACGGGCAGGTAGGCCGCTCCGGCCTTCCAGACCGCCAGCACGGCCGTGATCATGTCGATGCCCCGGGGCAGGCACAGCGCCACCACGGACTCCGCGCCCACGCCCCGGCCGGCCAGGCGGTGCGCCAGCCGGGCCGCCCGCGCGTCCAGCTCCGCGTACGACACCCGGACGCCCTCGCACACCAGCGCCACCGCGTCCGGGGTGCGCGCCGCCTGCGCCTCGAACAGCTCGGGGACGGTCGCACCCGGGACCTCGGCGGCGGTGTCGTTCCACTCGGCCAGCACCTGGCGGCGCTCGGCCTCAGCCATCACATCCACGGCGCTCAGCCGCGTCTCCGGGTCGTCGGACACCGTCCGCAGCACCCGTCCGAAGCGCTCCATGAGCTGCTCCACGGTGGCGCGCTCGAACAGGTCCGCGGCGGCGGTCACCGCACCGTGGAGCCCCGCCGGGGCGCCCTCCGCGTCGAACTCCTCCTCGATGCCGAGGTCGAGGTCGAACTTGGCGGCCGACACGCTGTCCGACAGCTCGGGCACATCGACGGCCACCACGCCCGGCAGGTCCAGGACCGCCTCGGCGTTGTTCTGCACGGTGAGCATCACCTGGAAGAGCGGGTGGAGCGCCAGGGAGCGGGACGGTGCCAGCTCCTCGACCAGCCGCTCGAAGGGCACGTCCTGGTGGGCGAACGCGGAGAGCCCGGTCTCCCGCACCCGGCCGAGTATCTGACGGAACGTCGGGTCCCCCGACAGGTCCGTCCGCATCACCAGGGTGTTGACGAAGAACCCGACCAGGTCGTCCAGCGCGACATCGGTGCGTCCGGCGTTGGCCGAGCCGACGGGGATGTCGGTGCCCGCGCCCAGTCGCGACAGCAGCACCGCCAGCGCCGCCTGCAGCACCATGAAAGTGGTGACGCCTTCGGCCCGCGCCACCTCCACCAGCCGCGCGTGCACCTCCGCCGGCACCTCGACCGGCACCTGGTGACCCCGGTAGGAGGCCACTGCGGGGCGCGGCCGGTCGAAGGGGAGCTCCAGCTCCTCGGGCGCGCCGTCCAGTGTCCGGCGCCAGTAGGCGACCTGCCGCGACAGGACGCTCTCGGGGTCGTTCTCGTCACCGAGCAGCTCGCGCTGCCAGAGCGTGTAGTCGGCGTACTGCACCGGCAGCGGCTCCCACTGGGGGGCCAGTCCCTCGCAGCGGGCCGTGTACGCCACGGCGAGGTCCCGGGCCAGCGGGCCGGTCGACCAGCCGTCGCTGGCGATGTGGTGCACCAGGACCAGCAGCACATGCTCGTCCGGCGCCGAGGAGAACAGCCAGGCGCGGATCGGCACCTCGGAGGAGAGGTCGAAGGCGTAGGCCGCAGCCTCCGCGACGGCGTCGGTCAGTTCGGCGCCGGAGGCGGAGAGGTCGACCGTCTGCAGCTCCCAGTCCACCTCGGCGGGTTCCAGGATGCGCTGGTAGGGCTCTCCGTCCGCCGTCCCGAAGACGGTGCGCAGCACCTCGTGGCGGTCCATGACGTCCCGCAGGGCGGCGTCCAGCGCCTCCGGGCGCACCAGACCCGACAGGCGGAGCGCCATCGGGATGTTGTAGGTGGCGCTCGGCCCTTCCAGCTGGCCGATGAACCACAGGCGGCGCTGCGCGAAAGACAACGGGAACATCAGGACTCCTTCTGCTTGCGCATCGGCCGCAACGCGGGCCTCTCCGACTTCTGGTTTCCGAGCTGCCGTGCAAGCCCTGCCACGGTGGGCGCGTCGAACAGCGCCCTGATCTCCACTTCGACGCCCATCACGGCCCTGATCCGGCTGGCCAGACGCACCGCGAGCAGTGAGTGCCCGCCCAGTGCGAAGAAGTCGTCATCGATGCCGACCTCGGGCAACCCGAGCACTTCGGCGAAGACGTCGCAGAGGGTCTGCTCCTGGGGTGTCGACGCCCGGCGGCCGCTGCCCGCCCTCCCGGCGTCGGGGCCGGGTACGGGCAGTGCCCCGCGGTCGAGTTTTCCGTTGACGGTCAGGGGGAGGGCGTCCAGCACCACCACCGCGGACGGAACCATGTACTCCGGCAGCCGCTGTCCGGCCAGCGCCCGCACGGACGCCGCCAGCTCACCACCCCCACCCGGCTCGCCCTCGCCGCCGGTCGCCGGCACCACGTAGGCCACCAGCCGGGCCCCACCCGGACCGTCCTCACGGGCGACGACGGCGGCCTGGGCGACCTGGGGATGCGCCGCGACCGCGGTCTGCACCTCACCCAGCTCCACCCGGAAGCCGCGGATCTTCACCTGCTCGTCCGCCCGGCCGGCGAAGACCAGCTGGCCGTCCTCACCCCAGCGGGCCAGGTCACCCGTCCGGTACATCCGCGAGCCCGCCTCGAACGGGCACGCCACGAACCGCTCGCCCGTCAGACTCCCCCGGTGCACATAGCCCCGTGCCAGCTGCGCCCCGGCCACGTACAACTCGCCGACCACGCCCGGAGCCACCGGCTCCAGCCCGCCGTCCAGCACATACAACCGGCTGTTCGCCGCCGGCGACCCGAACGGCACCACCCCCTCGCGTTCCGGATCCACCTCACCCACGGCCACGATCACGGTCGCCTCGGTGG
>NZ_LIQR01000491.1 GCF_001418575.1 Peterkaempfera griseoplana
CCTGGTGCGCCAGCGCCGACAGACCCGCCTCCCGCACCCGTCCCAGCACCTCACGGAACGTCGGGTCACCCGACAAGTCCGCACGCACCACCAGGGTGTTGACGAAGCAACCCACCAGGTCGTCCAGGGCCACATCGGTGCGGCCGGCGACCGCGGACCCGATCGGGATGTCCGTGCCCGCGCCCAGCCGAGACAGCAGCACCGCAAGCGCGGCCTGCAGCACCATGAACACGGTCACACCCTCGGCCCGCGCCACCTCCACCACACGCGCATGCAGCTCCGCCGGTATCTCCACCGGCACCCGATGCCCACGATGACTCGCCACCGCCGGACGCACCCGGTCCACCGGAAGCGCCAACTCCTCCGGCGCACCCGCCAACGCCTCACGCCAGTACGCCACCTGACGATTGACGACGCTGTCGGGATCTGTCTCATCACCCAGCAGCTCGCGCTGCCAGAGGGCGTAGTCGGCGTACTGCACCGGCAGCGGCTCCCATGCCGGGGCCCTGCCGTCGCAGCGCGCCGCATAGGCCTCCGAGAGATCGCGGGCCAGGGGCGCCCTGGACCAGCCGTCCGTGGCGATGTGGTGCATCACGACCACCAGGACCTGCTCGTCCGGACCGGCCGAGAACAGCCAGGCCCGGATCGGAACCTCCGAGGACAGGTCGAAGGCGTACTCCTGGGCCCGAACGACGGCGGCTGCGAGGTCCTGCGGGGACACCTCCTCGACGGACGGCTCCCACTCCAGGTCCTCCAGGGGCGTGATCCGCTGGTAGGGCTCGCCGTCGGCCATCGGGAACACCGTCCGCAGCACCTCGTGCCGCCCCAGCACGTCCCGGAACGCCGCAGCCAGCGCCTCCCGGTCCACCTCACCCGACAGCCGGACCACGACGGGGGTGTTGTAGGTCGCGCTCGGGCCGTCCAGCCGCCCGACGAACCACAGCCGGCGCTGGGCGAAGGAGAGCGGGATCCGCTCGGGCCGGGTCCGGGCGGCGAGTGATGCGCGAGCCTGTCCGGCGTCGGCCAGCCGTGCCGCGAGCGCCGCGACCGTGGGCGCCTCGAACAGCACCCGGATCTCCACCTCGACGCCCAGCACCGCCCGGATCCGGCTCACCAGCCGGACCGCCAGCAGGGAGTGGCCGCCCAGGTCGAAGAAGTCGTCCTCCACCCCGACCGCCGGCAGCCCCAGCACCTCCGCGAAGGCGGCGCACAGGATCTCCTCCCGCACACTCGACGGACCCCGATCAGCGCCTGCCGTGGTTGCGTAGTCGGGTGCGGGCAGGGCCTTGCGGTCGAGCTTGCCGTTGGCCGTGAGCGGCAGCGCATCCAGCACCACCACCGCCGAGGGAACCATGT
>NZ_LIQR01000492.1 GCF_001418575.1 Peterkaempfera griseoplana
CACCGCCGACGGCACCATGTGTCCCGGCAGCCGCTGGGCCGCTCCCGCACGGATCGACGCCGGAAGGCCTTCGTCGCCGGCGCTGCAGCCGTCCTCCGCGACGACATAGGCGACCAGGCGCTTGTCACCGGGATTGTCCTCCCGCACCACCACCGCGGCCTGGGCCACCAGCGGATGCGCCGCGACCGCGGCCTGCACCTCACCCAGCTCCACCCGGAAGCCACGGATCTTCACCTGCTCGTCGACCCGGCCGAGGTACTCGACGTTCCCGTCCGCGCGCCACCGCACCAGGTCACCGGTGCGGTACAGCCGGGAGCCCGCCGGACCGTGCGGGTCCGCAACGAACCGCTCCGCGGTCAGGGCCGCGCGGCCGAGGTACCCGCGCGCCAGTCCCGCGCCCGCGATGTACAGCTCGCCCGCCACACCCACCGGCACCGGCCGCAGGGCCTCGTCCAGCACCTGGACCCGGACGTTCGAGATCGGCCGGCCGATGGGCGGATTGCCGTCCACCGCCTCGTCGGTGTACCAGGCGGTGGTGTAGACGGTGGCCTCGGTGGGGCCGTAGATGTTGGCGACCCGGGCGCCGGGCAGCGCCTTGCGGATGCTGCCGACCGCGTGGGCGGTGAGGGCCTCGCCGGCCAGGACGACCGTACGGGCCCGGACGTCGAGTCCGGTGCCGCCCAGGATCTGGGCGAAGGCGGACGGAACCGCACTGATCAGGGTGACGGGCCAGGTCCCCCGTGCGGGGTCGGCCAACGCCAGCAGGTCCCGGACGATCTCGATGCTGCCCCCCGACACCAGGGGGCCGAAGAGTTCGAAGACCGACACGTCGAAGTTGAGCGAGGTCGAGGCCAGTACCCGGGAGAACTCCTCCCCGCCGAACTCCCCGGACGCCCAGGACAGCAGGGCGGCGACCGAGCGGTGCTCCACCACCACGCCCTTGGGCCGCCCGGTGGAGCCGGAGGTGTAGATCACATACGCCGGATGACCGGGCAGCAGCCCCCGCTCGGCCTCGTCCAGCCGCTGCGACGGCAGAGCCGCCAGGGACTCCGCCACCGCCGGCGAGTCCAGGACGACCACCGGCACCGCCGACGGCGGCACCACCCCGGCCGTACCCGCCGAGGCCAGCGCCGCCACCGGCGCGGCATCCTCGAACATGTAGGAGATGCGCTCACTCGGGTAGGCCGGGTCGATCGGCAGATAGGCGCCACCCGCCTTCAGCACACCCAGCAGTGCGACCATCAGGTCGAGGCCGCGCTCGAGCACCACGGCGACCTTGGCCTCGGGGCCGACCCCCTTGCCGGCCAGGTACCGGGACAGCCGGTTGGCCCGCTCCTCCAGCTCTCCGTAGGTCAGCTCGGCACCCTCGCACACCACCGCCACCGCGTCCGGAGTGCGCGCGGCCTGCGCCTCGAACAGCTGCACCATGGTGGCCTGCGGCAGCTCGGCCGCGGTGTCGTTCCACTCCACCAGAAGCCGCTGCCGCTCCTCCGGGTCGAGCACGTCCACCGCGCTCAGTGGACGTCCCGGGGCATCGGCCAGCGCCGTGAGGACCCGCACCCAGCGGTCAGCCATCCGCTCGACCGACTCCGCGTCGAACAGGTCCGCAGCCGCGACCAGTCCGCCCCGCAGTCCGGCCGGCCGGCCCTCGGCGTCGAACACCTCTCCGACGCCGACCTCGAGGTCGAACTTCGCCGCCCGCGCGCCCGTGGGCGGCGCGGCCGCACCAGCCTGCACACCCGGCAGCTCCAGGGCCGCCCCTTCGGTGTTCTGCAGGCTGAGCATCACCTGGAACAACGGGTGCCGGGCCAGCGACCTGGTCGGGGACAGCTCCTCCACCAGCCGCTCGAAGGGCACGTCCTGGTGGGCCAGAGCACCCCACCCGGCCTCCCGCACCCGGGAGAGCACCTCGGTGAAGGTCGGGTCCCCGGACAGGTCGGTACGCATCACCAGCGTGTTGACGAAGAAGCCCACCAGGTCGTCCAGGGCCACATCCGTACGCCCGGCCACAGCAGCCCCGACGGGGATGTCGGTGCCCGCTCCCAGCCGCGACAGCAGCACGGCGAGCGCGGCCTGCAGCACCATGAACATCGTCACGTCCGAGTCGCGGGCCACCTCCGCCAGACGCGCGTGGACCTCGGCGGGCACCGCAAGCGGCACGCTGTGCCCGCGGTGACTGGCCACCGCGGGGCGGGGCCGGTCGAAGGGCAGCGCCAGCTCCTCCGGTGCACCCTCCAGCGCCGTCCGCCAGTACGCCACCTGCTTGGAGAGCACACTCTCCGGGTCCTTCTCGTCACCGAGCAGTTCACGCTGCCAGAGGGCGTAGTCGGCGTACTGCACCGGCAACGGCTCCCACGCCGGGGCACGCCCCTCGCAGCGCGCCGCATAGGCGTCGGAGACGTCACGGGCGAGCGGCTTCCTCGACCAGCCGTCGCTGGCGATGTGGTGGACCACGACCACCAGCACCTGCTCGTCCGGGCCCGCCGAGAAGAGCCAGGCACGGATGGGGATCTCGGAGGACAGGTCGAAGGCGTACCCGGAGGCCTCGGCCACCGCGTCGGCGAGGTCCGCCGGTGCGACCTCCACCAGCGACAGTTCCCACTCCAGATCCGCAAGGTCCAGGATGCGCTGGTGGGGTTCACCGCCGGCCGTCGGGAACACCGTCCGCAGCACCTCGTGCCGCCCGATGACGTCCCGCAGCGCGGCGCTGAGCGCCCCGCGGTCCACGTCGCCCGAAAGCCGCAGTGACACCGGGATGTTGTAGGTCCGGCTTGGCCCCTCCAGCTGCTGGATGAACCACAGCCGGCGCTGCGCGAAAGACAACGGAATCATCAGGACTCCTCCTTGTTACGCATCGGCCGCAACGCCGGCCTGGCTGACTTCTGACTTCCAAGCTGTTCCGCCAGCCCTGCGACCGTCGGAGTGTTCAGCAGCACCCTCAGCGGCACCTCCACGCCGAGCCTCGCCCGTACCAGGCTCACCAGCCGGACCGCCAGCAGGGAGTGGCCGCCGAGGTCGAAGAAGTCGTCCTCCACCCCCACGCTCTCCAGGCCCAGGACCTGGGCGAACACCTCGCACAGGGTCTCCTCCTGCGGGGTGGACGGACCTCGGGCGGCCCGGGACGTGGCGGCCTCGGGTGCGGGCAGCGCCTTGCGGTCCAGCTTGCCGTTGGCTGTGAGCGGCAGCGCGTCCAGCACCACCACCGCCGAGGGAACCATGTGCGACGGGAGTCGCTGCCCCACGAACTTCCGTACCGCCGAGGGCAGTTCGGTATCACGGGCGCTGTCGGCATCGGGTGTGACGACATAGGCGATGAGGCGGGTGTCCCCAGGGGTGTCCTCACGAGCCACCACGGCGGCCTGGGCGACCTGCGGATGCGCCGCCACCGCGGCCTGCACCTCACCCAGCTCCACCCGGAACCCACGCACCTTCACCTGATCATCCGCACGACCGGCGAAGACCACCTCACCCGAGGAGGTCCACCGCACCCGGTCCCCCG
>NZ_LIQR01000493.1 GCF_001418575.1 Peterkaempfera griseoplana
GGCCAGCGCGCAGGGGTGGTGGGGGCGACACTGGACGGCCAGGGTGATCGCCCGGGACTCCGCTCCGCCGCCGCCCGTCCAGTGCAGGACCTGCCGGCCGGTGACGGTGACCGGATAGATGTAGGCGGCGGTCAGCACCGCCGGATCACGGGCGACCGCGGTCTGGAATGCTGCGGGCAGGTGGGCTTCGGCGACCTGTGCGGTGGCGTACTGCTGCTGGTCGCGCATCCGGCCCCACAGCAGCGCGGTGGGGATCTGAGCGGTCACCGATCCGGGGTCGGCGTACTGCTTCTCCGCGGTCAGCCAGCGTTGGAGCCCGGCGGCGTAGTCGCCCTGGGCGTTCGTGCGCGTGTCGTACGCCCACACCGCCGCAGCGAAGGCCTGGGCGTAGGCGACCGGATCCGACGTCCGCGGTGGTGCAGTTACCGGGGCACGCACACCTGGGGCCGACGATGCAGGTCGGGGAGCGGTGGCGGCAGATGGGGCGGTCGCCGGATCAATGGTGGGCGTCGGGACGATCGGCGGTGAGGTGCGGTGGTCGCCTGCCAGCCGGGCGGTGAGCCCGGCCAGCAGGGCGACGACGACCAGCACCCCCACGCCGACCAGCAGGCGCCGGCGCAGGGCACCGGTGAGAGGCGAGGACTGGGTGCGCATCAGTGGACCTGCGTTCCCAGGTTGCTGAAGAACGCGACGATCGCGTTGGCCGCGCCGAGCAGCAGCGCGGCGCCGGCGCAGACCAGCACCCCCTGCTTGCCCTTGGCCTCCGCGCCGTGGGAGCCGGTGTGGTGGCCCCAGGCCCACACCACCCCGGAGACGGACAGCGCGCCGACGACCGCGATGACGGAGAACAGGTTGATCGAGCCCACCACGTGCTTGAGCACTTCCAGACCCGGCAGGCCGCCCTCCGACGGCGTGATCCCGGGATCGTAGGCCAGGAGCTGGACAGGGATGGTCAAGGCCAAAGGGCACACTCCTAGGGGTTGGCCGGGACGGGGCCGCATGGGACAGGGGAGGTCCGGGCAGGTCAGGGGAGGATGCGACGCGCGGCGAGGATGGCGCGGCGCCACGAGGCGAGCGTGGCGATCCGCACGACGTCGCCGGTGTGGGGTGCGTTGACGATCAATCCCGAGCCGATGACCATGCCCACGTGTTCCGGGTGGGCTGCGGTGCCCTCGGTGAACACCAGGTCACCCGGGCGGAGATCGTGGGGAGAGACGGCCTGGCCCTCGGCGACCTGCGTGTAGGTCGTGCGCGTCAGGGCGACGCCGGCGGCCTTGTACGCCTGCTGCATCAGCGAGGAGCAGTCGCACCGGCCCATCGGATCCGGGCCGTGCGCGTTCGTGCAGGACCCGCCCCACTGGTACGGGGTGCCGAGCTGCCCCAGGGCCCAGCGGATCGCGGTCCGCACCTCGGCGGGCGCATCCGCAGGGATTGCGTACCCGGCGGGTAGGGCACCGGGCGGGATCACCCCAAAGTTTGTTCCGTCCTTGCCTCCCGTGCATCCGACGCCGACAGCGGACACGGCAGAGGTGTCGGGCGAGTCCGTAGGCATCGCACCAGTCGGTGGGGCAGAAGCCCGAGGCGGTGCCAGGAGGCTGTCGAGGGCCTGTTGCAGGGCGGTGGCCAGCGGCTCCCACCGGGCATAGGCGTCCGGATTGGCGCTGTGCTGGACCACCTGGGCTGCCTGAGCAATCGTCAGCTGCTGCCAGCCGGGGACGCGCAGCAGGTGCGCGTAGAACCGGTTGGAGGCGTAGACGGGGTCCTGGATTTGCTCGGCGGTTCCCCAGCCCTGGGAGGGGCGCTGCTGGAACAGTCCGAGGCTGTCCCGGTCGTCTGAGGGCAGGTTGCGCAGCCCCGACTCCTGCAACGCGGTGGCCAACGCCACGACCTGAGCGCGTGCCGGCACATCCATCGCGAGGCCGGTTGCTACGATCGTCCTCGCTTGGGGGATTTGTACTTGCGGTGCCTCCATCCCCTCCACTGGGGCTGAGCCAGTGCCCGGCGGCGTGCCGTTCAGGATCTCCCGCACCGCCTCCTTGACAGCTGCAATGTCCACAGCCTGTGCAGAACTCCCGCAGGAGGCGGCCGCGTTGCTGGAGACGAGCAGGGCGACCAGGAGCCCGAGGAGGACCGGGCCGAGCAGCGCGGCGGCCAGGAGGACCGTGCCGGCGCGTTTCACCGCCGGGCCCCACCGCCCATCGCGGGTGGCAGCCGGTGGTCCGCCGGTGAGCGGGCCTGTATCGCGTAGGTCATCGGGGGATCGCTCCATCGCGTGAGTGGGCGGGCAGGGACGCCTGGGGGCTGGCGAAGGCCGGCCCCGCACCGCTGACGGCGGTCCGGAGCCGACCCTGGAAGCGGCTCAAGGCCGCGCCGTTAATCTCGCCACAGGGGTGCCTCCACGGCAGAGGGAAATAGGGGGATGCTCCCGATACGGGCAGGCGGAGGCCGTCGAGGACGGGACCTGGCCGGGGGAGCGTGGCGAGACGCTAGACCTGCGCCCGGTGCCACACCAAATACCCGGCCTCAGGCCCGGGGGGATTAGGTACGGCACCCGGGCGGCGGCTAGCGTCCCGGGCCGCAGCGCCGCTTCGCCCACCACATCGGCAGCATGCCGAGACGCCCCGCGAACAAGCATCGTGCATGCCGCGCGGTCCTCGACCCTGGCGCCCCGCCGGTGGGGCGGCCTGCCTCCCCTTTTGCCGCATCCCGCACTGGAGGTCGACCCTGCCCACGTACACCATCCACCGCGGCGACGCCCTGACCGTCCTTAGCGGCCTGGCGGACGCCAGCATCGACGCGATCATCACCGACCCGCCCTACAACTCCGGCGGGCGCACCGCATCCGAGCGCACCTCGCGTACCGCCCGCGCCAAGTACACCTCCGGCGACGCCGGCCACGCGCTGGCCGACTTCCCCGGCGAGAACAAGGACCAGCGCTCCTACACCCGCTGGCTCGCCGAGATCCTCACCGAGGCCTACCGCACCACCCGCACCCACGGCGCCTGTGTGATCTTCTCCGACTGGCGTCAGGAACCCGCCACCACCGACGCCCTGCAGATGGCCGGCTGGGTCTGGTCCGGCACCATGCCCTGGATCAAACCTGCGAGCCGCCCCCGCAGGGGCGGCTTCAAGCAGTCCGCCGAGGCCATTGCCTGGGGCGTCAAGGCCAGCCTGGACCGCACTCGCGACATCTACCTCCCCGGCCACTTCATCGGCTCCCAACCCCGAGGCGAGGACCGCGTCCACATCACCCAGAAGCCGGTCGAGGTCATGCGCGAACTCGTCCGCATCTGCCCGCGGGGCGGCACCGTCCTCGACTTCTGCGCCGGCTCCGGCTCCACGGGTGTTGCCGCCCTGCTGGAAGGCCGCAACTTCATCGGCGTTGAGATGACCGGCCACTACGCCGACATCGCCGAACGCCGCCTCCGCGAGACCCAGCAAACCCTCCAGGCCGACCCCGACCAGGCCCCTCGGTGAACGGCCCTCCCGACCGGTCCGGCGAGATCGTCGCGGTCAGCCCCGGCTACCTGGGCGGGCCCGGCGACCCCGACGCCGCCCTGGACACCTTCCTCGACGCGCACCCCGATTGGTCCCGCTACCGCCCCGGAGCCGGAGAGACGACGGTCGCGGTCAGCGACTGCCTGCTCGGACGCATCCAGCTCGACCACGAACCCGACAGCCGTGGCATCCGCTGGACCATCGCCGCCTACACCTCCCCGGTCGGCGAACGCTCCTGGAAGGCAGAGTTCGACACCCGCACACCCCACGAGGTTGTCCTCGTCGTCGCCTGCCAGCTCGCATTCGCCCTGGCTCAGCCCGCGCCTGCGCAGCGCGACAGCGCCCTGTGGGGATCCGACCGTCTGCCCGCACTCCTCACCCGTGCCGCGGAGGCAGGCTGGCGCTGGCGGGACACCGCCGCGGACGATGAAACCGCCCTCCAGGCCCCGGACGGCACCGCCGGGCTGACCCTGCGGGAGGGCCACGAGCGCATCACCGGCTTTGAGGATTCGGACGGCCTACCCGTCGCCTGCACCCTGTGGGCTGGCCCGGCCGACCGGCCCGACCGGCAGTGGAAGGGCACCTTCACCGCCGCCACGCCCACAACCCTGCTCGCCGCAGCCCTCAGTGAACTCACCGACCCGCACCCCGCCCTGCGCACCACCGACCAGATCCCCGAAGCCCACCGCGCCCTGGTTGGCATCACCCCACGGCCACGCAGGACCGCCGCCGCAGCCCGGGGTGCCCAGGCGAGGAGTCCGGACGCCGGCGCCACGCCGGCTGCCGCACCCGTGGCGGCATCGAACCGGGGGCGCCCATCACGCTGACGACCACTCCCACGACGAGGTCCACGTTGATCCCTGCCAGCACCGCCGTTGATGAGCCGGACGGCGACGTCTATGTCAGCCCCCGTTACCTCGCCGGGTCCACCGGTATCGGAGACCCCGGCTTGCAACCGCTGCGTGACATCGGCGGTGCCCTCAGCTACGACGACCTGGGCAACTGCTACCTCGCCACGCCCGATCAGCGCATCCGCGCCGGATTCATCCCGGAGCAGGAGTGGAACACGCTGTGGCAGATCGCTGTCTCCAAGGACGCCTTCGCCCCGCCCCTGTGGTGCATGAACTTCAGCGAGCACACCCCGGAGGAGATCGTCGCCGACGTCACCACCGTACTTGCCGCCCTGTACGAGCCCGACGGCAACGACTGGCTCATTCGCGAGCCCCGCACGCCTGGGGCCTGGCGCCAGCCCTACCTGGACGCCGGATGGACCACCCACCCCCTGCGCTACGGCCAGCAGCAGACAGTCTCCCCGGACGGCCACGCCACCATGACCTGGCGAATGCACCCCCTCGCCACACACGAGGCAGAGCAGGCCGGCCAGGACGGACGCTGGACCCTGGCCGTCGACAACGGTCTGAACAGCTGGTACGGCCGCTTCAGCAGTGCCACCCCCGACCGGATCCTGACCGCTGCGGCCACCGCGATGCTCAATCCCGCACCCGTGCCCCGCTACCGGCACCACCTTGGTCGCACCGCACGCCAGAACGCCACGCTGACCCCGATCGCCCCGCCGGTCCCCACCCCGCGCGACGTTCACCGCCAACTCGCCGCCCGCACCCACCGCCCCGGTCTCGTCGTCCAAGAGGCCCTGAAGACTCCTACACCCACCAGCAGCCTCGCCTGGACCACCATCACGCCAGTCCGTACGAACC
>NZ_LIQR01000494.1 GCF_001418575.1 Peterkaempfera griseoplana
GTGCGGGGCCGGGGGAGGGTGGAGGCATGACGAAACTCGGTCTGCCGGACACCGTCCGGGCCTGCCTGTTCGATCTCGACGGTGTGCTCACCAGGACCGCCGTCGTGCACGCCGCCGCCTGGAAGGAGATGTTCGACGACTTCCTGCGGCGTCGCGACGGCGCCGGCTTCCGTCCCTTCGACCCGGTGGCCGACTACGACGAGTACGTCGACGGGCGGCCCCGCGCCGACGGCGTCCGCACCTTCCTGGCCTCCCGGGGCATCGAACTGCCGGAGGGATCGGAGGACGACCCTCCCGAGCGGGACACCGTGCACGGCCTGGGCACCCGCAAGAACATCCTGGTGCTGGAGAAGATCCGCCAGGAGGGGGTGGAGGCCTACCCGGGCTCGGTCCGCTTCGTGGAGGCGGTACGGGCCGCCGGACTGCGCACCGCCGTGGTCTCCTCCAGCGCCAACTGCCGTGACGTCCTTGCGTCGGCGGGCATCGAGGACCTCTTCGAGGTGCGGATCGACGGCGTGGTCGCCGAGGAGCGCAAGCTGCCGGGCAAACCGCACCCCGACACCTTCCTGGAGGCCGGCCGGGAGCTGGGCGTGGAGCCGGCCGCGGCCGCGGTCTTCGAGGACGCCCTGGCCGGGATGGACGCCGGGCGGGCGGGCGCGTTCGGCTACGTCGTCGGCGTGGACCGGGTCGGGCAGGCCGAGGAGCTGCGCAGGCACGGAGCCGACACGGTCGTGAAGGATCTCGCGGAGCTGCTGGAGGAGAAGGCGTGATCACCCACCCCTCGTTCGCGGTCGAGCCGTGGAGCCTGCGCGAGACCGAACTCAACCTGGATGTGCTGCCGCAGAGCGAGTCGGTCTTCGCGCTCTCCAACGGCCATGTCGGCTGGCGCGGCAACCTCGACGAGGGGGAGCCCCACGGGCTGCCCGGCTCCTATCTCAACGGGGTGTTCGAGCTGCGCCCGCTGCCGTACGCGGAGGCCGGGTTCGGCTATCCGGAGTCCGGCCAGACGGTCATCAACGTCACCAACGGCAAGGTGATCCGGCTGCTGGTGGACGACGAGCCCTTCGATGTGCGCTACGGCAAGCTGCGCTCCCACGAACGGGTGCTGGACCTGCGCAGCGGACTGCTGCACCGCTCCTGCGTGTGGACCTCCCCCGCCGGGATCACCGTGCAGGTCCGCTCCACCCGGCTGGTCTCCTTCACCCAGCGGGCGATCGCCGCGGTGGCCTACGAGGTGGAGCCGCTCGACGACGAGGTGCGGGTGGTGGTCCAGTCCGAGCTGGTGGCCAACGAGCAGCTGCCGCAGGCCGCTGGCGACCCGCGGGTGTCGGCGGCGCTGGAGTCGCCGCTGGGCCCCGAGGAGAACTACGCCCACGGCGAGCGGATGCGGCTGCTGCACTGCACGTCCCGCAGCGGCCTGCGGGTGGCGGCGGCGGCCAACCACTTCATCAGCGGCCCGGACACCACCCGTACGACCAGTGAGAGCAGCCCGGACGTGGCCCGGCTCACCGTCACCTCGGTGCTGAGGCCGGGCTCCGCGCTGCGGGTGGAGAAACTGGTCTCCTACGGCTGGTCGGGGGTCCGCTCCCAGCCGGCCGTACGGGACCAGGTGGAGGCCGCGCTGGCCGGTGCCTCGTCCACGGGCTGGCAGGGACTGGTGAACCAGCAGCGCAGCTATCTGGACGACTTCTGGGCGCGGTCGGACGTCGAGGTCGAGGGGGACGCGGAGATCCAGCAGGCGGTGCGGTTCGGGCTGTTCCACGTGCTGCAGGCGGGCGCCCGGGCCGAGGAGCGGGCCATCCCCGCCAAGGGCCTCACCGGGTCCGGATACGACGGGCACTCGTTCTGGGACAGCGAGACCTTTGTGATGCCGCTGCTGACCTACACCTCCCCGGGCGCGGTGGCGGAGGCGCTGCGCTGGCGGCAGTCCACCCTGCCGGCCGCCCGGGAGCGCGCCCGCCAGCTGGGGCTGCAGGGCGCCACCTTCCCCTGGCGGACCATCGACGGCCAGGAGTGCTCGGCGTACTGGCCGGCGGGCACCGCGGCCTTCCATGTCAACGCCGATGTGGCGGACGCGGTGGTGCGCTATGTCTCGGCCACCGGCGACGAGGCCTTCGAGCGGGAGACCGCCGTGGAGCTGCTGGTGGAGACGGCCCGGCTGTGGCGTTCGCTCGGCCACCACGACCACCACGGCCGGTTCCACATCGACGGGGTGACCGGTCCGGACGAGTACAGCGCGATCTCGGACGACAACACCTTCACCAATCTGATGGCCCAGGCGAACCTGCGGGCCGCCGCCGACATCGTGGAGCGCCACCCCGACCTGGGGGCGGCGCTGAAGGTGGACGACGAGGAGACCTCCGCCTGGCGCGACGCGGCCGAGGCGATGACGGTGCCGTACAACGCCACCGCCCAGGTGCACGAGCAGTCCGCCGGCTTCACGGGGCACCAGGTGTGGGACTTCGCCGGGACCAAGCCCGACCAGTACCCCTTGATGCTGCACTTCCCGTACTTCGACATCTACCGCAAGCAGGTGGTCAAGCAGGCCGACCTGGTGCTGGCGATGCTGCTGCAGGGCCATGCCTTCGACGACGAGCAGAAGGCCCGCAACTTCGCCTACTACGAGCCCCTGACGGTGCGTGACTCCTCGCTGTCCGCCTGCTGCCAGGCGGTGATCGCCGCCGAGGTCGGCCATCTGCGGCTCGCCTGGGACTATCTGGGCGAGGCGGCCCTGATGGACCTGAAGGACCTGGAGCACAACACCCGTGACGGGCTGCACATCGCCTCGCTGGCCGGCACCTGGATCGCGCTGGTCTACGGTTTCGGGGGGATGCGGCACCGCGGGGACACGGTGGCGTTCGCCCCGCGGCTGCCGGAGAAGCTGGCCAGGCTGACCTTCACCGTGATGGTGCGCAGCCGGCGGCTGCGGGTGGAGATCACCGCCGACACGGCCGTCTACAGCATCGTGGAGGGCGCCCCCCTGGAGGTGACCCACTACGGGCAGGCGGTCACCGTCTCCGACAAGGATCCCCAGACCCTCCCGATCCTCGCCGCGCCGGCCCGGCCGGAGCCCAGGCAGCCGCCCGGGCGGCGCCCCGGCCGGCGGACCTGACCGCCCCCGGGCCCGCCCGGGTGGTTCATGGCCGGTTTTGGCTTCTGGCCGGGCGCGGGGGCCTGCGTCTAACGTTTCGTCAGGTACGCGCCATTCGTCGTTTCCCAGGCCCTCGGGGCCAGGAGGTCGTATGTCCGTCACCCCCGGCCAGGCCGTCCCCGGGCAGCCGCTGGTCCCGCTGCACTGCCTGCGGTTCGCCGAGCCCGGCCCGCCCCGGCAGGCCGCACTGCCCAACGGCACCCCGGTGTGGCTGGTGAGCCGCCACCGGGACGCCCGGCAGGTCCTCACCGACCCGGCCTTCGGCCGCGCCCTGCTGTACGCACCGGACGCTCCCCCGCTCACCAGCACACCCAACCTGCTGGACGACCCGGACTCGCTGCTCAACCAGGACGGCCCCGACCACCAGCGGCTGCGCCGCACCGTGCAGCGCGCCTTCACCCCGCGGGCCGTCGCACGCTGGCGGCCGTGGGTGGCCTCGGTGGTCGAGCAGCTGGTGGACGACCTGGTGAAGAGCGGGCCGCCGGCCGACGTGGTGGCCGGCTTCAGCACCCCGCTGCCGGTCGCGGTGATCTCCCGGCTGATGGCGCTGGACGGCCTGGACCAGGACCGGATGCGGCACTGGAGCAATCTGGCACTCTCCGACTCCAGCCACACCCCCGAGGAGGTGGCGGCCGCGCTGCGGGAGTTCGGCGCCTTCGCGGCGCAGCTGATCGCCGAACGCCGCCGCGAACCGGGCGAGGACCTCGTCAGCAGTCTGCTGGCGGCGGCCGAGGCCGAGGGGTCCATTCCCGAGCGGCAGCTGGTGAGCCTGGTCTGCGGCCTGGTGGTGGGCGGCCATGAGACCACCATGACCTCCCTGGGCAATGCGCTGGTGTACCTGCTGAGCGAGGCGCCGGAGAGCTGGGTCCGGCTGGGCACGGACGAGGAGGCCGCCGGGGCCGCCGTGGAGCAGCTGCTGCGGGCCATTCCGCTGGGCGAGCCCAAGGAACTGCCCGGCACCGTGCGCCGGGCGTCGGTGGAGGTGGAGGTCGGCGGGGTGACCATCCCGGCCGGCGCGGTGGTCGCAGTGCAGAGCCAGATCGCCAACCGCGACCCCGAGGTCTACGCCGAAGGCCAGTTCGGCGACCTGTTCGCGCCGCTGGCCGCCCCCAGCCTGACCTTCGGCGCCGGACCGCACCACTGCCTGGGGGCCTGGCTGGCCCGGATGGAGATGCAGCTCGCCCTGCACCGGCTCGCCGACCGGCTGCCGGGGCTGCGGCTCGCCGAACCGGTCGCCGACATCGACTGGCGGCTGGGCAGCATCACCCGCAGCCCGCAGCGGCTGACGGTGGTCTGGTGAGCGGCCCCGCAGGCCCGGGCGCGGCCGGGGAGCTGGTGGTCCGGGTCGACCGGGCCCGCTGCGTGGGCACCGGCCTGTGCGCGGGCGCCGCCCCGGGCGACTTCCAGCTGGACGCGGACGGGAAGTCCCGGCCGCGCCGCGACACCACCGTGCCGTCCGACGGCCTCTCCGACGCGGCCGAGTTCTGTCCGGTGGAGGCCATCACGGTGGTCGACGCCGCCACCGGCCGCCGGGTGGCCCCGCTGGACTGACCGCCCGCAGTCACGACGACGGCCCGGCCGCAGGCCGGGGCTTGTCGGGCAGTGCCCGCCCGGCAAGCCCCGGCCCGGTCACGGCCCGGCGGGATGTTCAGTCGTCCAGCGTGGCCACCGGGTCGGGGATCTTCACCAGGACGTTGCGCACATAGTCGTCGACCGTGCGCTCCAGGCCCACGTCGCCCTTCTCCTGCTCGGAGAGGTACCAGCGGTGTTCCAGGATCTCGTGGTAGAGCTGGGCGGTGTCCATCCGGGCGCGCAGCTCCTTGGGGACCAGCCGCACCGTGGGCCGGAACACCTCCCGCACCCAGCGGTGGGCCACCACCTCGCGGCTGGCGCTCAGCGGATCGCCGGGCTCGAAGTCGTCCTGGTGGGCGGTGTAGGTCTCCAGGTCGTTGAGCAGGCTGCGGGCCTGGTTCTCCTCGGCGTCCAGGCCGGTGAGGCGCAGCAGCTGGCGCTGGTGGTGCCCGGCGTCCACGGCCTTGGGCAGGATGGTGACCTTGGCCCCGTCCGGGGAGTGCTGGATCTGCATCTCGGCGACGTCGAAACCCAGCTCGTTGAGACGGCGGATGCGGTCGTCGATCTTGTGGCGGAAGTTGCGCGAGTAGACCGACGCCCGGGTCAGCTCGTGCCACAGGTCCCCGTAGCGGGCCGCCAGGGCGTCGCCGAAGGAGATCGGGTCGACGGAGGGGTGCAGCGAGCCGCCCGCCTCCAGGTCCATCAGCTCACCCGCGACATTGACCCGGGCGATCTCGATGTCGTACGCCCGCTGGCCGTCGCTGAGCTGCGGCTGGAGCTGGCCGGTCTCCGCGTCCACCAGATAGGCGGCGTAGGCGCCGGCGTCCCGCCGGAAGAGGGTGTTGGAGAGCGAGCAGTCACCCCAGGCGAAACCCACCAGGTGCAGCCGGACCAGCAGCACCGCCAGGGCGTCCAGCAGCCGGCTGACGGTGCTGGGCCGCATGGTGGTCTCGAACATCGCCCGGTAGGGCATCGAGCCCTTGAGGTGGTGGGTGATCAGCACCGGTTCCAGGGCCTCGTCCCCGCCGTCGGTGCGGCCGGTCACCACCGCCACCGGCTCCACGGCCGGCACCCCCAGCCGGTGCAGGTCGCGCAGCAGCCCGTACTCGCGCACCGCATTGAACTCGCCGACCTCCTTCACCGCCACCACTTCGCCGCCGGCCCGGGCGAACCGCACCACGTGCCGGGAGATGCCGCGGGGCAGCGCCACCAGCTGCTCGGCGGGCCACTCCTCCAGCGGCACCTGCCACGGCAGTTCGAGGAGCAGGCCGGGGTGCTCCGGCGCGGCGGCGGTGATCTGGAAGCTCATGGGGAAGAGTGTGCGGGATCGGACGGCCTGCGGGCACATGCGCCCGCCAGGCGAGACCGCCGCGGCGGCCCCCGTCCGGGGAACACACCCCCGGCGGCGACGGTTGGCCGTGGTGGAGACAACCGGAAGCGAGGGGACACGGTCATGGCGCTCAGGCAGGCAGTGGGACGGTTCGGCATCTGGAGCGCGGAGCTGCGCTCCGACGACCCGGCCGCCGACGGGGAGATCCGGGAGGCGGCCGCGGAACTGGAGGAGCTGGGCTACGGCGCCCTGTGGCTGGGCGGCAGCAGCTCGGTGGCGCACGGCCGCCGCGTGGTGGAGGCCACCTCCGCCGTCACGGTGGCCACCGGCATCCTCTCCATCTGGCAGCACGACGCCGCCACGGTGGCCGCCGAGACCGCCGCGCTGGAGCGGGACCGTCCGGGCCGCTTCCTGCTGGGCATCGGGGCGAGCCACGCCAAGCTGGCGGCCGACTACAAGCGGCCCTTCTCGGCGATGCGGGCCTATCTGGACGCCCTGGACGCCGCGCCCGAGCCGGTACCGGCCGGACGGCGCGTGCTGGCGGCCCTCGGCCCCCGGATGCTGGCGCTCTCCGCGGAGCGCGCCGCCGGGGCCCACCCCTATCTGGTGACGGCCGAGCACACCGCGCAGGCGCGGGCGGAGCTGGGTCCGGAGCCGCTGCTGGCACCGGAGCTCAAGGTGATCCTGGAGACCGACCCGGAGCGGGCGCGCACCCTCGGCCGCGGGATCCTCTCGTACTACCTGGTGCTGCCCAACTACACCGCCAGCCTGGAGCGGCTGGGCTTCGGGGAGGACGACTTCCGCGACGGCGGCAGCGACCGGCTGGTGGACGCGGTGGTGGCCTGGGGCGGGCCGGAGGAGATCCGCAAGAGGGTCGCCGAGTTCCACGCCGCCGGGGCGGACCATGTGGCGCTGCAGGTCGTCGACGACAGCGGCCGCGGCGCCCTGCCGAGGGCGGGCTGGCGCCGCCTGGCGGAGGTGCTGGAGCTGCGCGGCTGAGCCCGGTCCGCGGCCGGGGCCGCGGTCAGACGGGGACGTCCTGCTGCGGGTCGCGGCGGGTCTCGCCACCGGACACGGTGGCGAGACCCAGCGGCCTGCCGAGGCCGAGGACGGCCTCGTCCAGCCGCTGGAGGTGGCGCAGCACCCGCAGGGCCACCGAGCCCTCGGCCCGGTCGCCCAGCAGTGCGGCGATGTTGGGGCCGGTCTCCAGGGCGGGGCGTTCCCGGCAGCCCTCGACGCGGCGGAGCAGGGTCCGCAGATTGCCGCGGATCCGCTGCGACGCACCGGTCAGCCGGGGGTCGGTGCCGATCCGCAGGCTCTCCGTGAGCTGCCCCTGGGGAAGCTGCTCGGCGACGGCCGCCAGACTGCGGACGTGGTACGCACAGGTCTCCAGCAGACCCACCACATAGCGGGCGGTGCGGCGTCTGGCACGCAGCGGGCTCACCGGGTGGGTGAGCGGGCCCACGGCGCGGCGCAGCCCGTCCAGGGCGGTGTCCAGGGCGCGGGCCGCGGTGAGCAGGTCCCCCGCGGGCTCCGTGCCGGGTGGGACGCCGGTGCCGCTGAGCCGGCAGACGGCGGCGGCGAACACCTCGTCCAGCCGCCGGAGCACCTGGGCCAGCTGCTCGTCGGTCCGGCTGCCGGTGGCCACGGGCAGCACCAGTACGGCGGCGATCAGCCCGGAGGCTGCGCCCAGCGCGGTCTCCTCGATGCGCAGCACCAGCACCTCGGTGCTGAAGGTGTGCAGCAGGGTGTAGAGCAGGCCGAGCATCATGGTGACGAAGAACGACATCAGGGTGTACGAGAGCGGCGCGGTGAAGGTCATCCCGAAGATGCAGACGATCACCAGCGCGAAGGCCAGCCGGGGGTCCCCGCCGACCGGGACGGCCAGCGCCAGCCCGGCCACGACGCCCACCACGGTGCCGATCAGCCGCCGATAGCCCTTGATCAGGATCTCGCCGGTGGACGAGGTGTTGATGAAGACCACCCAGCAGGTGAGCACGGCCCAGTACCAGCGCTGCGGTGAGAGCAGTTCACCGCCCAGGATGGCCAGCGCGGAGCCGACCGCGACCTGGCAGGCGGCGCGGGTGCTGGGGCGGCGCAGACCGCGGGTGCCGGGTTCGTCCGCCGGCTCCTCCTGCTCCACGGCGGCGAGGCTGGCGTCCTCGGCCTCCAGCTCCTCCCGGGAGCGCGCCGTCTCGGGGCTGTCGTCGGCGGAGTCGCCCTCGCGGTCCAGAGCGACGTGCAGACCCAGCATGGCGCGGGCGAGTTCGCCGACCGCCCGGAAGGCGTCACGGACGGCGGGCGACGCCTGCGGCAGCCGGTGGTCGTCGCGGTAGCCGAGCAGCCGGTTGCGGACCACGGCGTACCCGGTGCCCCGGCGCTGCGCCGGCGGGCGGCCGACCAGCAGCCGCAGGGCCCGCAGCTCCCGCTCCAGGGTCCGCAGCGCCGTGGCGTCGGGAGGGGCGGGGACGTACGGCGGGTGGGAGTCCGCGCCGGTCGGCCGGGCCGCCGGGCCGGTGGGCCCGCGGCTGAGCAGATGCATGTCCAGGGTGTAGTCGCGGCGCCCACCAGGGCCCTGCTGCAGGGCGCGCAGCAGCAGGATGCCCTGCCGCTCCGCGGCGATCTCCGCCTCGGCGACGCGGCGCTGCACCAGTCCGGCGGTGGCGGCGTCGGGAGTGCCCGCCTCCAGTCGGCTCTGGATCATCAGCGCGCACTCGTGCAGGCGCGCGGTGCTGCGGCTCAGCTCCACGCCGGTGCGGTCCGGGAGCGGCGCGCGGGCGCCCTGGGCCGCGGCCTCGGCCTGGGCGTCCAGCACCCGGCCCAGCCGTACCCGGAACGCGTGCTGCAGCCGCCGCAGGGTCCGCTCGGGGGTGGCCCGCACCACGCCGAACCGTACGACCGCCCCGGCCGCGAAGGCGGTCGCGACCACCGCGCACACCTGCGGCAGCGCGGCCGGGCCGGCCTGCACGAACTGGGAGACGAAGAACAGCTGGAAGGCGATGATGCCCAGCCCGGTGCCGCGCTGCCCGTAGCGGCGCACATAGACGGCGATGAAGATCAGCGCGACGAAGACCACGTCCGCGGCGACCCGGTGGGAGACCAGCGCGGAGGCCAGGGCCACCGAGAGCAGCGCGGTCGGCAGGCCCAGCGCCTGGGTCACCGCCTGGTCGCGAAGCCGGGGCTCACCGGCCGCGAAGGAGCACGCCAGGGTGGTCACCGCACCCACCACCAGCAGCGGCACGGGGGTGTGCACCGCCGCCAGCACCGCGAGCAGCAACAGCATGGCGCCGACCGTGTTGCAGGCCGCCAGCAGTCTGATCAGCCCCGGGTCCGAGGCCGTGAAGCGGTCCCAGAGCGCTGTCCACGCCTGCCGTGCCCGTCGTCCCATGCCCGCGACCGTGCTCCCCGAGTCCGATGGCCGATCCGTGCCTTCGTACCTTCGCGCTTCCGTGCTTCCGTGCTTCCTGCTTCCGTGCCGTCGTGCTTCCGTGCTGCCCATTCTCGACCAGACAGGGCGCCGCCTCCCGTGCGACGGGCCGTCCGGTCCGCCGCCCGGCGACGGCGGGGCGACGGGGCGGAGCCGCCCGGGGGACCATGGAGGCAGGACCGCGACCAGCCGGGGAGGGCACCGCATGACCGTACTGCCGCTGTTCGACGCGACCGCCGGGCATCCCCGGGAGGTCGCCCCCGGGGCTGTGCACCTGCCCGGCTGGCTTCCCCAGAAGCGTCAGCGGGAGCTGGTCGCGGCCTGCCGCGGCTGGGCGGCCGGTCCGGTTCCGATGCGGCACACCAGGCTGCCCCGCGGCGGTGTGATGTCGGTGCGGACGGTCTGCGTCGGCTGGCACTGGAGCCCCTACCGGTACACCCGCACGGCCGTGGACCACGGGGGCGGCCGGGTCGCCGACTTCCCCGGCTGGCTGGCCGAGCTGGGCCGGCGGGCGCTGGTGGACGCCTACCGGGACCCCGCCGCGGGCGACGGCTACGACCCGGACACCGCCCTGGTCAACTTCTACGACGCCCGGGCGGCCATGGGGATGCACCAGGACAGGGACGAACGCTCGGACGCCCCGGTGGTCTCGCTGAGCATCGGCGACAGCTGTCTCTTCCGGTTCGGCAACACCGCTCACCGGGGCCGGCCGTGGACCGACGTCGAGCTGGCCTCCGGGGACCTCTTCGTCTTCGGCGGCCCCTCCCGGTTCGCCTACCACGGGGTGCCCCGGATCCACCCCGGTACCGGCGACCCCGCCGTCACCGGGATGTCCGGCGGCCGGCTCAACATCACGCTGCGGGTCACCGGGCTGTCCG
>NZ_LIQR01000495.1 GCF_001418575.1 Peterkaempfera griseoplana
CCCCGGCCCCCTACGCCGACTGGCTGCTCACGGTCTTCGACCGCTGGGACGCGGCGGGCCGGCCGCTGCCGGTCCGGATCTTCGACTCGGTGCTGCGCACCCTGCGGGGGGAGTCCAGCCTCACCGAGTCGCTGGGGCTGGAGCCGTCCGACCTGGTGGTGGTGGAGACCGACGGCACCCTGGAGCAGGCCGACTCGCTGAAGACCGCCTACGACGGTGCGCCCGCCACCGGGCTGGACGTCTTCCGGCACAGCTTCGACGAGGCCGCCCGCCACCCCGGCATGGTCGACCGCCGGCGCGGTGCCGCCGGGCTCGCCGCGCAGTGCCGCGCCTGCCCTGTCGTCCGGTCCTGCGGCGGCGGCCTCTACGCCCACCGCTACCGGACCGGCAGCGGCTTCACCAACCCCTCCGTCTACTGCGGGGACCTCATGCAGCTGATCACCGGTGTCCGCGACCGCGGCACCCCCGCCCGGCCGGCGCCGCCGCAGGCCGCCCCCGGACCCGCCGACGAGGAGATGGACGAGCTGGCAGCCGGTTTCGGCGGCGCCGAGGCGGTCGGCTCACTGGTCCGCGCCCAGCTCGACCTCAGCCGGGAGCTGCTGGCCGCGGTCTGGCGGCAGGCCCCGGCACCCGCCGGCGCGGCGGCCGCCTGGGAGCTGCTCACCGAGCTGGACAGCGCCGCCCCCGACGCCCTGGACGCGGTGCTGGCACATCCGTACGGCAGGACCTGGGCGGTGCGCTGCCTGGAGGGCCGGCCCGGGGCGGACCCGGGCGGGCTGGCGGAGATCGCCGCGGCGGCCGCGCTGCGGGCCGGGTGTCGGGAGCCGGTGCGGGTGCCCGTGCGCGACGGCGCGGTGCGGCTGCCGACCCTGGGCCGGGTGCTGGTCGGGGGCGGCGGTGAGGCGACGGTGACCGGCCGCCCCGACGGCTTCACCGTGGAGGCGGGCGGCACCGTGCTGCGGATCGCCGGGGAGACCGACGCGGGCGGCCGCTGGCAGCCGCTGCGACACGCCGTCCTGCCGGGCTGGAGCGTCTCCCTGGAGGACGTCGACCCCCACCGGGACGCCCACCAGTGGCCCGTCACCGGGCGACTGCCGGACGCCGAGGCCGGGCGGTGGCGGACGGGCCTGGCGGAGGCCTGGCAGCTGATCGTCCGGGAGCTGCCCGGCTACGCCCCCGGGCTGGCGGCCGGGCTCGGCACGGTGACCCCGCTGCGGGCCCCCGCCGGGCAGGACGTCAGCGCCGCCGCACGACAGGCCTTCGGTGCGGTCGGGATCGCCAGACCCGAACGGGCGGACATCCTGGCACTGCTGCTGATCCATGAGTTCCAGCATGTGAAGCTGGGGGCGGTGCTGGACCTCGTCGACCTCCACGACCCGGCGGACACCCGGCTCTACTACGCCCCCTGGCGGGAGGACCCCCGGCCGCTGGAGGGACTGCTGCAGGGCACCTACGCCCATGTCGCCGTCACCGACTTCTGGCGGGTCCGGCGCCGTACCGCCGAAGGGCCGGCCGCGGCCGAGGCCGAGACGCACTTCGCCCGCTGGCGGGAGCAGACCGCGCGGGCCGTGGAGACCCTGGCCGGCTCGGGTTCGCTGACCGGGGCCGGGCAGCGCTTCGCCGACGGGATGCGGGCCACCCTGGAGCCCTGGCTCGCCGAGCCGGTCGGCCGGGAGGCGGCGGGCCGGGCCCGGCTGTCCGCTGCGCGGCACCGTGAGGCCTGGCAGGCACGTGCCGCGGCGGAGGCCTGAGATGGGCGCACCGGCGGACACCGAGGCCGACCGGCACACCGTGCGGAGCCTCACCCGGGATCTGGCGGCGCTGGGCGTGCGGCGCGGCGACATCCTGCTGGTGCAGGCCTCACTGCGCAGTGTGGGCCCGGTCGAGGGCGGTGCGGCGGCCGTGGTGGAGGCACTGCTGGCCGCTCTCGGGCCGGAGGGCACCCTGGTCGGGTACACCGCCACCCCGGAGAACTCCACCACCTCCGCCCTGCACCGGGAGCGGGTCCGCGGCATGGGGGAGGCGGAACTGGCGGCGTACCTGGACGCGATGCCGGCCTTCGACCCGGACGCCAGCCCGGCCTCGCCCAGCATGGGGCGGCTGGCGGAGCAGATCAGGCTCCTGCCGGGGGCGCTGCGCAGCCACCACCCGCAGACCTCCTTCAGCGCGGTCGGCCCGGCGGCCGCCGAACTGCTGCGCACCCATGCCCTGGAGAGCCATCTGGGGGAGGAGTCGCCGCTGGGTGCCCTGTACCGGGCGGGCGGCCGCTGTCTGCTGATCGGCCCGATCGAGCGGTGCACCGTCTACCACCTCGCCGACTATCGCACCGGGCGGTTCCCGGTGCGCGGCTACCGCTGTGTGGTGCGGGGGCCCGGCGGCGGCCGGGTGTGGCGGGAGTTCCGGGCGCCGGGGGTGTCCGACGACCACCTGGCGGAGATCGACCGTGCGGTACGCGCCCGGATCACCGTGGCCACCGGCACCCTGGGGTCGGCGGACTGCCGGCTGCTGCCGGTGCGTGAGGCGGTGGACGCGGCGGTGGCGGCCATGGGCGGTCCGTGCGGCGGATGAGGCGGCGATTCCGCTGCTGACGCGCTATTCCGCTGATGATTCGTTACTTCCTACACTGATGGTCCTTCATCGGCGGGCGGGGGACGCGCGTGCTAGGACCAGAGGGATCGGGTGAGGGCGGGCCGGCGCCGTACTTCTTCCTCAGCTATGCGCACACTCCCACCAGCGACACCAGGGCCGGCGACCCCGACGCCCTGGTCGACCAGCTGTACGAGGACCTGTGCGCCCATGTGATGCAGCTGACGGACCTCCCCAAGGGCGCAGCGGGCTTCATGGACCGCCGGCTCAACCCGGGGGAGGGCTGGTCGGGCAGCCTGTCCGACGCGCTCTCCCGCTGCCGGGTCTTCGTCCCGCTGTACTCGCCGCGCTACTTCCGCAGCGAACAGTGCGGCAAGGAGTGGTACTCCTTCTCGCAGCGGGCCGCCTACCACCGCGGCGCCGGCCACCGGCGGATGGAGGGGATGGTGCCCGCCCTGTGGGTGCCGGTGCCGCCGGAGTCCATGCCGGGGCCGGCCGAGAGCCTGCAGTTCAACCAGGCGGACTTCGGCGCCGAGTACACCGCCGAGGGGCTGTACGGGCTGGGCCGGCTGAGCTATCTGCGGCAGGAGTACGAGCGGGTGGTGTACCGGCTCGCCCGGCGGATCGTCAGCGTCGCGCAGGAGACCCGGATACCCGCCGGACGGCGTGCCGACTACCGGGAGGTGCCCAGCGCCTTCGGCCCCGGCGACGGACCGCACCAGCTGCGGGTGGTGGTCCTCGCCTGCAGCCACCGGGACGGCGGCGGCGCGCGCTGCACCGACTGCTACGGCGCCTCCCCACTGGACTGGAACCCCTACCACCCCCAGTCCAAGCGGGCGCTGGCCGACCACACCGCCGACCTCGCCCACAGCCTGGACTTCAGGGTGAAGGTCGGCGTCTTCGAGGACGAGATCGACCGCATCCTGGCCGCGGACGTGCCCACCGGCCCCGAGGTGCTGCTGATCGACCGCTGGACCCTCACCGACCGCCGCCACCGCGAGTCCCTGAGACGCCTGGCCGACCGGCACCGCCCCTGGATCAGCGTGATGCTGCCCGCCAACCGGGACCACCCCGACGAGCTGGAGCACGAGGAGGAGCTGCGTGCCGCCACCGAGGAGGCGCTCTCCCGCAAACTCTCGGAGGGGCCGCCGGAGTACCGGCTGACCCGCAGTCTGCTGCCCAGCCTCGACTCGTTCTACGACGACCTGCCGACCGCCGTCCGCCGCGCCTCCCGGCAGTACCTGCGGCACGCCAGGACCTATCCGCCGGAGGGCGAACCGATGAGACGGCCCAGACTCATGGGCCCGGTCGCCCCCGGCTC
>NZ_LIQR01000496.1:0-3066 GCF_001418575.1 Peterkaempfera griseoplana
GACGCGGCCGCGTCCAACGGGCTTCTGCACCAGGAGCTGCTGTCGCGGCTTGCCGTGTGAGGTGCCCGGGGGTGTACGAGGTGCCCCCTGGCGTGCGAGGTGCCCCCGGGTGTGTGAGGTCGCGCGGGGTGCGTGACGTGCCCCGGGGTGTGTGAGGTGGCGCGCGGTCGGCACCGCGCGCCACCCGTGGTTGCGGATACCTCCGATGTGACGACGGCCCCCTAGCCAGTAGCGGACGGGCATGTGAACATGAGAATTCCGGAGCTTGTGAATTTGTGAATGAATTCTCCAGCTCGCCCGCCCCCCTCTCCAGGAGGTGGTCCGCACGTGCTCGTCCGCGACGCCATGAGTTCGGTGGTGCTCACCATCGGCCCAGCCCACACCCTCCGCCAGGCCGCCCGGCTGATGTCGGGACGCCGCATCGGCGCAGCCGTCGTCCTCGACCCCGACACCTACGGGGTCGGCATCCTCACCGAGCGGGACGTCCTCAATGCGCTCGGCAACGGCCAGGACCCCGACCATGAGACCGCCCACGCCCATGTGACCACCGAGGTCGTCTTCGCCGGCCCGGAGTGGACGCTGGACCAGGCCGCGTCCGCCATGGTGCGGGGCGGCTTCCGGCACCTGGTGGTGCTCGACGGCACCGAGGTGGTCGGGATCATCTCGGTGCGCGACATCCTGCGCTGCTGGATCGGCGCGGGCCGCGCGAAGGAGGTGCGCTCCTCCACGGCGGTCGCGGTCTGACCCGCGACCCGGCCCACCCGGCGAGCGGCGCCTGCCCGGGGCCACCCCGGCCCCGGGCCCGCCGTCTCCGCTCCACCCGGGCCCGTACGCGCCGGCGCCCCACGGCCACGTCCCGCCTCCATCAACTTGGACCAGGTCCAAGTTGATATACAGGCCAAATCGCGACCGAATACGGGTCCGGACGCCCCCTGGTATTCTTGCCCCCATGAGTGACCTGCTGGAACGACTGAGAAGCCGCGGCTGGCGGCTCACCGCCCAGCGGAGAGTCGTCGCCCAGGTGCTCGACGGCGACCACGTCCATCTCACCGCGGACGAGGTCCACGCCCGGGCCGTGCAGCGGCTGCCCGAGATCAGCCGGGCCACCGTCTACAACACCCTGGGCGAGCTGGTGAGCCTCGGCGAGGTGCTGGAGGTCAGCACCGACGGCCGGGCCAAGCGCTACGACCCCAACGCCCACCACGCCCACCAGCATCTGATCTGCTCCCGGTGCGGCACGATCCGCGACGTCCACCCGGTCGGTGACCCGCTGGCGGCCCTGCCCTCGGCCGAGCGCTTCGGATTCGCGATCTCCGACGTGGAGGTCACCTACCGGGGGGTCTGCCCCGCCTGCGCCGCCGACCAGCCCCGCGCCGCCGACCCGGCCTGAGACCGGCGCCGGCGGCCGTACACCTCCGGCACGTACCCACCGCACTGCCGCGCCCCGGTCGCGCACCGCACCCGCGCCCGCCCCCGCGCCCGGGAGCATGCGGGGATCAGGCGCTGAGCTCGGTGTCGAGCGCCTCCAGCAGCCGCCCGGCCCGCTCGGCCACCTCCGCCTGACCGGACTCCGCCGCCCGCAGGCACCAGTTGCGGGCCTGCACCATCTCGCTGCGGCGGACCGCGATCAACGCCAGCCGCAGCGCCGCCCGGCCGTGCCCCGCATCCGCGGCGCGGCCGTACCAGAGCATGGCCTCGGCCTCGGCGCCCTCCCTGGCCAGCAGCAGCCCGAGGTTGAAGGCCGCACTGCGGCTGCCGCCCTCCGCCGCCCGCCGGTACCACTGCTCCGCGACATCCACCGCCCCGCGCTCCGCCGCCCGCACGCCCATCCGCACCTGCGCGCGCCCGTGCCCCGCGTCGGCCGCGACCGCGTACCAGTGCTCCGCCTCGGCGTCCGCGTCACCCTGGCGGTCCAGCAGCGAACCCAGCCGGAAGGCGCCCTCGGCCGAGCCGCCCTCCGCGGCCTGCCGGTAGCGCCGCACAGCAGCGGCCAGATCACCCCGCCGCTCCTTGGCGACCGCCAGCTGCAAGGCGGCCTCGCCGTGCCCCTCCGCCGCAGCACGGGCGTACCACTCCTGGGCCTCGTGCTGCTCTCCGCGGGCGGCGTAGAGGATCCCCAGGTTGAAGGCCGCGTCGACGCTGCCGGCCTCGGCGGCCTTGGAGAACCAGGGCTCGGCGCCGGACGGGTCGTCACGCTGCAGCAGCAGTACGGCCAGTGCGTTGCAGGCCTCCCGGTGGCCCGCGTAGGCGGCCCGCCTGTACCACTGCTCCGCCTGCGCCCCGCGCCCGGTGGCCGCACAGAGCAGGCCGAGGTTGAAGGCGCCGTTGTGGTCCCCGGCGTCCAGCGCGGCGCGGTACCAGCGCTCGGCCGGCGCCGTCTCACCGCGGTTGGCGTGCAGCGCACCGAGGGCGTTGGCGGCATTGCCGTCACCGGCCTCCGCGGCCTCCCGCCACCAGTCGGCGGCGGCGTCGGCGTCCCCCTGGTCGCGCAGCAGGAATCCCAGCGCGGACGCGGCGCGCGGCTCACCGCCCTGCGCCGACTGCCGGTAGCAGCGGGCCGCGGCGGCACGGTCGCCGCGCTGCTCCAGCAGCACCCCGAGCCGCAGCGCGGCCCGGGCGTGGCTGCGCGCCGCAGCGGTGCGGTACCAGGTCTCCGCGGTCTCCTTGTCGCCGGCCGCCTCCCGCATCCGGGCCAGCCGGTACGCCGCCTCGCGGTGCCCCGCCTCGGCGGCGGCCCGGAACCACCGCTCGGCGCGGACGTCCCTGCGGTGCTCCAGCAGGTCGGCGAGGGCGTAGCAGCCCAGGGTGTGGCCCTGCTCGGCGGCGAAGCGCAGCCAGTACTCGGCGCCGGACTCGTCGCCGTGGTCGCGCAGATGCAGGCCCAGCGCATGGGCGGCCGGGGCGCTTCCGGCGACCGCCGCCTGCCGCCACCACTCGGCGGCCTCCTCACGGCGGCCGCGCCGGTGCAGCAGGACGCCCAGGTTGTTGGCCGCGGCGCGCAGCCCGGCCCCGCAGGCCCGCCGCAGATGGGGCTCGGCCTCGTCCAGGTCGCCGCGGCGCAGCAGC
>NZ_LIQR01000496.1:3118-3276 GCF_001418575.1 Peterkaempfera griseoplana
GCGGCGGCGGCCTCCCGGTAGCGGGCCTCCAGGGCTGCTTCCTCACGGGCGGCCAGGGCGGCCTCGAAGCCGTCGGCGGAGGGCCGGCCCGCGCCCGGGAGGGGGTCGGCTTCGGGCTCGGTGCCCGGTCCGGCCTCGACGGCGCCAGGGGCCGGGCG
>NZ_LIQR01000497.1 GCF_001418575.1 Peterkaempfera griseoplana
CTGTGGCCTCTTCCTTATCAGTGATCCTGGCGGATGCCATCCGGGCAGATCGTCCAGCTCGCCCACTGGGCCGAGCCTCCGTGGGGGTGCGCTGTGATCCGCCGCTGTCCGGGGACGTTGCTGTCAGCCGTCGCTGTCAGCCCACTGGGCGAGCAGGTCCATAGCCCGGTTGTGGAACTCCCGCTCGGCCTCACGACACGGGGCGAGGAAGAATGCACGCTGAGCTTCGCCGAGGCCGCAGCCGAGCAGGTGCATGGTCACGAACACCGCCTCTATGCCATTGCAGCCGCGGTCCTTCAGGTACTGCTGCAACGCGTCTGTATCCCGGGTGTCGCCCCACGTCGGTCGGGCTTCCTCCACCATGGCCGCGATGCGTGCTTCCCGAGCTGCGCCCAACCCCACACGATCCCCCTCTGACGGGTTCCCCTGGGAACTAGCCAGCCGAGTCTGCCACCTGCGGCCACTCGGCGCCTCTGACTTCTGGCCTGCGGCGGCGTGATCGCTGTCTGTCAGCGTTGGTCGGCCTTGGTCTGCTTCGCACGGCCCGGGGACGGCCCGGTGGCAGCGCTCGCGGGCACCTCGATCACAGGGCAATAGGTCGATAGGCCAGAGCCTGGTCGACTACCTCTGCTGCGGACGGCTCGCCCCTCTTTGGCCAGAAGATCAGAGCGCTGACGTATCCGCGGGGGCACCTCAGGGCGCTGTCGAGCTGCTCCAGCACGCGGTCTACCTCTTCCTCGGAGGCGTAGTCGCCGCTCATGATCCGCTGCACAAGCGCGACGGCCTCCTCACGGCTCATCTTCACGGCACTGCCCTCCCCGCTTGCCCGCCGGTGCCCCACCGGCCTGAGCCTACCCGCGCGGGCGTTGGCGCGATCTTTGGCCAGTGGCCTGCCCGGGCTGGGGTCGAGCATGGCCAGGGGGCCATACGCTGGCCGCGAATCGGGCTGGCTCCTGCCTGCCCGCCTTTAGCCCGATCGGCCCCCTGGTCTTGCTCGACGTCGGGTCCCGGACCGGGGAGGTGGCTAAAGATCGTGTCGGCGCCCGCCCCAGTCCCGGCCGGCCTGGCTACCCTCTCCTTGCCTTGCGGCGCGGCGCGGGCCGCCGCCGGAGCGGGGCGAAGACAGGAGCGACGGCGAGCGGCGCCGGGTCGGCGCCGCAGCGAGCGAAGCGAGCGCCTTGATGGAGTAGCGAAATCCGTAACCACCCTGCCTCCCACCCCTTCCCTTGATCTCTGGCCGGTGGGCTAGGCGTCCGTTACGGCTGCGTCGTACTGCCCTCGTAGCTCCACGTCCGGCCGGTGCCTCGGTACTGCGAGACCGGGATGGGGTCGACGCCTGGCCTCATGTGTGCGGTGTAGAGCGTGCCCTCAAGGTGGTCGATCTCGTGGGCAACGAGGCGGGCCACGCCGTGCTCGAACATCGTGATCCGGCGCTGGCCGTCGATGTCCTGGTGCTCGACGGTGATGCCGAGTGGGCGGGGGACCATGCCTCGGACGTCGAAGAAGCTCCAGCACCCTTCGTACTGCTCGTCGGTCTCGGCGGACTCCTCGATCACCCGGGGGTTGAGGAGAGTGAGGGTCTCGCCGTCCGGGGTGCGCACGATGGCGGCGGCGCGGTCGATACCGATTTGTGGGGCGGCACAGCCCATGCCCTTGCTGAAAGTGTGGATGCCTGCGGCTCGCTCGGCTGCGGAGTTCAGCTCGGCGACCACGCGGCGGGCGTCCTCGGCTTCCGCCGGGAGGTCGAAGGGCCGGGCCTGGCCGGTGAGGATCGGGTCTCCGGCCTGAACGATCCCGATCGATCGCATCTTCTCGCTGGCGCTCGTGGGCATGGCTGGGCTGGCCTCCTCGTGGTTCGGGCAGGCGCGGAACTTCCACTCCAGCCGGTAGCGGGCGTGCAGTGGGGGATCGTCGGTGGTCCAGGAGAAGATGCGCCGGTCTGCTTCTGCGGCCTGCTGGATGGCGGTGCGGAATGGGAAGGCAGCCGCGGTCATCGTGGTCTCGGTGCCCCAGACAGCCGGGTCCAGGTCGGCGGGGAAGTTGAGCCGGACGCTCAGGCGCTCGGTGGGCAGGCGGACCGCGCGCTGGAACCAGGTTCCCCACTTGTCGTCGCTCACCGTGTACGAGTACTCGATCCATGCCGCCTCGCCCGGGTAGAGCGGGTAGCGGCCGTACTCGTTCTCGAAGAGGAGCCACAGCTCTTTGAACGCGTCGCGGTCGTGCTGGACGCGCCACCCGATCGGCTCGCTGCCGACCTTCGCGCTCAGGCTGATCTCTTCCCAGGTGAGGGGGTTCTCCCGGTACAGCTTGTTGGAGCGCTCCGGGCTGCCGGGGTAGCGGTCCACCGAGATCCGGATGAGGTACTGGGTGATCGGGTCCGGGCTGGCGTTGTAGATCTGCCGCCGCTGGGTCGCACGGTAGGTGCTGCCGTCGTAGAACAGCTCCGCGTCGTCGTGCTTCACGATCAGGCTGGCAGGCTGCGCGTCGGCGGCCTGGTGCTCGGCGGAGTGCTGGTGCGGGACCGTGGCCCCCGGCCGGCCGTGGCTCTCCAACTCGGCGAAGGTGCGGCGCAGTGCTCCGCCTGCGGATAAGACCCGGTCGGCCTGCTCCGCGAACTCCTGGCTCGGCCGCTGCTGCCCGCCCTCGACCTTCGAGACGTAGGAGGGGGTGTAGCCGACCGCCTTGGCGAGCGCCGATTGAGAGAGTCCTCGCACGTCACGCCACGACGTACGACGAGGCGGCCGAGGCGCTGGCCGTGCTCCAGCAGCAGGAGCGCAAGGGCGTGCCGGTACCGGATAAGACGTGGAAGGTGGGGGACTTCCTGGTCCACTGGCTGGCCGAGATCGTGAAGCCGAACGTCCGGCCGACGACGTACAGCAAGTACGAGACGATGGTGCGGCTCTACCTGGTGCCCGGTCTGGGCACGAAGCGGCTGAACAAGCTGGGCTCAGCGGATGTGCGCACGTTCCTCAACGACTCGCTGTCGGCGGGGGTCGGCCGGTCCACGGTGGCGGAGTGCCTCAAGGTCCTGCGGAACGCCCTCAACCGGGCGATGCGGGAGGAGCTGTTGCTCCGGAACGTGGCTGCGCTGGTGGACATGCCCAAGGTGACCAAGAAGGAGTCCATCCCCTGGTCCGCCGATGAGGCCGTCGTCTTCCTGAAGCGGGCGCGGTCGCACCGGCTCAACGCGGCCTTCGTCCTGGCGCTCGTGCTCGGCCTGCGCCGCGGTGAGCTGCTGGGGCTGCGCTGGGTGGACCTCGATCTGCCTGGCGGTGTCGCCCATCCGCGCAAGCAGGTGCAGCGGGAGACCGGGGCCGGGCTGGTCCTGGTGGACCTCAAGACGGAGACTTCAAAGTCTGCGCTGCCTCTGCCCCGGCTCTGCATCGAGACTCTTGGTGAGCGTCGGCGCCTGCAAGAGCTGGAGCGGGAGATGAAGGGCACGGCCTGGCAGGAGACCGGGCTGGTGTTCACCTCGGCGGCCGGCGGGCCTGTCGACCCGGACGGCTTCTCGGGGACCTTCGAGCGGCTGGTGAAGCGGGCCGGTGTCCGGCGGGTCCGACTGCACGACACCCGGCACACCTGCGGCACCCTGCTGGCCGCTCTCGACGTGCACCCGCGCTATGCCAAGGAGATCCTGCGGCACAGTCAGATCACGGTGACGCTGGACATCTACACGCACGTCACGTCGGCCTCGCAGCGGGCCGCCGCCGCCCGGCTCGGTACCAAGCTCCGGGACGGCCTGCACGGGCGTTGATGTCAACCGTGGATGTCAAAAGAGGCACCGAGGAAAGTCCTCGGTGCCTCTTCGCTGGTGGGGCTAACAGGACTTGAACCTGTGGCCTCTTCCTTATCAGGGAAGCGCTCTAACCGTCTGAGCTATAGCCCCGCGCTGCACTGAAAGATTAGCGGATCGATGGCCGAACGCCCAAATCCGTATCCGCGCGCGCCGCACACCCACCGAACGCAAGGCGCAGCTCAACGGCCCGACGGCAGCGGGCCCGGCCCCGGCGGATGCCGGAACCGGGCCCGCCGGGGCCGGGAGGGTCACTCCTCCTCGGCGAGGGTGACCTCGACGCCGCCCGCAAATCCGGCCGCGGTGTTGTAGATGAAGGCGCCCAGCGTGGCCAGGGCCGTCAGCAGCACCACATCGACCACGCCGATGATCGTGCTGAACATGAAGGTCTTGCCGAAGGAGAGGTACGACTGGAGGTCGAAGCCCTGGCTGGTGTCGGAGCCGGTGACCTCCTTGAGGGTGCTGCCGACCGAGTCGAACACGCCGATCCCGTCGAGGACCATCCACAGCAGACAGGACGCCACGATGGTGATCACGCCCAGCGCGATGGACAGCAGGAAGCTGACCTTCATCACCGACCAGGGGTCCACCTTGGTGATCCGCAGCCGTGCCTTGCGGGTGCGGGCCGAGCCGCCGGCCGCCGAGGGGCTGCCGGAGGGTCTGCGGGGGGAGGTGACGGGTCCGGTACGGGTGCCCCGGGCCGGGGTCTGCCCCTTGGCGTAGGTGGTGGGCTGCGAGTAGCCGCCCGTGCCGGCCTGCGCGGCGCCGGTGCCCACCGTCGGAGGCGTCTGCGGGGGCTGCGGAGGCTGTGCCGGCTGCGGAGGCTGCGGCGGATAGCCGTAGCCCCCCTGCCCCTGGCCGGCGTCGGCCACCGGCGGCATCAGCGAGGTCGAGGCAGCCGGCTGCTCGGTCGGTGCCCGGTGGCCGCCCCCGGGCGTGTGCTGGCCGCCCTGGCCCCTGGCCTGCGCGGATCCCTGCCGGCCCCCGGCAGCTCCACCGCCTGCCGCGCCCGTGGCTCCACTCACCCTGGTCCTCCCGCAGTTCCCCTCCAGGCCGGTGGTCTCCGCCCTGGTCAGTCCAAATGGTCCCGCACCGGACGGGTCGCCCGGTGGCGGTCAGCCGTCCGGCCGGACGGTCTCCACGGTAGTCCGCGGTACCGTCCGGCCGTCCCGGCTGGGAAGCGATCCTCAGGACTGGTCGGTCGTGCCGTCCGCCGTCGTCCCGCTTCCGCTGTCTCCCCCATTGTCGACTGCCCCGGTCCCGGCCTCACCGCTCGTCGGCTCGCTGCCGTCGGCGGAAGGGGTGCCGTCACCGTTCTCGTCCTGGTCCTCCTCCTCAGCCTCCGCATTGCGGGCGATGCCCACAACCGCGTCGCGCTTTCCGAGGTTGATCAGTTGGACGCCCATCGTGTCACGTCCGGTTTCACGAACGCCCGAAACCCTGGTCCGAATCACGCCACCGGAGAGCGTGATGGCCATGATCTCGTCGGTCTCCTCGACCACCAGGGCACCGACCAGGGATCCCCGGTCCTCGACGATCTTGGCCGCCTTGATGCCCAGACCGCCGCGGCCCTGCACCCGGTACTCGTCCACCGGCGTCCGCTTGGCGTAGCCGCCGTCGGTCGCCGTGAAGACGAAGGTGCCCGGACGGACGACGTTCAGCGAGAGCAGTTCGTCGCCCTCCCGGAACGACATGCCCTTCACACCCGAGGTGGCACGGCTCATCGGCCGCAGCGCCTCGTCGGTGGCGGTGAAGCGGATGGCCTGGGCCTTCTTGCTCACCAGCAGCAGGTCGTCCTGGGCCGACACCAGCTCGGCGCCGATCAGCTCGTCGTCCCGGCCCTCCTCGTCGGTGCGCAGGTTGATCGCGATCAGACCGGCCGAGCGAGGCGAGTCGTAGTCCTTGAGCGGGCTCTTCTTCACCACGCCCTCGCGGGTGGCGAGCACCAGGTACGGCGCGTCCTCATAGGTGCGGACGGCCATCACCTGCGCGATGTGCTCGTCGGGCTGGAAGGCCAGCACATTGGCCACATGCTGACCACGGGCGTCACGGCCGGCGTCCGGCAGCTCGTAGCCCTTGGCCCGGTAGACCCGCCCCTTGTTGGTGAAGAACAGGATCCAGTTGTGGGTGGTCGTCACGAAGAAGTGGTCGACGATGTCGTCCTGCTTCAGCTGGGCCCCGCGCACACCCTTGCCGCCGCGCTTCTGCGAGCGGTAGAGGTCGGTGCGGGTCCGCTTGACGTAGCCGCCGCGGGTGATGGTGACGACGATGTCCTCTTCGGCGATCAGGTCCTCGATGGACATGTCGCCGTCGAAGGGGATCAGCTGGCTGCGCCGGTCGTCGCCGTACTTCTCGACGATCGCCGCCAGCTCCTCGGAGACGATCCCGCGCTGCCGGGTCGGCGAGGCCAGGATCGCGTTGTACTCCTCGATCTTGGCCATCAGCTCGTTGTGCTCGTCCGTGATCCGCTGGTGCTCCAGGGCGGCGAGCCGGCGGAGCTGCATCTCCAGGATGGCGTTGGCCTGGATCTCGTCGATCTCCAGCAGCCGCATCAGCGCGCCGCGCGACTCCTCCACCGTGTTGGAGCGGCGGATGGTGGCGATGACCTCGTCGATCGCGTCCAGCGCCTTCAGCAGGCCGCGCAGGATGTGGGCGCGTTCCTCGGCCTTGCGCAGCCGGAAGCGGGTACGGCGGACGATGACGTCGACCTGGTGGTTGACCCAGTGCCGGATGAAGCCGTCCAGCGACAGGGTGCGCGGCACCCCGTCGACCAGCGCCAGCATGTTGGCACCGAAGTTGGTCTGCAGATCGGTGTGCTTGTACAGGTTGTTGAGGACGACCTTGGCGACCGCGTCCCGCTTGAGGACGATCACCAGTCGCTGGCCGGTCCGTGAGGAGGACTCGTCGCGGACGTCGGCGATGCCGGCGACCCTGCCGTCCTTCACCAGATCGGCGATCTTCAGCGCCAGGTTGTCCGGGTTGACCTGGTACGGCAGCTCGGTGATCACCAGGCACTGGCGGCCCTGGATCTCCTCCACCTCCACCACGGCCCGCATGGTGATGGAGCCGCGGCCGGTGCGGTAGGCCTCCTCGATCCCGCGGCGCCCCACGATCAGCGCGCCGGTGGGGAAGTCCGGGGCCTTGATCCGCTGGATCAGGGCCTCCAGCAGCTCCTCGTTCGAGGCCTCGGGGTTGTCCAGGTACCACTGGACACCCGAGGCCACCTCGCGCAGGTTGTGCGGCGGGATGTTGGTGGCCATGCCCACCGCGATGCCGGTGGCGCCGTTGACCAGCAGGTTGGGGATCCGCGACGGCAGGCAGGTGGGCTCCTGGGAGCGGCCGTCGTAGTTGGCGGCGAAATCGACGGTGTCCTCGTCGATGTCGCGCATCATCTCCATCGCCAGCGGCGCCATCCGGCACTCGGTGTACCGCATGGCGGCGGCCGGGTCGTTGCCCGGGGAGCCGAAGTTGCCGTTGCCGTCCACCAGCGGCATCCGCATCGACCACGGCTGGGCGAGGCGCACCAGGGTGTCGTAGATCGAGGCGTCACCGTGGGGGTGGTAGTTGCCCATGACGTCGCCGACGACGCGGGCGCACTTGTAGTAGCCCTTCTCCGGCCGGTAGCCGCCGTCGTACATGGCGTAGAGCACCCGGCGGTGCACCGGCTTGAGGCCGTCGCGCACCTCGGGCAGCGCCCGGCTCACGATGACGCTCATCGCGTAGTCGAGGTAGGAGCGCTGCATCTCCGTCTCGAGCTCGACGGGCTCGATACGCAGGGCCCCGCCGACGAACTGGTCGGGGGAGGGCATGGTCTCGCTGGGGTCCGGCTGCTCGCCGTCGGGACGGTTGTCGTCGACCACTGCTGGTCAGTTTCCTTTCGCGCGCTGCTGTCCTGGCATCCGACCGGGCGGGGGTCAGACGTCGAGGAAGCGGACGTCCTTGGCGTTGCGCTGGATGAAGGTGCGTCGGGCCTCGACGTCCTCGCCCATCAGGACCGAGAACAGGTCGTCGGCGCGGGCGGCGTCCTCCAGCGTGACCTGCAGCAGCACCCGGTGCTCCGCATCCATGGTGGTGACCCGCAGCTCCTCGGCGTTCATCTCGCCGAGACCCTTGAAGCGCTGGATGGCGTCGTCCTTGGGGAGCCGGCGGCCGTTCTCCACACCTGCCCGGATCACGGCGTCGCGCTCGCGGTCCGAGTAGACGTAGTCGAAGTCGTCCTTGCTCCACTTGATCTTGTACAGCGGGGGCTGGGCCAGATAGACATGGCCCGCCTCGACCAGCGGCCGCATGAAGCGGAAGAGCAGGGTGAGCAGCAGCGTACGGATGTGCTGGCCGTCCACATCGGCGTCGGCCATCAGCACGATCTTGTGATACCGCAGCTTGGCGATGTCGAAGTCCTCGTGGATGCCGCAGCCGAAAGCCGAGATCAGCGCCTGGACCTCGGTGTTCTGCAGCACCTTGTCGATCCGGGCCTTCTCCACATTGAGGATCTTGCCGCGGATCGGGAGGATCGCCTGGACCCGGGGGTCACGGCCGGACTTGGCCGAGCCGCCGGCGGAGTCACCCTCGACGATGAAGATCTCGCACTCGGAAGGGTCCTTGCTCTGGCAGTCCGAGAGCTTGCCCGGCAGCGAGGCGCTCTCCAGCAGGCCCTTGCGACGGGTGAGGTCGCGGGCCTTGCGGGCCGCCACCCGGGCGGTGGCCGCCTGGATGGACTTGCGGATGATGTCCGACGCCTCGGTGGGGTTGCGGTCCAGCCAGTCGTTGAGGTGCTCGTGGACGACCTTCTGCACAAAGGTCTTGGCCTCGGTGTTGCCCAGCTTGGTCTTGGTCTGGCCCTCGAACTGCGGCTCGCCCAGCTTCACCGAGATGATCGCGGTGAGGCCCTCGCGGATGTCCTCGCCGGTGAGGTTCTCGTCCTTCTCCCGGAGCAGCTTCTTCTCCCGGGCGTAGCGGTTGACCAGACCGGTCAGCGCCGCGCGGAAGCCCTCCTCATGAGTACCGCCCTCATGGGTGTGGATGGTGTTGGCGAAGGAGTAGACGCCCTCGCTGTAGGAGCTGTTCCACTGCATGGCGACCTCGACCGAGATCGTCCGCTCCCGGTCCTCCGCCTCGAAGTCGATGACGGTGGGGTGGACCAGCTCGCCCTTGCGGGAGTTGAGGTACTGGACGAAGTCGGAGATCCCGCCCTCGTAGTGGTACCGGACCGAACGCGGCTTCCCCTCCTCGTCGGAGTGGTCCGGGCGCTCGTCGCTGAGCGAGATGGTCAGCCCCTTGTTGAGGAACGCCATCTCCTGGAACCGCCGCGACAGCGTCTCGAAGGAGTACTCGGTGGTCTCGAAGATGTCCGGGTCGGCCCAGAAGGTCACCGAGGTGCCGGTCTCGTCGGTGGCCTCGTTCTTGGCCAGCGGCGCCGTCGGCGCACCCAGCTTGTAGTCCTGGGACCAGCGGAAGCCATCCGCCTTGACCTCCACCGAGACCCGGCTGGAGAGCGCGTTGACCACCGAGACACCCACACCGTGCAGTCCGCCGGAGACGGCGTAGCCGCCACCGCCGAACTTCCCGCCCGCGTGCAGCACCGTCAGCACCACCTCGACGGCGGGCTTGTCCTGTCCGGGCACGATCCCCACCGGGATGCCACGCCCGTTGTCGATCACTCGCACGCCACCGTCGCGGAGGATGGTGACGTCGATGGTGTCCGCATGCCCGGCGAGCGCCTCGTCGACCGAGTTGTCGACGACCTCGTAGACGAGGTGGTGCAGGCCGCGCTCACCGGTGGAGCCGATGTACATGCCGGGGCGCTTCCGGACGGCTTCGAGCCCTTCGAGGACCGTGATCGCGCTGGCGTCGTACGACGTCCCGTTGCCGGGAGTGGTGTCGGAGGTCTCAGGGGACTGGTTGGGGTTGCCGGAATCGGCCACGAAGCGCCCTTTCTGGCACAGCGCGGACCGCATCCCCTCCCAGTTGGGCAGGAGTCGACGCGGCCACGGCGTTCGTCTCAGAACCGCAAGCGGCGGTATATTGCTTCCAGTCTACCGGTACCGCTGACATAGATGGGCGTTTGCCAGCCCCTGAGGGCTGATGTGCCGCTCCCAATCCCCTCCGCACATGTCCCGATACTCAGGCGGGGGGCCAACTGCGCTCAAATGGGCACCCAGGCTCTCCGCAGCGCCGCTCGGCTGCCGGCGGTCCCCACTTGGAGCGGCGGACGCTCAGCCCCAGGTGTCCCTGGGGCCCCGGCTGCCCGGCGCCCGCAGCCGCCCATAGCTCCGCGGCGGCCCCGCCGGCCCCTGGACCTTGATCACCTTCACGGTGCCGTGCCCCAGCTCCTTGTTCAGCCGGGCGACCAGCTGCGGGGCCAGCAGCCGCAGCTGGGTGGCCCACGCCGTGGAGTCGCAGCGCACGCTCAGCTCGCAGGACTCCTCGCCGTAGTGCTCAGGAGCGCAGTGCGCCGCGATCTCGGGGCCGACGATCTGCGGCCAGCGGCCCATCACCCCGCCCACGGCAGCCGGGGTCTCCCAGCCCCGCTCGGTGATCAACTGGCGCATCGCGGCCCCCAGCGGCACCGGGTCCCGTCCGTCGGCGCGTGCGCCGCTGCGCAGCCCGCGCCGCTTGGACTCCTTCTTCTGCCGGACCTGCTCCCCGCGCTCCCGGGCCTGCTCCTTGGCGGCGCGCAGCGCCACCCGGGCCAGGTCCACCCCTGACAGCGCCGGACCGGAGGGCTGCCGGGGATCGGGCCCGGAGGCCTCGTGGTGCGCATCGGTCACGGGAGCCCGTTCCTTCCCCAGCCGCAGACGGTGAAGTGGTCCAGCCTACGACCTGAACGCCCGATCCGGACCCGGCAGCGGCCGCCCGTCCCACGGCCGCAGGCGACCGGCACCCGGGGAGGCGGCACCCCGCGCCGGGGACGCCGGCCGGACACCCGCAGCGAGGCGGCAGCGGTCATGTGATGCGCCGGACGTCACCGTCGGCGACGGCGAACCGGGCACCCGCCAGCGCCGGCGGCACGTCCTCCGGCACCGCCGCGGTGACCAGCACCTGCTCACCCGGGGCGACCAGCTCCGCCAGCCGGTCGCGGCGACGGCTGTCCAGCTCCGCGAAGACGTCGTCCAGGACCAGCACCGGCTCACCGCCGTCCTGGCGCAGCAGCTCATAGGAGGCCAGCCGCAACGCCAGGGCGTACGACCAGGACTCGCCATGGCTGGCGTAGCCCTTGGCGGGCAGCGGCCCCAGTCTGAGCAGCAGCTCGTCCCGGTGCGGCCCCACCAGCGTCACGCCGCGCTCGATCTCCTGCTTGCGCACCGAGGCCAGCGCATCCAGCAGCGCCTGGTGGGCCTCCTCGCGGGAGCCGGGCGGCGGTCCCTCCACCGAACCGCGGTACTCCAGGGCGGTGGGACCGCCGCCGGGGGCCAGCTGCTCGTAGGCCTTCTCCACCAGCGGCTGCAGCGAGGCCACCAGCTGGAGGCGGAAGGCCGTCAACTCGGCACCGGCGCGGGCCAAATGGCCGTCCCAGACGTCCAGGGTGGACAGGTCCGCCCTGCCGCCGCCCGCCCGGCGGGCCATGGCGGCGGTCTTCAGCAGGGCGTTGCGCTGCTTGAGGACCCGCTCGTAGTCCTGCCGGACACCGGCCAGCCGGGGGGCCCGGGCGGTCAGCAGCTCGTCCAGGAAACGCCGGCGTTCACCGGGGTCGCCCTTCACCAGGGCGAGGTCCTCCGGGGCGAAGAGCACCGTCCGCAGCAGGCCCAGCACATCACGCGGACGGACGTTGGAGGAACGGTTGATCCTGGCCCGGTTGGCCTTGCCGGGGTTGATCTCCAGTTCGATCAGGGTGGAGCGGCCGTCCCGCAGCACGCTGCCGCGGACCACGGCCCGGTCGGCACCCAGGCGTACCAGCGGCGCGTCCGCGGCCACCCGGTGGCTGCCCAGTGTGGCCAGGTAGCCCACGGCCTCGACCAGATTGGTCTTGCCCTGGCCGTTGGGGCCGACAAAGGCCGTCACGCCCGGGTCCAGGGGAACCTCGACCCGGGCGTAGGAGCGGAAGTCGGCGAGCGACAGATGCGCGATATGCATGGTGTGCTGATCGCGCGGGGTCCTGTGCCCGCGCTGACTTCCTCTCCGGAACGGTCGGACTGGGTCAGGAGACGGCCGGCGGCTCGACGTCGGCGCCGGGGGCGTCCGCGCCCTTGTGGTCGCTGACGGCGGTGACGGCGTGGCCGCCGAACTGGTTGCGCAGCGCGGCGATCATCTTCATCTGCGGGGAGTCGTCCTGACGGGACGAGAACCGGGCGAAGAGCGAGGCGGTGATGGCCGGCAGCGGGACGGAGTGGTCGATGGCCGCCTCCACCGTCCAGCGGCCCTCGCCGGAGTCCTCCGCGTAGCCGCGCAGGTGCCCCAGGTGGGGGTCCTCCTCCATGGCCCGGACGGCGAGGTCGAGCAGCCAGGAGCGGATGACCGTGCCCTCCTTCCAGCTACGGAAGATGTCGTGCACATTGGTGGTGACCTCGGCGGCCTCCAGCAGCTCCCAGCCCTCGGCGTAGGCCTGCATCAGGGCGTACTCGATGCCGTTGTGGACCATCTTGGCGAAGTGTCCGGCGCCGACCTTGCCGGCGTGCACGAAGCCGTACTCGCCCTCCGGCTTCAGGGCGTCGAAGACCGGCTGCACCTTGGCGACGTGCTCGGCGTCACCGCCGACCATCAGTGCATAGCCGTTCTCCAGGCCCCAGACGCCGCCGGAGACACCGGCGTCGACGAACCCGATGCCCTTGGCCGCCAGCGTCTCGGCGTGGGCGATGTCGTCCGTCCAGCGCGAGTTGCCGCCGTCCACGACGATGTCGCCGGGCGAGAGCATCTCGGCGAGCTGGTCGACGGTCTGCTGGGTCGGCGCCCCGGCCGGCACCATCACCCAGACCACGCGCGGGCCCTGGAGCTTGTCGATGAGCTCCTGGAGGCTGCTGACATCGGCGAGGTCGGGGTTGCGGTCGTACCCGATGACGGTGTGACCGGCCCGGCGGATGCGCTCGCGCATGTTCCCGCCC
>NZ_LIQR01000498.1 GCF_001418575.1 Peterkaempfera griseoplana
CCGTGAGGTCTACGGCGGTTAGCAGTACGTCGAGGAGCGCCACCGCCACCGCTACGAGGTCAACAACGCCTACCGCGCCGACCTGGAGAAGACCGGTCTGGTCTTCTCCGGCCTTTCGCCCAAGGGCGACCTGGTGGAGTACGTCGAGTACCCGCGCGAGGTGCACCCGTACCTGGTCGCCACCCAGGCGCACCCCGAGCTGAAGTCCCGCCCGACCCGCCCGCACCCGCTCTTCGCGGGCCTGGTCGCCGCCGCCATCGTCCGGCAGCAGGAGCAGCGGCAGCAGTGAGACCCCCGCGACGGCGGCCGTGCGATCTTGCACGGCCGCCGTCGCGTAGGTTGGTGCGGTACGGGTTGCGAAGGCACGGCCGGGGGCTGGACGCCGCGGCCGGACGACGAGAGGTGGCTCACCCGATGGCAGGCAGTGCACCCGACATCCGCGACCGGGCCGAGGAGTGGCCGGTGCTCTCCACCACCGTCCCCTTCCGCGGCAAGGTCACCGGGGTACGGACCGACGAGCTGCGGATGCCCGACGGCTCCACCGCCAAACGCGACTACCAGCTGCACCCGGGGTCGGTGGCCGTGCTGGCCCTCGACGACGCCGACCGGGTGCTGCTGATCCGTCAGTACCGCCACCCCGTGCGGCAGCGGCTCTGGGAGATCCCGGCCGGACTGCTGGACGTCCCCGGGGAGAACCCGCTGCACGCCGCCCAGCGGGAGCTCTACGAGGAGGCCCACTGCAAGGCCGAGGACTGGCGGGTGCTGCTGGACTTCTACACCACCCCCGGCGGTTCCGACGAGGCACTGCGGATCTTCCTCGCCCGGGGCCTCGGCGAGGCGCAGGGCGACCGCCACCAGGCGGAGGGCGAGGAGACCGAGATCGAGATCTCCCGGGCCCCGCTGGACGACCTGGTGCGGCTGGTCCTGGCCGGCGAGCTGCACAACCCGGCCCTGGTCGCCGGGACCCTCGCGGCGCACGCCGCGCGCAGCGGCGGGGGGCTGGACGCGCTGCGGCCCGCCGACGCCGCCTGGCCGGCCCGGCCGTTCGCCGCCCCCTGACGTGACGCCCTATGGGTGATCCATAGGGTGGTAGGACCGCAGCGGCGCGGCCGGCCGGTCCTGGTGAACTACCCTTCCGCCCAAGGGGCTGTGCAGGCCGCCGCGCCTGCTGGGTGGTGGAGTGTCAGGAGTGGCGTGCGTGGCAGCTGAGACGGCGACCGACCCGGTGAGCCCGCCCGACGGCGGGCCCTGCGGCGCCGCCGCCCCGCTGCCGCCCGACCCCGTCCCCTTCGTCGGCAGGCGGTCCGAACTCGCGGCGCTGCGCGCGGAGATCCCCGGGCCCGGCGCGGCCGACGGGTCGGCTCCCGGGGCCGCTGCCGGGCACTGCAGGGTGCTGGTGGTCGCCGGACGGCCCGGCTCCGGCCGTACCTCCCTCGCGGTGCGCTTCGCCCGCACCGCCGCCGCGGACTACCCGGACGGGCAGTTCTTCGTCCGTCTCGGCAGCTGCGAGGGGCAGCCCGCCCCGCCGGGGCCGGCCGCCCGCCGGCTGCTGGCCGCCCTCGGGCAGCCCGCGGGGGGCGGGCTCCCCGACCCCTCGACCGACCCGGCCGCCGACCCGGCCTGCGCGGCGCTGCGCCGCGCCCTCACCGGACGGCGGGTGCTGCTGGTCCTGGACGACGTCCAGGACGCCGCCCAGTTGCGGCCGCTGCTGCCCGACGAAGCCGGGTGCCTGGTGGTGGCCACCTCCGCGGGTCCGCTCACCGGGATCGCCGACGCCCGCCCCTGCGTCCTCGGCGGCCTGGACCCCGCCGCCGCGGTCGCCCTGCTCACCGGACTGGTGGGGGAGACCCGCATCGTCTGCGACCCGGTGGGCGCCGCGGAACTCGCCGAGGCCTGCGGCTGCCACCCCGCCGCACTGCGGCTCGCCTCGGGCTGGCTGCGCACCCGTCCGCGGGCCGCCGTCCCGGAGGCCGTCCAGGCGCTCGCCACCGAGCCGGCGCCCATCGGGCAGCAGTCCCCAGGGCCGCAGTCGTCGCAGTCGTCCGGAGAGCCGCCGTCCGGGCAGGCGCCGGCCGGGCGGCGGGAGCGGCCGGACGCCCCGCCCGGGACGCCGGAGGCGCAGGGCGCCGGCGCAGCCGGGGACTCCGATCTGCTGGCGCTGTGGGAGGCGTTCCGAGGCGGCCCGTCCGGGCGTCCGCAGCCGGTGTCCCCACCGCCCCCCGCCACGGCCGCCGACAGAGACGCGCTCTCGCTCTGGGAGGCGGTCAGGGCCGGTGCGCGCGGGGACACCGGGCACGGGCCCGGGGCGGGGGATGCGGGCCCGGCCGGGCAACGGCCCACGGCAGGACCGGCCGGGCGGCAGGGGAGTACGTCCACGCCGGCGGCCGCTGACGGAGGCCCGGCTGGTGCGGAAGGCCCGGCCGGTGCGGAGGGCACCCCGCAGACCGGGACGGGCGGCGCCTCCCCGCCGTCCGATCGGTCGGCGGACACCGTCCGCGGTGCGCCCCCGCGCGCATCCGTACGCCCCAGTGGTCCGACCCGGTCCGGACGGGCGGTGATCGCGCCGATGGCGCTGCCCCAGGCCAGGGAGGCGCAGACGCCGCCGCCCAGGTCCGCCACGGACCCGATGCACCGCGCCTTCGTGCTCCTCCACCGGGGCCTGCCGCCCACCCACGCCCGGATGCTGCGGCTGCTCACCCTGGCCCCGCTGGGCTCCGCCGACCGCCGTACCGCCTCCGCCCTCGCCGGCTGCCCGGCCGACTCCGCGGAGCACATCCTGCGGATGCTGGCCGAACAGCAGCTGCTGGAGGAGCAGCCCGCAGCCCCCGACGGCACCCCCCGCTACCGCCTGCCGGACTGGCTGCACCCCCTGGTGGCCGGGCTGCTGCCGGACGGCGAACGCCCCGCGGAGATCCAGCTGGCCCGGGCCAGGCTGCTGGAACGCCTGCTCCGGCTGGTCGACTCGGCCCGTGCCCTGCTGGCCCCGGAGCCCGGCGTACCGGCACCCGAACCGCTGCCGGGGCCGCTGCGGCTGCGCTCCGCCGCTCAGGCCCGCGACTGGCTGGCCCTGGAGCAGCCGGTGCTGCGCCGGGCCGTCCGGGACGCGGTGCGCGCCGGCGACCTGGACGGCCAGGCCGGAAGGCTGGCGGCGGCGCTGGTCCGTACCCTGCCCGCGGCCGGGGAGGTCCCGCCCGCCGTGCTGCTGGAGCTGCACCACCTGGTGCTGGAGGTCGCCGGGCGGTCCGGGGCGCCCGCCCGGGAGGCGGCCGCCCGGATCAACCTGGGTGATCTGCTGGCCGCGGCGGGCGAGCACAGCCGGGCCCTGGAGCACTACCGGGCAGCGCTGGCGCCCGCCAGGGCGGCCGGGGACGAGCCCGCGCTGGCCAGGGTGCTGGAGGCGGTGGCGGGCAGTCACCGGGCCCTGGGGGACCCGGTGCGCTCCGCGGACTGGTACGCCAGGGCGATCGCCGTACGGCGATCGCGCGGGGAGCAGCGCGCCGAGGCCCGGCTGACCGCCCGGTTGGCTGAGGCCCGTGCGGGGCAGCTGCGGTTCGAGGAGGCGGTGCGTGAGTACCGGGCGGCGCTGCTGCTGCTGCGCCGCCTCGGCGATGACGCCGCCCAGGTGGCGGTGCTGCTGGAGACGGCCCGCGTGCTGCTGCGCGCCGGGCAGCCGGAGCAGGCGCTGCGGGCCCACCGGGAGGCGCTGGTCGCGGCCCGGCGCGGAGGTGATCCCCGGCTGGAGGTGCGCGCCCTGGAGGGTGTGGCGCGGAACCTGGAGCTCGCGGGGGACCCCGAGGGGGCGCGGCTGCACCGGGAGCAGGCGACGGCGCGACTGTCCGGCTTGGGATGATTGGACCCTTGGAGTGATTTGCCCTGCTTGGCAAGGGAGTCTGCGCTACAAGCCTACGAAAGTGCCAATGATCGCCAGAGATTTGGTCGGTTTGTAAGGCTGGCGCTTCGCTTCGGCTTCATTACACTCGATTCCAGTTGCGTAGCGCTGCCGCACAACGATGTGCCTCGCCATGCGACCACCCGCCGGTGTACCGCCGGTCGGGACCCCCAGGGCAAGGGACGTGTATAGCCGTGAAGGTCGGCATCCCCCGCGAGGTCAAGAACCACGAGTACCGCGTGGCCATCACGCCCGCCGGCGTGCATGAGCTGGTCCGCAACGGCCACGAGGTCGTCATCGAGCACGCCGCCGGCGTCGGCTCCTCGATCCCCGACGAGGAGTACGTGTCCGCGGGCGCAACCATCCTCGACACCGCCGACGAGGTCTGGGCAGCCGCGGACGTGGTGCTCAAGGTGAAGGAGCCCATCGCCTCCGAGTACCACCGGCTGCGCAAGGGCCAGATCCTCTTCACCTACCTCCACCTGGCCGCCTCCCGCGAGTGCACCGACGCCCTCCTGGAGTCCGGCACCACCGCCATCGCCTATGAGACCGTGCAGCTCGCCAACGGCGCGCTGCCGCTGCTCGCCCCGATGTCCGAGGTCGCGGGCCGGCTGGCCCCGCAGGTCGGCTCCTACCACCTGATGCGCTCGGCCGGCGGCCGCGGTGTGCTGCCCGGCGGTGTCCCGGGTGTGGCGGCGGCCAAGGCCGTGGTGATCGGCGGCGGCGTGTCCGGCTGGCATGCGGCCACCATCGCGCTGGGCATGGGCTACAACGTCACCCTGCTCGACCGCGACATCAACAAGCTGCGGGAGGCCGACCGCATCTTCGGCAACCGCATCCGCACCATCGCCTCCAACGCCTTCGAGCTGGAGAAGGCGGTGCTGGACGCCGACCTGGTGATCGGCGCGGTGCTGATCCCCGGCGCCAAGGCGCCCAAGCTCGTCACCAACGAGCTGGTCTCCCGGATGAAGCCGGGTTCGGTGCTGGTGGACATCGCCATCGACCAGGGCGGCTGCTTCGAGGACTCCCGGCCCACCACCCACGACGAGCCGACCTTCCGGGTGCACAACTCGGTGTTCTACTGCGTCGCCAACATGCCGGGTGCGGTGCCCAACACCTCCACCTACGCGCTCACCAACGCCACGCTGCCCTACATCGTGGAGCTGGCCAACCGCGGCTGGGAGGACGCCTGCCGCCGGGACGCCGCCCTCGCGCTGGGCCTCAACGTCCACGAGGGCCAGGTGATCTACGGCCCGGTCGCCGAGGCCCACGGGCTGCACGCCGCGGACCTGGACACCGTGCTGCTCTGACGCCGACGCAACGGCTCCGGCGCCGTACCCGCCGCGGTACCGGATCGGCTCCGGCGCCGTGCGGGCTCCGGACGTCGATGCCCGGGCGCTCTCCGACGCCACGTCAGGAACCCTGCCGGAACGTCGGACGGCACTTCCCGAGGGGCGGGGCACCACCGCGGTGCCCCGCCCCTCGGGCGTTGCCGGAGAGCGCTCGCCGGACGTTCGTCGAGAGATCGCGGAGCGGCCGCGGTGCGGTTGCGGACCTGATATGTCGCCACGTCAACATGTGTGTGCTACCTCACCCTCGGGGCGAAATGACCCGACCTGCTGCTTTGGCGACACCGCGAAAGGTTGCCGTCACAGCCCTGTTCATCACTTGACAGGCGGTGCGCGCATACCCGACACATCGTGCCGACTACCGTGGATTGTGTTGCTGCGAACGCCCGAAACGGCCTAGAGTCGCGAACCGTCGGCGTTCTCTGTTCTGTCTTCACGCTGACCAATCAAGAAGTGTCCTGGTCGCCAAGGAGGTAAGACGACTTGTGAATGAGTCGACATTTGCTCCCGGGGGTGGTCAGCCAGGACTGGCGGAGCACGCCGCCGGTCTGCCGGGTGAGGACTCCGGTACCCGGTTGCAGCCCGTCGGCTCGGTAGCCGTCCGTACCTTCGAGGCACGTCTGGCTGCCGACCGCGACAGCGACCTGCCCGAACACGGCCTCTCCTACGCCGAGTTCCCCTACGGGTCCTACGACGACCCCGACGCCGAGTACGAGCCCGACCCCGAGTACGCCGCCACGCTGGCGCCCGACGCCGCCCGGCAGCGCCGTGAGCGGGTCGGCCCCACCGGCCGTCCGCTGCCGTACTTCCCCATCCCCGCGCCGCTGGGCGAGCACGGACCCGCGCAGATCATCGCGATGTGCAACCAGAAGGGCGGCGTCGGCAAGACCACGTCCACCATCAACCTGGGCGCGGCGCTCGCCGAGTACGGCCGCCGGGTGCTGCTGGTCGACTTCGACCCGCAGGGCGCCCTCTCGGTGGGCCTCGGCGTCAACCCGATGGAACTGGACGTCACGGTCTACAACCTGCTGATGACCCGTGGCATGTCCGCCGACGAGGTGCTGCTGAAGACCGCGGTGCCCGGGATGGACCTGCTGCCCAGCAACATCGACCTGTCGGCCGCCGAGGTGCAGCTGGTCAGCGAGGTGGCCCGGGAGTCGGCGCTGGCCCGCGCCCTCAAGCCGCTGCTGCCCGACTACGACTACATCATCATCGACTGCCAGCCCTCGCTCGGCCTGCTCACCGTCAACGCCCTCACCGCGGCGCACAGTGTGATCGTGCCGCTGGAGTGCGAGTTCTTCGCCCTGCGCGGAGTCGCCCTGCTCACCGAGACCATCGAGAAGGTCTGCGAGCGGCTCAACCCCGAGCTGCGGCTCGACGGCATCCTGGCCACCATGTACGACTCGCGCACCGTGCACAGCCGCGAGGTGCTCGCCCGGGTCGTCGAGGCCTTCGGCGACCACGTCTTCCACACGGTCATCGGCCGTACCGTGCGCTTCCCGGAGACCACCGTCGCCGGTGAGCCGATCACCACCTACGCCACCAACTCGGTCGGCGCCGCCGCCTACCGCCAGCTCGCCAGGGAGGTGCTCGCCCGGTGCCCCGCCGCGTGAGTCTCCCCGGGGCCGACGAACTGTTCCGGACGACCGGGGGAATGGCGCTGTCGCCGTCCCTCGCCCGGCAGCAGGACGCGTCCCGGTCGGAGGCCGCCCGGGGCGCGGGCACCGCCCAGGGCGGCGCGGCAGGCGGCGAGCAGCGGCCGCCCGAGGACGACGGCCAGTACGCCGAGCGGCCCCGGCACGCGGGGGACGACGACACGGCCGAGGAGCACGGCAGCGCCGCGGGCGTCGACGCGCAGGCCGGACGGCGGGTCCTCGGCCAGGGCACGCCCGGCCAGGGCGGCCGCACCCCAGGCGTACCGTCCCAGTCCTCACCCGGCTCCGACGGCTCCGCGCGCCGCAAGTCCCGCAGCGCCGCCGCCCGCCGGCCGAGCGGACGGGAGCGGCACGACGAGAAGATCACCGTGTATGTCTCCGCCGAGGAGCTGATGGACCTCGAGCACGCCCGCCTGGTGCTGCGCGGGGAGCACGGACTGGCCGTCGACCGCGGCAGGATCGTCCGCGAGGCCGTCGCCGTGGTGCTGGCCGACCTGGAGCAGCGCGGCGAGGCAAGTATCCTGGTGCGCCGTCTGCGCGGACGCTGACGGCACGCTCCTCGGGGAGACTCCCTCCGGGCCATGCGCCCCGCGTGTCGGTGCCGCCGGGCACCTCCGCACCCGCGGAGGGAACACCATGGACTGCGATGCCCACCACCGACCACCACGACGTGTCCCAGCACACCGCGCCCCGCCCGGACGGCGAAGCCGGCGCGGCGCCGCCGGACGCCCCGGGGAGCCTGCCGCAGCAGGCCGAGGGCGCCGCCGGGGGCGGTACGGCCGACAGTGGACCGGAGGCCGCGTCCGACGCCGGAGGCAGCGGCTTCAGGGTGCGACTGGAGAACTTCGAGGGCCCCTTCGACCTGCTCCTGGGCCTGATCTCCAAGCACAAGCTGGACGTCACCGAGGTCGCCCTGTCCAAGGTCACCGACGAGTTCATCGCCCACATCCGCGCCATGGGACCCGACTGGGACCTCGACCAGGCGACCGAGTTCCTGGTCGTCGCCGCGACCCTGCTGGACCTCAAGGCCGCCCGACTGCTCCCCGCCGCGGAGATCGAGGACGAGGAGGACCTGGCCCTGCTGGAGGCCCGCGACCTGCTCTTCGCCAGGCTGCTGCAGTACCGCGCCTACAAGCAGGCCGCCGCGCTGTTCGCCGAACGCTGGGCGGCGGAGCAGCGGCAGCGTCCGCGTACCGTCGGCCTGGAGCCGCACCACGCCGAGCTGCTGCCCGAGGTGGTGATCAGCATCGGCCCGGAGCGCTTCGCCCGGCTCGCCGCCAAGGCGATGACGCCCAAGCCCAAGCCCGCCGTCTACGTCGACCACATCCACACCCCGCCGGTGAGCGTGCGGGAGCAGGCGGCGCTGGTGGTGGAACTGCTGCGGGCGATGGGCGAGGCGAGCTTCACGGCGCTGGTGGCCGACGCGGGCGACACCCTCACCGTGGTCGCCCGCTTCCTGGCCCTGCTGGAGCTGTACCGGGAGCGGGTGCTCGCCTTCGACCAGCCCGAGGCGCTGGGGGAGCTGCAGGTGGTGTGGATCGGCGAGGAGGGGCGCGAGGTGGAGGTCACCGACGAGTTCGACCGCCCGCCGGACCAGCCGGACGAGGACGGCGGCGGCCGGAGCGGGGGACGGCGCGGCGGCGCAGCGAACGCAGCAGCACAAGGAACCGAGGCCGACGATGAACGGTGACCACTCCCGCGACGAGGGCGACGGCCCGCAGCACCCGGAGGCCCGGCCCGCGCGGCGGCCACTGGGCATGCCGGGCAGACCGCGGCCGGGCGAGCAGCTTCCGTCGGCGTACCCGGAGGCCGGCCCGTCCTGGGTCCGGGCGGCGGAGGACCTCGGTGCGCCCGGGCCGGAGCCCGAGGCCTGGCCCGAAGCCGAGGCCTGGGCCGAGCCCGAGGCCTGGGCCGAGCCCGAGGCCGACCCCGGGGTGGGGCCCGGCCCGGAACCGGAGCCGGTCCCGTACCAGGCCGCGCCCGAGCCGCTGCCCCCGGCGCGGACCCCCGAAGCGGCAGCCGAGCGGACGCCCCGACCGGCCCCGGTGCCCGTGCCGGCGCCCGCGGCGGCGTCCGCACCCGCGCCCGCGCCCGTGCCGGCGCCCGGACCCGCGCACGCGCCCGGACCCGCGCCCGCGCCCGGCGCGCAGAGCGAGGCCGCGCCGGAGCCCGAGGAGGAGGAGCCCGAGGACGAACTCGCGGCCGTTCCGCTCAAGGCCGCCCTGGAGGCCGTTCTGATGGTCGTGGACGAACCGGCCGCCGAGGCGCACCTCGCCTCCGTGCTGGAACGCCCCCGCCGTGAGGTGGCCGCCGCGCTGCGCGAACTGTCCGCCGAGTACACCGCCGCCGGCCGGGGCTTCGACCTGCGGCTGGTGGCCGGGGGCTGGCGTTTCTACAGCCGCGCCGAGTGCGCCCCCGCCGTCGACCGCTTCGTCCTGGACGGCCAGCAGGCCCGCCTCACCCAGGCCGCGCTGGAGACCTTGGCGGTTGTCGCGTACCGTCAGCCGGTGTCCCGGTCCCGGGTCTCCGCCGTGCGCGGTGTGAACTGCGACGGCGTGATGCGTACGCTGGTACAACGGGGCCTGGTGGAGGAGACGGGAACCGAACCCGAGACAGGTGCCATCCTGTACCGGACGACCAACTACTTCCTGGAACGGATGGGGCTGCGCGGCCTGGACGAGCTGCCGGAGCTCGCGCCCTTCCTGCCCGAGGTCGACGACGTGGAAGCGGAGTCGCTGGAGGGCTCCGCGATCGCCGAGGCGGTGGCCGCCGCACGGGACGGTAGTGACACCGCCAGCACCATGTGACACCGATATGCAGCTCGGCCGACGACGGAATCGACAACGGACTTTCAATGCGTAGCAGCGGCAGGAACAGCGGCGGCCAGGGCGGCAACCGCGGAGGATACGGCAGCAGGAGCGGTGGCTCCGGCGGCCGCGGAGGTCAGGGCGGCCAGGGCGGCCAGAGCGGCAACCGGGGGAGCAACTACCGGGGCGCGGGCAACTCGCGCGACGAGCGCCAGCAGCGCTCCGGCCGGCCCCCGCGCCCCGAGGAGCGCACCTACGGCGAGTACGGAGGCGGCAGGCCCGGTGGCGGACCCGCCGCGGGCCGCAGGGGCCAGGGCGGTCAGGGTGGCCAGGGCGGTCAGGGCGGCAAGGCCGGTCAGGGCGGCAAGGGGCCGGGCGCCGGCCGCGGCCGCGCCCCGCAGCAGCGCCCGGCGCGCCCCCGCGAGCTGGAGGCCAAGCTGGAGGACGCCGTCCGCGCCCGCCACGACAAGCCCCGCGTCATCGTCCCCAAGACCTTCGGCGAGCCCGAGGGCGAGCGGCTGCAGAAGGTCCTCGCCCGCGCGGGCATGGGCAGCCGGCGTGCCTGCGAGGAGCTGATCGACCAGGGCCGGGTCGAGGTCAACGGCAAGGTCGTCCGCGAGCAGGGCGTGCGGGTCGACCCCGAGCACGACGAGATCAAGGTGGACGGCCTCACCGTCGCCACCCAGTCGTACCTGTTCTTCGCCCTCAACAAGCCCGCCGGCGTGGTCTCCACCATGGAGGACCCCGACGGCCGCCAGTGCCTGGGCGACTACGTCACCAACCGGGAGACCCGCCTCTTCCACGTGGGACGCCTGGACACCGAGACCGAGGGCATCATCCTGCTCACCAACCACGGAGAGCTGGCCCACCGCCTCACCCACCCCCGCTACGGCGTCGCCAAGACCTACCTCGCCGCCATCATCGGCCCCATCCCGAGGGACCTCGGCAAGCGGCTCAAGGAGGGCGTCGAGCTGGAGGACGGCTTCGCCCGCGCCGACAGCTTCCGGGTGGTGGAGAACACCGGCAAGAACTACCTGGTCGAGGTCAGCCTGCACGAGGGCCGCAAGCACATCGTGCGGCGGATGCTCGCCGAGGCGGGCTTCCCGGTGGAGCGCCTGGTGCGCACCCGGTTCGGGCCGATCGCCCTCGGCGACCAGAAGTCCGGCTGGCTGCGCCGCCTCACCAACCCCGAGGTGGGGCAGCTGATGCGCGAGGTCGGCCTCTGAGGCACCGACCGGTCGAGCCCCGTCTCCCGGGCACGGGAGCCGGGGCTCACTGCGTCGGCAGGCGTTCGACCGAATATCCTGGTCGTCGCGTGAATCCGCACAACCACGCCGGGTGATGGAGGGACGGGATGTTCGACACACTGGGCCTGCCCGAACCGGACAGCCAGGTCTACGCCGCCCTGGTCACCGCCCCGCAGTCGGACGCCACCGCCCTCGCCGCCCGCTGCGGCCTCACCGAGCAGCAGACCCGCGCCGCGCTGGCCACCCTCGCCGAACGCGGCATGGCCACCCGGGCCCCCGACAACCGCAACCACTACCTCGCGGTCGCGCCCGACGTCGCCATAGGGACCCTGATCGGCCGCCGCGAGGAGGAACTGCGCAGCGCCCGCGCCGAGATGCACCGCCTGATGGACGCCTTCCGCGACGCCTCCCGCTACACCGATCCGGCGCGCTCGGTGGAGGTGCTGACCGGGGGCGACGCCATCGCCCAGCGTTTCGAGCACCTCCAGGACACCGCCAAGGGCCAGGTCTGCGCGTTCGACCGCCCGCCGTACGTCCGCGAGCCCGGCACCAACCTGGAGCGCGGCAGGCGCCTGATGCGCGAGGGGATCCGCTACCGCACCATCTACGACCGGGAGGCCGTCTCCTGGCCCGGGCGGCTGGAGAACGACATCGCGATCGGCTGCGCCGACGGCGAGGAGGCCCGGGTGCGGGTCGTGCTCCCGATGAAGATGATCATGGCGGACGACCGGATGGCGATCCTCCCGATCAGCTCGGGCAACCGTGCCCTGGACGCCGCCTACGTCGTCTACCCCAGCTCCCTGCTGGAGGCGCTGGCCACCCTCTTCGAGGCCGAGTGGGAGCGCGCGGTCCCGCTGCGCTTCGCCCCCGACGGCTCGATGGAGGAGGACCCGGCACCGGACGGCCCCGGCGAGGACCACCGGCGCCTCCTCGGCCTGCTCGCCGCCGGACTCACCGACGAGGCCATCGCCCGCGCACTGGGCTGGAGCGCCCGTACCACCCAGCGCCGCCTGCAGAGCCTGATGCGCGAACTCGGCGCCACCACTCGCTTCCAGGCCGGCATGGCCGCCCGCGAACGCGGCTGGCTCTGACCGGCCCCTCCCGCCGGCCCCGTCTGCGGGCGACCCTCAGCTCCAGACGCTCATCGACGCCCAGCGGCCGTCCGCGCCACGCCGCACCTCCAGCATCCCCACCACCGCACCGCGGTTGACCGACCCGTAGATGTGCGGAAAGAGCACATCGTCGGCCGCCCCCGCCGGAGGCGGCCCCGAGGGAGCCTCCCAGCGCACCGCGGAGTCCAGCACGTCCTCGTCGATCAGCAGCACCATCAGCGGGCCGTGCACCTCCTGGAAGAAGGCGTTGGCCACGGCCAGGGCCGTCCGTTCGTCGGGTGAGCAGTGGATGAAGCCCTCGGTGGCGAGTGAGGCCGCCGCATACGGGCGGTCCGGAGCCTCTAGCCAGTCGTCCAGCGGAGCCAGGTGCAGGATCATCCCCCAGTTCTACCGGAGCCCGGCCCCGCTGCACCCGCCCCTGCAATCCGTTGGCCCCGGACGTCACCGGTGCGGTAGACCTGGGACCCGGCCACGAGGGGGACGGATGAAGCAGGCAGCCACCGGAACACTGCTGGGGCTCGCCCTCGGCGACGCGATGGGATTCCCCACCGAGTTCCACGACATGGCGTCCATCGAGGCCAAGTGCGGCCCCTGGCGCACCATGCCGCTGCCCAGCCCCGCCCGCGTCACCGACGACACCCAGATGACCCTGGCGCTCGCCCGCGGCCTGCGCACCGCCCTCGGACGAGGCCGGCTCACCCCGTCCCGGCTGGCCGCCCCCGTCCGTGAGGAGTTCGTCGACTGGTGGCGCTCCCCGGAGAACAACCGCGCCCCCGGGATGACCTGCCTCAAGGCCTGCTGGCTGCTCAGCAAGGAGCAGCGCCGCTGGCAGGACGCCAGCCAGGTCGGCTCCAAGGGCTGCGGCGCCAACATGCGGGTGGCCCCGCTCGGACTCGTCCCCGGCCTGACCGACGACGAGCGCTCGGGCGCCGCCCAGCTCCAGTCCGCCCTCACCCACGGCCACCCCACCGCCCTGGCGGCCAGCGACCTCACCGCCCACGCCGTCCACCTGCTCGCGCAGGGCGCCGCACCGGGCGAGCTGCCTGCGCTGCTGCGCTCCCATGCGCGCGCCGGGCGCACCACGTACCACCGCCACTGGCTCGGCGACCTCGCCGAACATGCGCAGGACCACTCCGCCGAGGAGTTCATCGCCCGCGGCTGGGACGACTGCCTGGACGTCCTGGACCGGCTGGAGGCCGCACTGCGCACCGCCGACCCCGAAGCCGACCCCTGCCTGGCCACCGGCGAGGGCTGGATCGCCGAGGAGGCCCTGGCCACGGGTCTGTACTGCTTCCTGATGCTGCCGGACGACCCCGTGGCCGCCGTGCGGCGGGCCGCGTACTCCTCCGGCGACTCCGACTCCGTCGCCTGCCTCACCGGGGCGTTCGCGGGCGCCCACCACGGCGCCGCGGCCTGGCCCGCGGAGTGGGTGCGGGCGGTGGAGTACCGGGACGAACTGCTGGCCTTCGGTGAGCTCTGGGACACGAACGCGTAACCATCGTCTCGCCGTTCGAAATCCGGGTCCCGCATCCTGAACGGGCTGACTAGCCTTGGCCCAGCCGCCCGGAGCGGGATGCCGGGCGGTGTGAGCCGGAGGGTCGGGCGGGCCTGCGTAGCCGCCCGGCCGCCGCTCGTGCCCGGCACACCCGCCGGACGGGCAGAATGGGGCCCGTAGGACCCGCGACCGCCTCCCAGGGACGTACACCGCCATGCGCACAGCCGCCGTCGTCGGCACCGGACTGATCGGCACCTCGGCCGCGCTCGCCCTGTCGGCGCGCGGAATCACCGTCCACCTCGAGGACGCCGACCCCGACGCCGCCCGCACCGCGGCCGCGCTGGGCGCCGGCACCGTGGAACCCGCCGGGCAGGCCGTGGACCTGGCCGTGATCGCGGTGCCCCCCGCCCTGGTGGGACGGGTGCTCGCGGACTGCCAGCGGCGCGGCCTGGCCCGCTGCTACACCGACGTGGCCAGCGTCAAGTCCGGCCCCCGGGCCGACATCGCGGCCCTCGGCCTGGACACCACCCGCTACATCGGCAGCCACCCGATGGCCGGACGCGAGGTCTCCGGCCCGCTCGCGGGCCGCGCCGATCTCTTCGAGGGCCGCCCCTGGGTGCTCACCCCCACCGCCGACACCGACACCGACACCCTCAACGCGGCCCTGGAACTGGTCGCCCTGTGCGGCGCGGTCCCCGTGGTCATGGACGCCGCCGCGCACGACCGCGCCGTGGCCCTGGTCTCCCACACCCCACAGCTGCTCTCCTCGCTGGTCGCGGCCCGCCTGGAGCACGCCGAGGAGACCGCGGTGCGGCTCTCCGGGCAGGGCGTCCGCGACGTCACCAGGATCGCGGCCTCCGACCCCGGGATGTGGGTGGACATCCTCAGCGCCAACGCGGGTGCCGTCGCCGACATCCTGGAGGAGATCGCGGGCGACCTGGGGGCGACCGTCGCCGCCCTGCGCTCGCTGGAGGCCGCCGACGAGCACAAGCGCGCCGAGGGCGCCGAGGGCATCACCGAGGTGATGCGCCGCGGCAACGCGGGCCAGGCCAGAATCCCGGGCAAGCACGGGGCGCCGCCCACCCGCTACACCACCGTGGTCGTCGTCATCGGCGACCAGCCGGGCGAGCTGGCCAGGCTCTTCGGCGACGCCGGACTGGCCGGGGTCAACATCGAGGACGTCTCCATCGAGCACTCCACGGGCCAGCAGGCCGGCATGGTGCAGCTCTCCGTCGCCCCCTCCGCGGCGACCGGACTCGTCACCGCGCTGCGTGAGCGAGGCTGGAGCGTCCGGGACTGACCGTGATCCCGGTACGGCGGCCCTCCGCGGTCGTCTAACCTTGAGGGATATCCCCGTACCACGCTGAAGAGAGGTCCACCGTGGAAACTGCCGGCCGAGCGAGCGCCCCGGTCGTCGTGGCCATCGACGGACCTTCGGGTTCGGGCAAGTCCACCGTCTCCCGCGCCGTGGCGTCCCGCCTCGGCCTCAGCTTCCTGGACACCGGTGCCATGTACCGGGCGATGACCTGGTGGATGCTGTCCAACGAGATCGACGTCGACGACGCCGACGCGGTGGCGACCGCCTGCACCAAGCCCGTGATCGTCTCCGGTACGGACGCGGCCGGCCCCACCATCACCGTCGACGGCCAGGACGTCTCCGCGCCGATCCGCGGCCCCGAGGTGACCTCCCGGGTCTCGGCGGTCGCCGCGGTGCCCGAGGTCCGCGCCCGCCTGGTGGAGCTGCAGCGCACCTCCGCCCGCGCCGCCGAGCGGGGCATCGTCGCCGAGGGCCGGGACATGGGCACCGTGGTGTTCCCCGACGCCACCGTCAAGATCTTCCTCACCGCCTCGGAGGAGGCCCGCTCCGCCCGCCGCGCCGCCGAACTGCGCGCCAAGGGCGTCGACGAGGCCACCATCGCCGCCATGGCCGCCGACCTCGGCCGCCGGGACGCCGCCGACTCCTCCCGCAAGACCGCGCCGCTCACCAGGGCCGTCGACGCCACCGCCGTCGACACCAGCGACATGACCCTGGAGCAGGTCATAGACCACGTCGTCGACCTGGTGCAGGCCCGCTCCGCGCACACGGTGGCCGCCGGGTGAGCAGCGCCGACTCCCTGGTGACCCCGCGTGACACCGCGCCGCCGGCCGTCCCCTCCGGGCCCGCCGCAGGTCCCGTGCGGCCCACCGCGCGCGGTGCGGCCGTGGGCCGGCGGATCGGCATCGGGCTGGCACGGGCCGGCTGGCGGGTCAGGGTGCTGGGCGCCTGGCGGGTCCCGGCCGAAGGGCCGGTGATCCTGGCCGCCAACCACGCGAACCTGGTCGACGGCCCGCTGCTGATGGGAATGTCCCCGCGCCCCACGCACTTCCTCGTCAAGGAGGAGATGTTCAGCGGCCCCGTGGGCGTCGTGCTGCGCGGGGTCGGCCAGATCCCGGTGCGGCGCAGCAGCGCCGACCGCACCGCCATCGGCACCGCGCTGGAGGTGCTGAAGGACGGCGGAGTCCTGGGCGTCTTCCCCGAGGGCACCCGCGGCGACGCCGACTTCTCCCAGGTGCAGGGCGGCCTGGCGTACCTGGCCCTGCGGTCGGGCGCGCCGGTGGTCCCGGTGGCCGTCTTCGGCACCGGCGACCGCGGCCGCACCGTCGGCGCACTGCCGCCGCTGCGCGGCCGGATCGACGTGGTCTTCGGCGACCCGTACGACCTCGGCCAGGGTTCCCGGCTGCGGACCCGCAAGGCCATGGCGGAGGCCTCCGAGCGGCTGCGGACCCGGCTGGCCGGGCATCTCGCGCAGGCGCGGGAGCTCACCGGCCGCTGACCTGAAGACTTCCGCGCCCCGCGACACCCGCGGAGCGCACCCTTCGGCCCCCGGGCCGGACCGATGGACGAAAGACGGCAACTGGAATGAGCAACGAGAACACCGCCGCTTCGGAGGCGGGCGCCTTCGAGCACGGTGAGCTGGACGCGGCGGAGTACGCCGAGTTCATGGAGCTGGCCGCCGAGGAGGGCTTCGACGCGGAGGACGTGGAGAGCGACCTCGCCGCGGCCGGCCACGGCCCGCTCCCGGTGCTCGCCGTCGTCGGCCGCCCCAACGTCGGCAAGTCGACCCTGGTGAACCGGATCATCGGCCGCCGCGAGGCGGTCGTCGAGGACCGCCCCGGCGTCACCCGCGACCGGGTCTCCTACGAGGCCACCTGGAACGGCCGCCGCTTCAAGCTGGTCGACACCGGCGGCTGGGAGACCGACGTCCTCGGCATCGACGCCGCCGTGGCCGCCCAGGCCGAGTTCGGCATCGAGACCGCCGACGCGGTGCTCTTCGTCGTCGACGCCACCGTCGGCCCCACCGACACCGACGAGGCCCTGGTCAAGCTGCTGCGCCGGTCCGGCAAGCCCGTGGTGCTCTGCGCCAACAAGGTCGACGGGCCCTCCACCGAGGCCGACGCCGCCATGCTGTGGTCGCTCGGCCTCGGCGAGCCCTTCCCCGTCTCCGCGCTGCACGGCCGCGGCTCCGGCGACCTGCTGGACGCGGTCATGGCGGCCCTGCCCGAGGCCCCGCCGCAGACCTTCGGGGTGGCCCTCGGCGGCCCCCGCCGGGTCGCCCTGCTGGGCCGCCCCAACGTGGGCAAGTCCAGCCTGCTCAACAAGGTCGCCGGCGAGGAGCGGGTGGTCGTCAACGAGGTCGCCGGCACCACCCGCGACCCGGTCGACGAGCTGATCGAACTCGGCGGCAAGACCTGGAAGTTCGTCGACACCGCCGGCATCCGCCGCCGCGTCCACCTCACCGAGGGCGCCGACTTCTACGCCTCGCTGCGCACCGCCTCCGCCCTGGAGAAGGCCGAG
>NZ_LIQR01000499.1 GCF_001418575.1 Peterkaempfera griseoplana
CCGCCGCGGCCGCGGCGGTGAACGGGCCGTGGGTGCGGGCATGCCGGGCGAGGAGGTCACCGAGAGGGTCCTTGACCGGTTCGGTGAAGGCCTCCGGGATGCCCACCGGCAGGGGGGTGCCCAGGGCGTCCCGCAGCCGTCCTGCGTCCTCCACCGCGGCCCAGCGCTCCTCGCCTGCGATCCGCACCCTGATGGCGCGGCGGGACGCCTCCAGCTCGGCGGCCCAGGCGGCGTCGGCGCCGCGCAGGGCGAGCTCGGCGGTGGTGAGCGGGCCGAGCAGCCGCAGCGCGTCGGCGACGCCCTCGACGTCCTTGATCCGGCGCTCGGGGCTGAGGCGCTGCAGCTCGGCCTCCAGCTCGGCGAGGACGTCCGCGTCCAGCAGCTCCCGCAGCTCGGCCTGTCCGAGCAGCTCTGCGAGCAGCCGGGCGTCCAGCGACAGGGCGGAGGCGCGGCGTTCGGCGAGCGGTGAGTCGCCCTCGTAGAGGAACTGGGCGACATAGCCGAAGAGCAGCGACCGGGCGAAGGGCGACGGCTCGGGCGTGGTGACCTCGACCAGGCGCACCCGGCGGCTCTCGACGTCCCGCATCAGCTCCACCAGGCCCGGGACGTCGAAGACGTCCTGGAGGCACTCGCGGACCGCCTCCAGCACGATCGGGAAGGAGCCGAACTCCGAGGCCACCTGGAGCAGTTGGGACGCCCGCTGGCGCTGCTGCCACAGCGGTGTGCGGCGGCCGGGGCTGCGCCGGGGGAGCAGCAGGGCACGGGCGGCGCACTCGCGGAAGCGGGAGGCGAACAGCGCCGATCCGCCCACCTGCTCGGTGACCAGCTGTTCCACCTCGCCCGGCTCGAAGACGGCCGCGTCGGCGCCCAGCGGCGCCTCGTCGGCGGCGGCAGCGGGCGCCGGCCGGTCCGTGAAGGGATCGCCGTCGGAGGGGAAGTCCAGCAGGTCGGCGTCGGGCAGCCGCAGCACGATGCCGTCGTCGGCATGCATCACCTGGGCGTCCAGTCCGTACCGCTCCTGCAGCCGGGCGCCGAGTGCCAGCGCCCAGGGGGCGTGCACCTGGGCGCCGAAAGGGGAGTGGACCACGACGCGCCAGTCGCCCAGTTCGTCGCGGAAGCGCTCCACCACCACGGTCCGGTCGTCGGGGACGTGCCCGCAGGCCTGGCGCTGCTCCGTGAGGTAGGAGAGCAGATTGGCGGCCGCCCATTCGTCGAGCCCGGCAGCGGTCAGCCGCTCCAGCGCGGCCTCCGGCGCCAGACCGCCGATCTCCCGTACGAAGGCGCCGACGGCCCGGCCCAGCTCCAGCGGACGGCCGAGGGCGTCGCCGTGCCAGAACGGCAGCTTGCCCGGGACGCCGGGGGCGGGGGAGACCAGCACCCGGTCATGGGTGATGTCCTCGATCCGCCAGGAACTGGTGCCCAGGGTGAAGACGTCGCCGACCCGCGACTCGTAGACCATCTCCTCGTCCAGCTCGCCGACCCGGCCGCCGCCCTTCCTGGGGTCGGCCCCAGCGAGGAAGACCCCGAACAGGCCCCGGTCGGGGATGGTGCCGCCGGAGGTCACCGCGAGCCGCTGGGCGCCTGGCCGGCCGGTGAGGGTGCCCGCCACCCGGTCCCAGACCAGCCGGGGGCGCAGCTCGGCGAAGGCGTCCGAGGGGTAGCGCCCGGCCAGCATGTCCAGCACCGCCTCGTACGCGGAGTGCGGCAGCGCGGCGAACGGGGCGGCGCGGCGGACCAGGGCCAGCAGTTCGTCGACGTCCCAGGTGTCCATGGCGGTGATGGCGACCAGCTGCTGGGCCAGGACGTCCAGCGGGTTCTGCGGGATCCGCAGCGACTCGATGGCGCCCTGGCGCATCCGCTCCGTGACCACGGCCGCCTGCACCAGGTCGCCCCGGTACTTGGGGAACACCACCCCGGTGGAGACCGCGCCCACCTGGTGTCCGGCGCGGCCGACCCGCTGCAGTCCGGAGGCGACCGAGGGGGGTGACTCCACCTGGACCACCAGGTCGACGGCGCCCATGTCGATGCCCAGCTCCAGGCTGGAGGTGGCGACCACGGCGGGCAGCACCCCGGCCTTGAGCTGCTCCTCGACGGCGGCGCGCTGCTCCTTGGAGACCGAGCCGTGGTGGGCACGGGCCAGCACCGGCGGTGCGCCCCGGTTCGCCCCGGCCTGGGCCATCAGCTGGGCGGGCGCGTGGGCCTCGGGCAGCGCCTCCCCGGTGGCGCGCTCGTGGGCGATCTCGTTGAGCCGGTTGCACAGCCGCTCGGCGAGCCGGCGGGAGTTGGCGAAGACGATGGTGGAGCGGTGCTGCTGCACCAGGTCGGTGATCCGTTCCTCGACATGGGGCCAGATCGAGGCGCCCCCGGCCTGGCCGGTGGCCGCCGCGAGCCGCTGGTCGCCGTCCTCCGCCCCGCCGTCCTGCCGGCGGCCGCCGGAGAGCTCGCCCAGGTCCTCGACGGGGACGACCACCGAGAGGTCGAACTCCTTGGCCGACGCCGGCTGGACCACGGTGACCTTGCGCTGCGGGCTGAGGAACCTGGCGACCTCGTCCACCGGCCGCACGGTGGCGGAGAGCCCGATCCGGCGGGCGGGCCGCTCCAGCAGCTGGTCCAGCCGTTCCAGGGTAAGGGCCAGATGGGCGCCGCGCTTGGTGCCGGCGACGGCGTGCACCTCGTCCAGGATCACCGTCTCCACTCCGCGCAGCGCCTCCCGGGCGGCGGAGGTGAGCAGCAGGAAGAGTGATTCGGGGGTGGTGATCAGGATGTCCGGCGGGTGGGTGGCGAAGCGCCGCCGCTCGGCGGCAGGGGTGTCCCCGGACCGGATGGCGACCTGCACCTCCGGCTCCGGCAGGCCGAGCCGCACCGAGGTCTGCCGCAGGCCGGTGAGCGGGGCGCGCAGATTCCGCTCGACGTCGACGGCGAGCGCCTTCAGCGGGGAGACGTACAGGACCCGGCAGCGCCGCCGGGGCTCGGCCGGCGGGGGGACGGTGGCCAGCCGGTCCAGTGCGGCGAGGAAGGCGGCGAGCGTCTTGCCGGAGCCGGTGGGGGCGACGACCAGGACGTCGGAGCCCTCGCCGATGGCCCGCCAGGCTCCCGACTGGGCGGCGGTGGGCGCGTGGAAGGCACCGCTGAACCAGGACCGGGTGGCGGGGGAGAACCCGGCGAGCGGATCGGAGGGGCCGGCGGCGTCGCCGGCCCGGTCGGAGGAGTGCGGTGCCATGACCCCATGGTGCCGCGCCCCACTGACACCCGGTCCCCGGGCCGGTGCCTCCGGCCAGGGGACCGGGGTCCCGCGTCCGGTGCAGTAGGCCAGGACGTGTCACATATTTCGCTCATATCGTATGTAGATACCTGTGATCCCCACAGGCCGCCGGTGACGGGTGGAGGTGCGGTGCAGCAGGTCCCCAGGGATGGCCGCAGCCCACGCCGCCGCACCCCGACGCTGGTCCGTTGCCTCTTCGTCCTGTCGCTGGCCGCCCTGCTGCTCGGCGGCGCGGTGCCCTACGTGGGCGGGCCCGGCCACGCCTATCTGAGCTATCTGGTGGTGGCCGAGCGCGCCGACGCCGGCGGTGCGCGGCTCGCCGCCCGTGAGGCACGGGCCGCCGGCGGCACCGTGGTGGAGAGCTATCCGCAGATCGGTGTGGTCCTGGCGTACGCCGACCGGCGCTCCTTCGCCGCCCGGCTGCGCAGTCGGCCCGGCGTCGCCGAGGCCGGGGCCAGCCGCACGGTGCCGGCCTCCGGTCTGCCGGGCGAGCTGACCGACGAGGGAGACTTCCGGGCGTACGGACGTGTGGACCTGGCGCATGACGCGGGTCGGCGCCTGGGGCGTACGCGGGTCCCCGCGGACGACGCCCCCGTCGTGGCGGACCCGCGGGAGCGGCCCGCCTGGAACCTGGAGATGATCGGCGCCGACGCCGCCCCCGGGGACAGCAGCGCGGAGCTGCTCAGCCGGGTGGGCGGCGACCGCGACCGCGAACAGGCCGCGCTGCACCGGGTGGTGGTCGCGGTCCTGGACTCCGGGGTCGACGACTCCCACCCCGACCTGCGGGACGCGGTGGACCCCGACCGCTCGGCCTCCTGCGCCGACGGCCGCCCCGACCACCGGGCGGGCTCCTGGCGGCCCGACGAGAGCATCAGTGAGAGCGGCCACGGCACCCATGTGGCGGGGATCATCGGTGCGGCGCGGGACGGGGACGGTGTGATCGGCGTCGCCCCCGGCGTCCGCATCGCCGCCGTACGGCTGCTCGGCGCGCCCGGGCAGTACTACGCCGAGAACATCGTCTGCGGCCTGCTCTGGGCCGCGGACCACGGCGCCCGGGCGATCAACGACAGCTTCTTCTCCGACCCGTGGAAGTACAACTGCCCCGAGGACCACGACCAGGCGGCGATCACCGCCTCGATCGCCCGCGCGGTGCGCTACGCCCGCGAGCGCGGCGCCGTGGTGGTGGCGTCGGCCGGCAACGACGCCCAGGACCTGGGTGCTCCCCGTACCGACGGCCGCAGCCCCAACGACCGGACGGGCTCCGCCCCGCCGCCGGTGCGCACCCTGGGCGCCGAGTGCATCCGGCTGCCCGCCGAACTGCCCGGTGTGGTGGCGGTGAGCGCGCTGGAGCGGTCGGGGGCGGTCGCGGGGTACTCCAATTACGGGGGCGACCGGATCGCGATCGCCGCGCCGGGCGGGGATCCGGACGGCGGTACCGCGAGGGCGGTGGTCTCCGACTGGCCCGGCGGCCGGTATGCGGCCCTGGCGGGCACCTCGATGGCGGCGGCGCACGTCACCGGCGCGGTGGCGCTGATGGCGGCGGCCCATCCCGAGTACGGGTCCGACCGGCTGCGGGAGGCGCTGACCGGCGCCGCGCTGCACGGACGCTGCCTGCTGGGCGCCGGGCTCTGCGCCGATCCGCGCTACTTCGGCGCGGGGGTGCTCTCCGTCGCCGGCGTGTTCGGCCCCGCAGCGCCGGACTCCGACGAGCCCGGGGGTGCGGTGCCCGACTCGGCAGCCCCGCTGTCCGCACCGGACTCCGCCGCCGGGCGCGGAGAGCCGGGGCCTGGTTGAGGCGACGGGGAGGCGGCGACGGCGTGGCGGTGACAGGACGGCGGTCACGGGACGGCAGTGACAGGACGGCGGTGACGGGACGGCCGCTGCGGCAGGATGCGGACCACCCCGGCCCCCCCACCTCTGGGCTTTGCGGGGCAGGGGGTTGGCTCCGGGCCCGCCCGCCGGGGCAGGATGGCGGACATGGCCGAGGAGACCGCGCGCTACTGGAGGCACCCCGCACTCCCGGGCGTCGACCTGCTCAACGCCCGCTACATCCGGCACACCTTCGGGCGCCACACCCATGACACCTATGTCATCGCCGCGATCACCGAGGGCGTCGAGGAGTTCCGGTACCGGGGCAGCACCCAGCGTGCGGGGGCCGGCAGTCTCGCGCTGATCAATCCGGACAGCATGCACACCGGCCACTCCGGCACCCCGGACGGCTGGCGCTACCTGGTGCTCTACCCCGCCGTGGAGGTGGTGGCCTCGGTCGCCGAGGAGCTCGCCGTCCCGGGCCGCGGCGGACTCCCGGGCTTCACCGAGGCGGTCGTCCCCGACCCCGGGCTGGTGAGTCTGGTCGCCGGGGTCCACCGGGCCGCCGAGCGCGACGACGGACTCACCGCCGACACCCTGCTGCGGCTCACCGTGGCGCGGCTGCTGCGGGCCCACGGCACCCCCGGCGCGGGCGGCCCGCGTACGGCGGCCGGGGCGGCCGCGGTGCGCCGGGCCCGGGAGATCCTGGAGGCCCGCCTGATCGAGCCGCCCACCCTGGAGGAGCTCGCTGCGGAGGTCGGCACCCGGCCCTTCCCGCTGCTGAGGGCCTTCCGTGACGCCCACGGGCTGCCGCCGCACGCCTGGCTCAACCAGCAGCGGGTCCGCCGGGCACGGCTGCTGCTGGACACCGGGACCCCGCCGGCCAGGGCCGCCGCCGAGGTGGGCTTCGTCGACCAGGCCCATCTCACCCGGCACTTCCGCCGGATCGTCGGCGTCCCGCCCGGCGCGTACCGCCGCGAGCGCGGCCGGGGCTGAGTCCCCTTCGTTGCGGCGGGCGGGGGAGCGGACCGCCGTGCAGGAACGTACAAGAGCCTGCGCCCGCGGTCCGGCCAGGATGGGTGCATGAGTGCAGTGACACAACCACCGGCCATGGACGCCGTCGCCCCGACCGCGAGGCCCACCGCGGCCGTGGTGCGGGATTCGCTCGGAGTGGGGATCGCGGTGGGGATCTCCGGGGTGGCCTTCGGGGTGGCCGGGGCCGGAGCGCAGCTGACCGTGTGGCAGACCTGTGCGCTGAGCCTGCTGGTCTTCACCGGTGCCTCGCAGTTCGCCCTGGTCGGGGCGCTGGCCGCGGGTGCGGCGCCGGTGGCGGCGGTCGCCGGGGCGCTCTTCCTCGGGGTGCGCAACAGCTTCTACGGGCTGCGGCTCTCCGAGCGGCTGGCGCTGCCCCGGGCGGTCCGGCCGTTCGCCGCGCAGCTGGTGATCGACGAGACCGCGGCGGTCGCACTGGTCCAGCCCGACCGGCGCTCCACCCGGTGGGGGTTCACCGTCACGGGCCTCTCCCTGTTCGCGCTCTGGAACCTCACCACCCTGGCCGGCGCGCTGGGCGCGGGTGCGCTGGGCGACCCCGCGGCCTACGGCCTGGACGCTGCGGGCCCGGCCGTCTTCCTGGCGCTCCTGGCGCCGCGTCTGCGGGAGGGCGGGGCGGAGCGGGCCGTTGCCGCGGTGGGGGCGGTGCTCTCCCTGGCCGCCACCTTCGTGGTGCCCGCCGGGGTGCCGGTGCTGCTGGCGCTGGCGGCGGTGCCGCTGGTGGCCCTGGCGCTGCGGTACCGCGCGCGCCGCGGGGCGGAGGCCGTGCGATGACCGTCTGGATCGCGGTGGGGGCCACCGCCGCGGGCTGCTATCTGATGAAACTGCTGGGCCTCAGCGTCCCCACCGGGCTGCTGGAGCGTCCGGTGGTGCGCAGGTTCGCGGCGCTGGCCCCGGTGGCCCTGCTGGCGGCGCTCACGGTGCTGCAGACCCTGGGCCGGCAGCACGGCCACGGGCTGCAGCTCGACGTCCGGGCGGCCGGGCTGGCGGCCGCGGCCGTCGCGGTGCTGCTCCGGGCGCCCTTCCTGGTGGTCGTGGGGGCGGCGGTACTGGTCACCGCGCTGCTGCGGGCGCTGCTGGCCGGTTGAACGGCGTCCCTGGCGACACGGGATACTGGGGGGCATGCGGCTGACAGAGTTCTGGCGGAGGATGAACGCCCACTTCGGTGAGGCGTACGCGGACAGCTTTGCTCGTGACCATGTGATGACCGAGCTCGGCGGGCGGACCGTACACCAGGCGCTGGACGCCGGCTGGGAGGCCAAGGACGTGTGGCGCGCGGTGTGCTCCGCGATGGACGTGCCCGCCGCGCACCGCTGAGCCCGTCCCGCGGCCGGTCGGTAGGGGCCGGCCCGTCCTGAGCGGCGGACGGGCATGGGTGAGACTGGGGGTGTGGCCGCCGGCGAAGAACCCCAGGAGACTCCCCCGTCCGCCGCGCCCGCTCCGGGGCCCGCTCCGGCAGCGGCGCACCGGATGCCCCGCTGGCTGCCCCGGGCGCTGGCGCTGTTCTTCGTCTTCGCGGGGCTCTTCGAGTTCGCGGACTGGGTCTTCCACCGGCTGATCGGCCTCTTCACCATGGTGCTGGTCGCCTTCTTCCTGTCGCTGGCGATGGAGCCGGCGGTGGACCGGATGGCGGCCAGGGGAGTGCGGCGCGGCCTGGGCACGATGATCGTCTTCGTGGTGGTGCTGCTCTGCATGGGCGGGTTCCTGGCCGCACTGGGCACCCTGCTGGTGGACCAGGTCGGGACGGTGGCCAGACAGCTGCCGCATCTGCTGAACGACCTGATCGGCTGGGTCAACCGCACCTTCAACAGCGACCTCTCACTGGCCCAGCTGCAGCGGCGGGTGCTCCAGGACTCCGGGAGCGTGGAGAAGTACGCCCAGCAGGCCGCGGACAACATCTGGGGAGTGTCCAGCACCCTGGTCGGGGGCCTCTTCCGGCTCTTCACCATCGCCCTGTTCGCCTTCTACCTCACCGCGGACGGGCCCCGGGTGCGGCGTACGGTGTGCTCGCTGCTGCCGCCGGCCAAGCAGGGCGAGGTGCTGCGGGCCTGGGAGATCGCCCTCGCCAAGACCGGCGGCTATCTCTACTCCCGGGTGCTGCTCGCGGTCTTCTCCGCGGTGGCGCACGGCGTCCTCTTCGCGCTGCTGGGCATTCCGTACGCGGCGGCCCTGGCGGTCTGGGTGGGGGTGGTCTCCCAGTTCGTGCCGACCATCGGGACGTACCTGGCGGGGGCGCTGCCGATGCTGGTCGCGCTCACCGTGGACCCGGTGGACGCCCTCTGGGTGCTCGGCTTCGTGGTCGTCTACCAGCAGGTGGAGAACTATCTGCTGCAGCCGCGGGTGACGGCGAGGACGGTGGAGGTGCATCCGGCGATGGCCTTCGGGTCGGTGATCGCGGGGGCGGCGCTGCTGGGTGCGGTGGGTGCGGTGATCGCCATTCCGGCGGCGGCGACCGTCCAGGGGTTCGTCACCACCTATGTGAAGCGCTACGAGGTGGCGCAGGATCCGCGCATCGACCGGGGGGAGACCCGCCGGTTGCGGCGGCGGGAGGCGGCGCGCCGGTTGCGGCGGCTGGTCTCCCGGGGCAGGCGCGGTCGCGGGGCCGGGGACTGAGCCGCTCCGGACCGGGGCGCTGCGGGCCAGGCCACTGCGGATCGAGTCGCCTGCCGGACCGGGTCTCTCCGGCCTGAGGCACCCGCGGACCGCGTCACTCCTGAGGGTGAAGTAATGCCGCCGTTCCCAGGAATCGAACTTGCGTTCTGTATGCTGGCCGATGGCGGGTTATCCACAGGCTGGGCCCTCTCGGGACCGATTGTCAGTGGTACGCGCTAGCGTCGATGACGATGAAGCGCACAGCAGCACAGACCAGCAGGGTGGAATCCATGGCAGGTACCGATCGCGAGCGGGCCCTAGAGACCGCACTCGCGCAGATCGAGCGACAGTTCGGCAAGGGGTCGGTGATGCGTCTCGGCGACGAGGCGCGGGCACCGATCGAGGTCATTCCGACCGGCTCCATCGCTCTGGACGTCGCCCTCGGCGTCGGGGGCCTTCCGCGCGGCCGCGTGGTGGAGGTCTACGGACCGGAGTCCTCCGGCAAGACGACCATCGCGCTGCACGCGGTGGCCAACGCACAGCGGGCGGGCGGCATCGTGGCGTTCGTGGACGCCGAGCACGCCCTCGACCCCGACTATGCGAAGAAGCTGGGCGTCGACACGGACGCCCTCCTGGTCTCCCAGCCCGACACGGGTGAGCAGGCCCTGGAGATCACGGACATGCTGATCCGGTCCGGGGCCATCGACCTCATCGTGATCGACTCGGTGGCGGCCCTGGTGCCGCGCGCCGAGATCGAGGGTGAGATGGGCGACTCCCACGTGGGTCTGCAGGCCCGGCTGATGAGCCAGGCGCTGCGAAAGATCACCGGTGCTCTCAACCAGTCCAAGACCACCGCGATCTTCATCAACCAGCTCCGTGAGAAGGTCGGCGTGATGTTCGGCTCCCCGGAGACCACCACCGGTGGCCGGGCGCTGAAGTTCTACGCCTCGGTCCGGCTGGACATCCGCCGGATCGAGACCCTCAAGGACGGCACGGAGGCGGTCGGCAACCGCACCCGCGTCAAGGTGGTCAAGAACAAGGTCGCCTCGCCGTTCAAGCAGGCCGAGTTCGACATCCTCTACGGCGTGGGCATCAGCCGCGAGGGCGGCCTGATCGACATGGGTGTGGAGCACGGGTTCATCCGCAAGTCGGGTGCCTGGTACACCTACGAGGGCGACCAGCTGGGCCAGGGCAAGGAGAATGCGCGCAACTTCCTGCGCGACAACCCCGACCTCGCCGATGAGATCGAGAAGAAGATCAAGGAGAAGCTGGGTGTCGGCCCCCGTGTCGACACTCCTGCCGACGCCGCGGACCCGGTTGCCGCCACCGGTGCCGCCCCGGCTGCCCCTGCCCCTGCCGCCGCCGACAGCGCGGTCAAGCCGATCACGGCCACCGCGGCCAAGACGGCCGCCGCCAAGAAGACGGCCAAGGCCTGAGGCTGCCGATGCGGAGCAACGCTGAGTCGCCCGTCCCCGGATCCCCACCGGAGACGGGCGACTGGGGCCCTCGGGACTGGTGCGCCAATGGCGCGGCGGGGCCCTCCTTCTCCCCGCCCCCGGAGACAGGAAGCGAGTCCGCTTCCGTGTCCGAGCCACCTCCCACGGCCGAGCCCGAGGCCCCGCCGCTGCGGCGGGGCCGCTCCCGCGGCCGCCGGACGGACGGTCCACCGGCGGGGGAGGGCGACGCCGAGGAGTTCCGGGACCCCGCAGCGCAGGCGCGGGCCATCTGCCTGCGACTGCTCACCGGCTCCCCCCGCACCCGGCGACAGCTGGCCGACGCCCTGCGCAAGCGGGGCATCCCCGAGGAGACGGCTGACGAGGTCCTCTCCCGCTTTGAGGACGTGGGCCTGATCGACGACGCGGCCTTCGCGGACGCCTGGGTGGAGTCCCGCCATACCGGTCGCGGTCTCTCCCGCCGGGCACTCGCCAGGGAACTGCGCTCCCGTGGAGTCTCCGGCTCGGTCGTCGAGGATGCCGTGGGGCGGCTGGATCCCGAGCAGGAGGCCGAGACCGCCCGGGCGCTGGTCGACCGCAAGCTGCGCTCCACCCGCGGACTGGACCGCCAGGTCCGCATTCGCCGGCTCGCCGGGATGCTCGCCCGCCGGGGCTACCCGGAGGGGCTGGCCCTGCGTGTGGTCCGGCAGGCGCTCGCCGAGGAGGGCGAGAGCGAAGAGGAGCTGGATCACTGGCTCCCCCAGGAGTGACCCCGGCGGATCCCGGCCGTCGTCACCGGCACCCTCGGGGGGCTCAGGCCGGCGCGGGGGTGACGGGGAGGCCGGCGGCCGCCCACGCCTGGAAGCCGCCGACCAGGTCGGTGGCCCGGTGCAGGCCCAGCTGCTGCAGGGAGACGGCGGCCAGCGAAGAGGCATAGCCCTCATTGCAGACCACCACCACCTGCAGATCATGATGGGCGGCGACGGGCAGCCGATGGTCGCACTGGGGGTCCAGCCGCCACTCCAGCTCATTGCGCTCGACCACCAGCGCTCCGGGGATGGTGCCGTCCCGGTCCCGCAGCGCCGCATACCGTATGTCGATCAGCAGGGCGCCCTCCTGTGCCGCGGCGGCTGCCTGATGGGGCGTCAGTCGGTCCAGCTGGGTCCGGGCCTCGGCCAGGGCCTGGTCGATGCTGCGCGGCGTGGTGGTCACAGCGCCCACTCCTCAGGACCCTCGACGAACTCCAGCCGCAGCACCCGGTCGCGACGGCTGTAGCGGCGCAGCAGCGGTAGCGGCGGATAGTAGACATGGACGGAGATCGCGTGCTCCTCCTCCGAGACATTGACCACCTGGTGCACATGGCGGGGGCCGAAGGCCCGGCCCCGGCCGGCCGGCAGCGCACGCTCCCGGTCGACGCCCTCGACCAGTTCCAGGCTGCGCCAGCCCTCGGTGGGAAGCTCCACCGCGATGGACTGCTCAGCCAGCCGTCCCGCCGCGGTGACAAAGGCGCCCCGGGAGCCGCCGTGGTCGTGCCAACCGGTCTCGGCACCCGGGGGCCAGCCGATCACCCAGGCCTCACTGCCGTTCGGCCCCTCCAAGGCGATCCAGGTCCGCTGCTCAGGATCGAGCGGCAACCGGGACAGGACCTCCGGGTCGGCGGCGGTGCGATGGGCGAAGTCCAGCAGATCGCTGAGCCCCGGGCCGTCGGCGGCAGGGAGCGCGGTGGTCCCGGGGGCGGTGCTCCGGGGCTCGGCGGGCTGCGGTGACGCCGGCGCGGGCGAGGCCGGCCGGGGTGACGTCGGTGCGTTCTGCTGTGCGGCTGAGGGGGCCGGGGCGTCGGTGCGGGGCAAGGTGACCGTCCTGGGTACGGCGGGTGCCCGGCGGACCGGGCAGGGCTGCTGGCGATTGACCCGGGGCGGCGTGGAGGCACTGCGGTCACGCCGACGTGGGTGGGGCGCAAGGGTGCGCGGCGGCGCGGACGGGGCCGGAGATCCGGTCAGCGGGGTCCGCGGGGCGGGGAGGTCAGGCGGCGCGGCGACAACACAGGCAGCCGACGTACCGGACGGTGTCCAGGTGCGTGCGGCGGAAGAGCCTGAGGTCGAGAGGTCCCACGTCGGGAGTGAATCACGCACCCGACGGCCGGTCAAGCGAGCACCCGTGCGGCGCGAGACGGGGTCGAGCACGGCCCGTGCGGGTGCCCGGCCGCCCGGTGGTGCGCCCTGGCGTCCGCTCGGTTGCCCGTGGTTCGCCCCCGTACGAACCGCCCCCGTACGGCTTTTCCCCCTGTGGACCGCCCTGCCACCGGCCGGGCAACCTGGGGCGGCCCGCCGGCAACGCCGGTGCCGGAAGGCCTGGCACCGCCGCAAGCGGGCGGCCTTGCTGATCGCGCGCCCAGGCCGGCCGGGGGCAGACGGGAACCATGCGAGCAGTGCCCCGCCGCCTGTGGAGGGCTGGACAACGGGTTCGCCCCCGGCGGTCGCGAGGTCAAGCGCTGCCATGCGGTGGCCGTGCGCGAGCCGTCCGCGGGCGACGCAGCCGTCGTACGGCTTGCCCACCGCGGCCCGCAGCACCCAGGGCGGTCCGGCCAGGGCCTCGGCCACGGCCGGTGCGGTGACCACCTGCGCGCGGTGGACCCGCCCCGCCGACCGGACCGAGCTGTTCATCGCCCCCGGGCCGCCCGGGAGGAGCGCGTCACGGGCCCGGCGGCCCATCCGCCCCGCCGGTCAGGCGGAGGCCGAGCGTGGGGCCGAGCGTGCGGCCGAACGGTCGGGTCACGCGGTGGGGCAGGCAGCCGAACGGTCGGGTCACGCGGTCGGGAGGGCGGTCAGGCCGCCACGGGCGCTCTCGGCGAGGGCGGCCAGCTCCTCCGGCCGACAGCCCTGCATGGTGCCGATCAGATGGCCGTCCGGCCGGACCAGCAGCACGGTGTGGGCGCCGGCTCCCGGATAGACCTCGGCCACCACCACCTCGGAGGCCATCGGCAGCGCCGCCGCGGCCTCGGCCAGCCGTGGCATCAGTCCGGCGCCGAGCCAGTGCTCGCTGGCCCACACCCCGGTTCCGGGCGCGACCAGCACCAGCACCAGACCCCGCCCCAGCCGCTGGTGCAGTCGGTCGTGGGAGCCGTCGGCGGCGATCACCGCCACGTCGGGGACCAGCACACCCGGATCGGTGGGCGCCAGATCCTCGGAGAGCGCGGTGTTGCGACGTCCGCTGCCGCGCACGACCGCGGCGCCGCCGCCCACCGGGTAGGCCGGTGGGCTGCCGAACCGCCCCGTGCCGAGTGCTCCGTCGGCCAGCAGCGGTGCGTACTTGCGGAAGGAGCCGGAGACCAGGCTGCGCCGGGTCCGCTCCCACCCCTTCACCGGCCGCAGCAGCGGCATGGCCTGGTCGACGGCGCGCAACCGGGCGCCGACCGCACCGCGCCGCTCGCTCTCATAGGAGTCCAGCAGGGCGTCCCCGGCGTCGCGATGCCACACCAGGGCGAGCTTCCAGGCGAGATTGGCGGCGTCGCGCAGTCCGTCGTCGAGGTTCTGCATGCCGAGTGCGCCGTGCAGATGGGCCGCGTCCCCGGCGAGGAAGCAGCGTCCCGAGCGGAACCGGCCGGCCAGCCGCTGCTGGACGCTGTGGTCGGCGGCGGCGAGCAGTTCGTAGCGGGGGACCTCGCCGCACCAGCCGGCCAGGGTGGCGCGGACCCGGGCGACCAGGGTGTCGCCGGTGACGATGCCGGGCCAGGTGGCGTGCGGGTCCACGGGTTCGGCCGGGGCGGGCCGGCCGGGCGGGAGCCGCCAGTCCAGCCGCCACACCCCGTCGGGCAGTGGGCGGGCCAGCGCCTCCCGGTCGCCGCGCCAGGGCGGTTCCCGGTGCAGCCGGGCCTCCCCGGGGAAGGGCAGGTCGACCCTGAGGGTGGCGACGGCGTAGCGGTCCACCCCGGTGCGCCCGGGGAACCGGACCCGCAGCAGCTTGCGGACCGTGGACCGGGCGCCGTCGCAGCCCACCAGATGGCTGCCGCGCCACCAGGTGGTGCGGCCGTCCTGGGTCTGCCGGGTCCGGACGCTCACCCCGTCGTCGTCCTGCTCCAGCTCCTCCACGTGGTGCAGCGGCACGAGTTCGATCAGGGGTTCGGCGCCGACGGCGTCCCGCAGGCCGCGCTGCAGCCGGTGCTGGGGCAGATGGCGGACCTGACCGGGGCCGAGGTCGATGCGGAGCACCTCGGTACGGCGGCGAAGCACCCGCCAGGTGCCCCAGGTCGCCCCGTCGCTGATGGCCGCGGTGCAGCCGAGACGGGTCAGCTGGGCGGTGGTGTCCGGGCGGAGCACGGTGGTACGGGGCGATTCCGGGCAGAGTCCCGGTCCCTCGTCCAGGACGACGCTGGGCACCTCGTGGCGGGCCAGGTCGAGTGCCAGGGCGAGGCCGACCGGGCCGGCCCCGACGATGATCACCGGGTCCATGGCGCTGCTCCCCGGGGTGCGGACACGCGGTGGGCGTGGCGCGACTGACGGCGTGTCGGTCCGGTCGCTCGGGTGCTTCGCCTACGTGCCCCGCATCGTGTCACGAAGAGCAATGCAACAGATCACCGGCGGGCGCGTCAAGCAGCAGCGGGTGTACGCCGGATCGCGCCGCTCCGCCCCCGGGGCCGTCGTGGGCACCGGGGGCGGCTGACACCGTGCCGGGCGCGCCCCTACTGGTCCGCGGCCGCGGCCACCACGATGGTCCCGGCTCCGGAGTCGGGTGCGATACCGGTGTCCGCGGCCGGCGCCGGCGGTGCGCCCTTGCTGCTGCGGCGGCCGCGTGCCTCGATCCACCGGGCGAGCCCGGAGAGCGCCAGGCAGAGCCCGATGTAGACCGGGGCGATGACCAGCACCACGGGGATGTAGGGGTAGCCCTCGGCGGTGCTGGTGGTGCCGGCGATGAGCTTGCCGACGTACAGCAGCTCCTCGTAGGTGATGATGTAGCCGAGGGAGGTGTCCTTGAGCGTCACCACCAGCTGGCTGAGTACGGCGGGCAGCATCGACCGGAAGGCCTGCGGCACCAGCACCGAGCTCATCACCTGGGTCTTGCGCAGGCCGAGGGCGTAGGCCGCCTCGCTCTGGCCGCGGGGGACCGCGTTGATCCCGGCGCGGAAGATCTCCGCCTGCACCGAGCCGTTGTAGAGGGTCAGCCCGATCACCAGCGCCCACAGCGGGGCGTCGCCGAAGATGCCCACATAGAGCGCGAAGATCATGATGACCAGCGGCATGGCGCGGAAGAACTCCACGAAGGCGGCGCAGAACCAGCGCACCGGCCGGTGGTCGGAGAGCCGTCCGGCGGCCAGCAGCGCCCCCAGCGCCAGGGAGAGCACCGCGGCGAAGCCGAAGGCCGTCAGGGTGTCCTGGAGGCCGTGCAGCAGGCGCTCCTGGGTGCGCTTGTACTGGAACGGCTCCCACATGTCCGCGGCGAACTGGCCGTGCGCGTCCAGGCGGGAGACGACCACCCAGATCAGGGCGGCGATGCCGATGACGGCCACCGCGCCGATGATCCGGTTGCGTGTCCGGGCCCTGGGGCCGGGGGCGTCGTAGAGGACGCTGCTGCTCATCGGGCCACCGCCAGACGGTTCTCCAGGAAGCGGAACAGGGCGCTGATCGCAAAGGTGATGACCAGATAGCCGAGCGCGATCCAGAAGAAGATCGCGAAGATCTTGTAGCCCAGCTCGTTCCAGGTCTTCATCACGCCGTAGAGCTCCGCGTTGTTGAAGGCGCCGGCGATCGCCGAGTTCTTGGTGAGCGCGATGAGGATGGAGCCGGTGGGGGAGACCACCGTCCGGGTGGCCTGCGGCAGCACCACGAGGCGCAGCGTCTGGGCGAAGGTCATGCCCAGGCTGCGGGCGGCCTCGGCCTGGCCGAGCGGCACCGTGTTGATGCCGGACCGCACCGTCTCGCAGACGAAGCTGGCGGTGTAGCAGCCCAGGGCCAGTACCGCGAAGGTGAAGTAGCCGAGATCGACGCCGATCTTCGGCAGTCCGAACACCACCGCGAAGAAGAGCAGCACCAGCGGGGTGTTGCGCAGCACGTTCACCCACACCGTGCCGAAGATCCGCAGCGGTGGTACGGGTGAGACCCGGAAGGCGGCCAGCAGCACCCCCAGGACCAGGGCCAGCAGGCCGCTGAGCGCGGTCAGTTCGACCGTGCGCAGGAAGCCGTCACGGAAGAGCGTGAAGTTGTCGTCGGTGAACAGGACGTTCATGGCGGCCGTCCCCCTCCCAGGTGGAGATCGGGCGTGGCCGGGGCGGCGGCGTCCGGGCGCCGCCGCCCCGGGAGGTCGGTCAGTAGCGGACGAGCTGCGGCGGGGTGGCGTTGGCGCCGGACTTGCCGAGCGTGGCGTCGTACGCCTTCTTCCAGTCGCCGTTCTTCTCGTGCGCCTCGATGGCGTTGTTGATGGCGTCGCGCAGCGCCTTGTCGTCCTTGTTGAGGCCGATGCCGTACGGCTCCTGCGAGAAGGGCTTGCCGACCACCTTGAGCTTGTCCGGGTACTTGGCGGCGTAGCCCTTGAGGATGGCGTCGTCGGTGGTCACCGCGTCCACCGAGCCGTCCAGCAGCTTGTCCACGCACTGCGAGTAGGTGTCGAAGGCGGTGGTCTTCGCGCCGTACTGGTCCGCGATCCGCTTGATCGAGGTGGAGCCGGTGGCGGAGCAGACCTGCTTGCCCTTGACCGCCTCCGGGCCGGTGATGGCGGTGTTGTCCTTGGACACCAGCAGGTCCTGGCCGGCCACGAAGTAGGGGCCGGCGAAGGAGATCTGCTTCTTGCGGTCGTCGTTGATGGTGTAGGTGCCGACGTAGTAGTCGACCTCGCCGCCGGCGATGGCGGTCTCGCGGTTGGTGGAGGGGATGGTCTTGAACTCCACCTGCTTGTCGCTGAAGCCCAGGTCGGCGGCGACCATCTTGGCGATCTCGATGTCGAAGCCGCTGCGGGTGCCGCTGGCGACGTCCTCGAAGCCCAGGTTCGGCTGGTCGGCCTTGGCGCCGATGATCAGCTTGCCGCGCTTCTTGGCGGCGTCGAAGGTCGGGGAGCCGGTGATCGAGACGTTCTTCTTCACCTCGTAGGAGGTGCCGGGGCCCGAGCTGTCGCCGCCCGGCGAGCCGTCCTTGCCGCAGGCGGCGACGGCGGTCAGAGCGAGCACGGCCAGTGCGGCCGCGGCGGTGCGACGAGTCCTCATGCGGATTCTCTCCTTGACGGGGTTGCGCCCGTGCCCGGACAGGGCGGGCCGGGCGTAGATCTGCGCGACGGCGCGATCGGTGGGACGTGGGTCAGTGGTGGAGGATCTTCGACAGGAAGTCCTTGGCCCGGTCGCTGCGTGGCGCGGTGAAGAAGGCATCGGGCGTGTTCTGCTCGACGATGCGGCCGTCCGCCATGAAGATCACCCGGTTGGCGGCGGAACGGGCGAAGCCCATCTCGTGGGTGACCACGACCATGGTCATGCCGTCGGCTGCGAGCTGCCGCATCACCTCGAGGACCTCGTTGATCATCTCCGGGTCCAGGGCGGAGGTCGGCTCGTCGAAGAGCATGACCTTGGGGTCCATGGCCAGCGCCCGCGCGATGGCGACCCGCTGCTGCTGGCCGCCGGAGAGCTGCGCCGGGTACTTGTCGGCCTGTGCGCCCACCCCGACCCGGTCCAGCAGGGTGCGGGCCTTGGCCTCGGCCTGCGCGCGTGCCGTTCGGCGCACCTTGACCTGGCCCATCACCACGTTCTCCAGCACCGTCTTGTGGGCGAAGAGGTTGAAGGACTGGAAGACCATGCCGACCTCGGCCCGCAGCCGGGCCAGCTCCTTGCCCTCGGCGGGCAGTGGGCGGCCGTCCACGGTGATGCTGCCGGAGTCGATGGTCTCCAGCCGGTTGATCGTCCGGCACAGGGTCGACTTGCCGGATCCCGAGGGGCCGATCACCACCACGACCTCGCCGCGGGCGATCTCCAGGTCGATGTCCTGGAGCACGTGCAGCGCCCCGAAGTGCTTGTTGACGCCTGTCAGCACCACCAGGTCGTCGGTCCCGGCGGTGGTGGTGGTGTCGGTGGTGGCGACGTCGGCCATCGAACCCTGCTCCCTCGTACCGTCCTGCCGGCTGCTCGTCCGGGGCGCGGACCGGCGGAGTCCGCAGCCCCGGTGGGGCGACCATAGGAGGGGACGCGACACACCGTCAGCAGATCTGAGCGGAACTTGAGGATCACGATCGGGACACAGCGGTGCTCGCGGTGGGTCCCACCGGCGCTGTCGCCCAATGTTCCAGGTCAATAACGGTAGCTGCGGCTTCACCCGATCGGGGTTGACCCGAGAGGTGCCCGTGGGGGTGGATGCAGGGAACCACCGCGGGCTGCCGAAGCGACTGGGTAGGACGACGGACGTACTTCCGGCAGAAGGGGGAGAGCAGGATGCGCCTGCTCCTCGTCGAGGACGACGACCATGTGGCGGCCGCCCTGGTGGCGGTGCTCGGCCGGCACGGCTTCCAGGTGCGGCACGCACGCAGCGGCAGCGAGGCGCTGGACGCGCTGGTGCCCGACGGCGCGGAGCCGTACCGGGTGGTGCTCCTCGACCTCGGCCTGCCCGACCGGGACGGCTTCGAGGTGTGCAGCCGGATCCGGGACCGCAGCGGTGTACCGGTGATCATGGTGACCGCCCGGGCCGACACCCGCTCCCGCATCCACGGGCTCAACCTGGGCGCCGACGACTATGTCACCAAGCCCTACGACATGGGCGAACTGCTCGCCCGCATCCATGCCGTCGCCCGGCGCAGCGGGACCCCGGCGGCCTCGGCGGGCCGCCCCGCGGCCGAGCCGGCGGCGGCCGACTCCGCCCCGGCCGACCCGCTGGCCGCCCGCGGCGTGGAGATCGACCGGGAGCGCCGCCGGGTGACGGTCGAGGGCCGTGAGGTCCCGCTCACCCGCAAGGAGTTCGACCTGCTGGCGCTGCTCGCCCAGCACCCCGGAGTGGTCTACCGCAGGGAGCAGATCTTCAGCGAGGTCTGGCGCAGCGGCTGGGAGGGCAACGGCCGCACCCTGGAGGTCCATGTCGCCTCCCTGCGGGCCAAGCTGGCGCTGCCCGCCCTGGTGGAGACCGTGCGCGGGGTCGGCTACCGCCTGGTCGCCGAACCGCCGGCGGGCATCGTCCCCGAGACGGAAAGCAGCCGCTGACCCTCGATGCGCACCCGCCTCCTCGGCCTCCTGCTCTCCCTGATGGCCTGTGTGCTCGCCGCTCTCGGGGTGCCGCTCGCGATTGCCGAGGCCGCCGCCGAGCAGCAGAAGGTGATCGTCGACCGCATCGACGACGCCGCCCGCTTCGCCGGGCTCGCCCAGTACGCCCCGGTGGACGGCGACGACGTCACCCAGCTGCGGGCGCTCCGCGCCGAAGTGGTCCGCTACCACCAGGTCTACGGCATCCGGGCGGGGGTCTTCTCCCGCAGCGGGGACACCCTCGCCGTCTCGCCCGGCGACTGGTGGACCGCCCGTCAGGGCATCCAGGAGCAGGCCTTCCAGGAGGCACTGGACGGGCGGCGCAGCCACAACCCGCCGCAGGTGTGGCCGTGGACCCGCGGCGGGACCCTGATGGTGGCCTCCCCCGTGGTCCGCGACGGCGACGTGGTGGCCGTGGTGCTCACCGACTCGCCCACCGGGGCGCTGCAGTCCCGCATCCTGCACCGCTGGCTGCTGCTGGGCGCCGGCGAGATCGCCGCCATGGTGATCGCGGTGGTGGCCGCGATCCGGCTCACCGGCTGGGTGCTGCGCCCGGTACGGGTGCTCGACAAGGCCACCCACGAGATCGCCACCGGCCGGATGAACGCCCGGGTCGCCCCGGCCGGAGGCCCTCCGGAGCTGCGCCGCCTGGCCGGTTCCTTCAACGAGATGGCCGACCATGTGGAGCTCTCCATGGAGCGGCAGCGGGCCTTCGTCGCCGACGCCTCTCACCAGCTGCGCAATCCGCTGGCCGCGCTGATGCTGCGGATCGAGCTGCTGGGGCTGGAGCTGCCGGAGGGCCATGAGGAGGAGCTCTCCGGCGTGCGGGACGAGGGCCGGCGCCTGGGCCGGGTGCTCGACGACCTGCTCGGCCTGGCCACCGCCGAGCACGCCCGGCCGGAGGCCCGGCCAAGTGACCTGGTGCGGCTGGCACTGGAGCGGGTGGACGCCTGGCGGCCGGTCGCCGAGCAGCGCGGGGTGGAGCTGACCTGGGAGGGACCGCCCATGGCGCTGGGCTGGACCGACCCGGTCGGTTTCGGCAGCGCGCTGGACGCGGTGGTCGACAACGCGCTGAAGTTCACCCCGGCGGGAGAGGCGGTCCGGGTCGTGGTGGGGCTGCGCACCGACGACGTCGCGGTCACCGTCGCCGACGCCGGCCCCGGGCTCACCGAGGAGGAGCTGGAACGGGTGGGCGACCGCTTCTGGCGCAGCCCTCGCCACCAGAACGTCGACGGTTCGGGCCTCGGTCTCTCCATCGCCCGCACTCTGCTGGCCGCCACCGGCGGCGCGCTGGAGTTCGGCCCGGGGGAGCCCCGCGGACTGCAGGTCACCCTCACCGCCCCGCGGCGCTCCGGGGGCTGAGCCTCCGGCCGGTCGTGCGCCCCGGTCCGGGGACCCGTGCGGCCGTACGCCGCGGCCCGGGAGTCAGCCGGAGCGCTGCCAGTCGGTGTTGGAGCAGGTGCCGGGGCTGGGCCGGAGCAGGCCCAGCGGCTGCAGCCAGCGCTGCCAGGAGCGCCGCCAGGCGCCGGAGTCCACATAGCGGTCTATGGCTGCGCACACCTCGGTGCGCAGCGCGTTCTCACCCCGGGCCATCCCCACCCCGTAGGCCTCCGACTGGAAGGGGATGCCCAGCAGCCGCAGCTTGTCCGGGTGCTGCTTCTGGTACCCGGCGAGGATGATGTCGTCGGTGGAGACGGCGTCCGCCCGGTGCGCCAGCAGATCGGCGACGCACTCGCCGTAGCTGCTGCGGTAGGTGAGCCGGATGCCGTGGAACTTCACCGGGAGGCGTTCCGCCGGAGTGGAGCCGCGGGCGGTGCACACCTTGCGGCCGACCAGGTCCTCCGGGCCGACCACGTCCTTCTCGTCGGTCCGCAGCAGGAAGTCCTCGCCCGCCAGGTAGTAGGGGCCCGCGAAGGTCACCTGCTGGGCCCGCTCCGGGGTCATGCTGTAGCTGGCCACCACCAGGTCCACGGTGCGGTTCTGCAGCACCAGCTCGCGGCTGAAGGTCTGCACGGTGGTGAACTGCACCTGGTCCGGGGCGAAGCCCAGGTCCTTGGCCAGATAGGAGGCCAGGTCCACGTCGAAGCCCTGGTAGCGCTGCTTCTGAGGATCCGTCAGTACGCTCAGACCTGGCTGGTCCGCCTTCACCCCGACCACCAGGGCGCCCCGCTGGTGCGCCTGGGCGAGGGTCTGCGACGCCGCCAGCGGATCGGCGGCCGGGGACCAGCTGCGGTAGCCGAACCAGCACGCGCCCGCCACCAGCACCAGCGCCGCCGCCAGCGCGGGCAGCCGCAGCCGCCGGTCGCGCCACCAGCGGCGGTGCTCCGCCGTGGCACCGGTCTCCGGCAGTTGCGGGGTGGCGCCGCCGCCGTCGCCGGACTCGGACGGCAGCGGCCAGGTCTCCAGCTCCAGCCGGGCCGGGGTCACCGGGGTCTCCTGCACCACGTGCCGCAGCAGTTCCTCGGCCCGTACGGCGGTCAGCCGCCGGGCCGGGTCCTTGGTCAGCAGCCCGGCCAGCACCGGTCCCAGCGGGCCGGCGTGCTCCGGCGGCGGCGGGTCGTCCTCACGTACCGCCAGCAGCACCTCGTACGGTGCGGGACCGCGGAACGGCAGCCGTCCCTCGACCATCTCGTACAGGGTCACCCCCAGCGACCAGAGGTCGCTCGCGGGGGCCGGCGGCCGCCGGCCGGCCGGATCGCAGAGCTCCGGGGCCAGATAGCTGGGCGTGCCCACCGTCTCGTGCAGCCGCGTCACCTGGGCGGCACCCTCGAAGGTGGCGATGCCGAAGTCCATCAGCACCGCCCGGCCGTCCCGGCGGAAGAGCACATTGTGCGGTTTGACGTCACGGTGCAGCACCCCGGCGGCGTGCACCGCGCGCAGCCCCCGCAGCACCTCCAGGCAGATCCGGGCGGCGTCCTGCACCGGGAGGCGGCCGTGGGCGCGCAGCAGGTCCGCCAGCGAGCGCGGATTGACCTGCTCCATCACGATCCAGACCTGGCCGTCGGCCTCGGTGACGTCGTACACCGTCACCACGTGCTCATGGCCGATGCGGGCGATGGCCTGCGCCTCCCGGCGCGCCCGCTCCACCCACTGGGCCTGGGTCTCCGGGTCCACCGCGCCGCGGAAGAGCAGCTCCTTGACGGCGACCTGGCGGTGCAGCCGGGTGTCCCGGGCCTCCCAGACGACACCCATGCCGCCGCGGCCCAGCCGGTGCTGCAACTGGTAGCGGTTGTCGATCAGCCGTCCCGGGGTGTGCTCCCCCTCATGGGGCGGAGGGCCGTCCTGGCGCGGGCCGTCCTGGCCCCCGGGGCCGTCCTCGGCCGGGCCCGGCGGCACGCCCTGCGCACGCGCCCCGCCGTCGGGTCCACCCCCGCTGTGCATCCCCGGCCCCCTGGCTCGTGTGTCGGTCAGGGATCAGGTTAGGGGTCCCGCGCACACGGGACCATCACCCCTCCCCCCGCGGCGGTCCGCCGCGGCCACTGCGTCAAGTCCTAGGGCTTCACCGAGGCGTAGTAGCGGCGGGCGCCCTCGTGCAGCTGCAACGGGTCGGTGTAGATCGCCGTCCGCAGGTCCATCAGCTGCGCGGCGTGCACCTGTGCCCCGATCGCGTCCCGGCTGTCCATCACCGCCCGGGTCATGGCCTGCACCAGCCCGGGGTCGGCATCGTCGCGGGTCACCATCAGATTGGCGACCGCCACCGTGGAGACCGGGGTGTTGGCGGGCAGCGCCTCCGGATAGGCGTCCGCCGGCATTTTGGCGGCCCGGTACGCCCCCGCTCCGTCACCGCCGCCGTGGTGCAGCTTCTCCGCGAGCTGTCCCAGCGGGACCAGCCGGATCCGCAGCTGGTGGGAGAGCCTGTCGACCGCGCCGGTCGGCAGGCCGCCGGACCAGAAGAGGGCTTCTATCCGGCCCTCGCGCAGTGCGTCGGCCGCGTCGCCTATGCCCAGCGGGACCGGCTCGATGTCACGGTCGGGGTCCAGCCCGGCCGCCGCCAGCAGCCGTCTGGTCACCAGGTTCACCCCGGACAGCGGCTGTCCCACGCTGACCGTGCGCCCCTTGAGGTCGGCGACCTGGTGCACGGGGGAGTCGGCGGGTACCACCAGCTGCATGTAGTCGTCGTAGAGCCGGGCGATGCCCCGCAGCCGCGCCCGGTCCGGCCCGGAGTAGGTGGCGACCGCGTCCGCCGTGGCGATGGCGAAGGAGTCCCGGCCGGACGCCACCTTCTGCAGGTTGTCGGGAGAACCCTCGGAGGGGTCCAGCCGCAGCCCCACGCCGGGCATGGTCCGGTGCACATAGGACTGCAGCAGCTGCCCGTACCGCTCGTAGACCCCGCCCGGCACCCCGGTGGCGAAACCGACCGTGCCCCGGGGGTACGCCGCCGGGGAGGCCGGCGACAGCCACCAGCCCAGCAGCAGGGCGGCGGC
>NZ_LIQR01000005.1 GCF_001418575.1 Peterkaempfera griseoplana
AGATTGGTATAAGAGACAGCACGGTGTACCCCTCGTAACCAGCTCGACTCCCCACGCGCCCCTGAAACTGCACCTGTGCGCCCCGCCGCGCGCCACCCTGACCTGCGGCTCCGCCGCAGCCCCGGGACCCCCCCTGGCCGGCCCCGACCTCACCGTCACGAGTGACCAGTGCCCCGCACCCCCCGCCACCCCGCGACCTGCCCCTCCGCTCAGGCCCGCTGCGACGGGAGCCCGCAGCCGCCGACCTCGAACCACACCGTCTTTCCGATCCCGCACGCCCGCCGGTACGCACCCCAGGCCTCGGCGAGCACGTCCAGCAGCTCCAGCCCGCGTCCCGACTCGTCGTCAGGATCGGCGCGCCGCCGCTCGGGCAGGGCGGCGTCCGCGTCGGAGACCTCCACCCGCAGACGGCCGCCGACGACGCGGCACCGCACGCCGATGTACCGGCCCGGCGGCACCCGGGCATGGCGGCAGGAGTTGGTGACCAGTTCGCTCAGCAGCAGCACGGCTGTCTCGGTCGGCCCGTCGGGCAGCCGCCAGACGGCGGCCTGCCCCAGCAGGGCCGAGCGGGCCCGGCCGGGGCTGCGCGGGTGGCGCGGGAAGCGCCAGCCGGCGTCGTGCACCACGGCGGCAGGGGTGGTCTGTTGTGCGGGCATGTCCGTCCCGGGGGTGGGAGTTGTCCGGTTCTCCGTTCACAGCGTGCTCGCCCGCACCTACACTCGGCAGTAGCGACCCGGGTACGGAGCGTGTCCGTACCCGGCATGGACCGCGGGGAGGCGGGACGTATGACCACCGGGGGTGCCCAGCCGCCGACGGCGTGGCGGTACTGCGGCAACCAGATCAAGCTCTGGCGCACCCGCGCGGGGGTCACCCGCGAGGAGCTGGCCAAGGAGGTCGGCTACAGCTACGAGACCGTCAAGTCGATGGAGCAGGGCCGCCGCAGGCCCGCCCTGCGGCTGCTGGAGCTCGCCGACGAGATGTGCGGCGCCCACGGCGTGCTGCTGGCGGGGCAGGACTATCTGAAGCCCGAGCGGTTCGAGTCGTTCGCAATGGACTTCATGCGCTACGAGGCCGAAGCCATCGTCGTCAACTCGTACCAGTCACTGCTCATCCCAGGGCTTCTGCAGACCGAGGAGACCGTCCGCACGCTGCTGAGCGCCTACTGGCCTCCGCTGGACGACGAGACCGTGGAGACCCGGACCGCCGCCCGGCTGGAGCGCCAGCGGCTCCTGGAGAAGCAGACCCGGTCCTTCGGCTTTGTGATCGGGGAGACGGCGCTGCGCCACCGCCTCGGCAGCGCCGAGGCCCACCGCAGCCAGCTGCTGCACCTGGTGGAGGCGGGCGCACCCCGGCATGTGACCGTGCAGGTCATGCCCGACGGCGGAGTCCACCCCGGGCTCAACGGCCCTTTCGTCCTGCTGGAGACCCCCGAGCACGAACTGCTCGGCTACGAGGAGGGCCAGACCACGGGTGTGCTGTCCGCCGAGCCGGAAAGGCTCAGCATCCTCACCCAGCGCCATGCGATGATCCTGCGACAGGCTCTCAGCCCTGAGGAATCGGCAAGCTTCATCCGGAAGTTGGCGGAGGATACATGAGCACGGACGGCCTGACCTGGTTCAAGTCCAGCCACAGCGGCACCGAGGGCGGTGCCTGCGTCGAGGTCGGGGTGGCCTGGCGCAAGTCCAGCCACAGCGGCACCGAAGGCGGCAACTGCGTCGAGGTCGCAGCGGCCTGGCGCAAGTCCAGCCACAGCGGCACGGGGGGCGGCGACTGCGTCGAGGTCGCCCCCTGCCCCGGCACCGTCCACGTCCGTGACTCCAAGGACCCCGACGGCCCCTGCCTCACCTTCACCCCGGCCGCCTGGACCGCCTTCGTCGCCTTCGCCGCCACCGCCCCGCTCGCCGCCTGAGCCGAGCACCGCGGTCAGCGCAGGGAGTCGCAGACGTGGGCGCGGAAGCGGGAGAGCGTCACGGTGGCGAGGGAGTCCTCAGGCTCGTGGAGTACGCGGCCCACCGCCAGGTGCAGCAGGTCGTCCCCACCGAAGTCGACTCCGATTCCCGAGTTGGTGTCGTCGTGGGTCGCGGCACAGAGGTCGTACCGGCGATCGGCCCGTGGACCGAGCAGCGGCCCGTCCAGGCGCTGTCGCCGGCCGGCGGCCACATGGCGAAGCCGGTGACGGCCCCTGGTGCCTCCACTCGGCCAGGTGACGGTCCTCCGCTGCGCTGTCCCACAGCACCGCCGCATCGATGCGGCCCTTGCAGACGGCGACCACCACCATGGCCGTACCGTCCGCCGCGCGGGAGATCCCGGCTCCGGTCGCTACGGTGCGGCCAGACAGGCGGCCGGCGCCCACATCCGTCGTCCGTTCACTCCTGCGCCCCCTCCGGACCTCCCGTGCCGCCGCCCGGGACGACGCGGTCGGGGCGGGCCCGTAACCCCCGTGGCTCGCGGTAGTTGAGCAGCACGTGGAAGAGACCCTGGGAGCGACCGCGCCNNGTACGCGATCTGCTCGCGGAGACCATCGGATATGCCGAGGACCGTCACTGGGAGGTCTGCCCAGGGACGTGGCTGGTGGAGGGTGACGGGGGCCCGGCCCGGTGCTCCTGCGGGGATGCGCGCTGTACGGCGCCGGGGGCGCACCCTGCGACGCCGGGGTGGCGGGGCCGGTCGAGTGCGTCGCCGGACG
>NZ_LIQR01000050.1 GCF_001418575.1 Peterkaempfera griseoplana
AGATGTCTATAAAAGACAGCACCAGGAAGGCCCCCCAAGACCTCCCGGACCCTCACCCTCCGCATCATCGGCCGTGACCTGCCCGGCAGGACGAGCGCCGGGCACCGGGACGTCCATGTGGCGCTCCAGGTGGGCCCGGACCCCGTGGGGGCGGTCCCGGGGGACGCCACCGAGGCGGTCTTCACCACGGAGGTGCTGATGGCCGGCGGGGAGCAGCCCGACTTCGGCGGCCCCGCGATGCACGGCCGCCGGGGCGGCCGGTTCCTCCACCTCACCCGGGGCGAGTCGGCCGGGGGCCGGTTCGCCATGTTCCGCCGGGCCAAGCTGCTGCTCGGCGACCTCCGCCCGGAGGCGCCGGCCGCCGCCGGGGACACCGGTGCCGTACTGGAGGCCCGGCTCTCGCTCACCGCGCCGGACGGCACACCGCGGTGCGGCCGCCCGCGGTGGCCTGGCACGTCGCTCAGCCCCGGTAGCTCTCCAGCAGCCGCAGCCAGATCTCGCTGATCGTGGGGAAGGACGGCACGGCGTGCCAGAGCCTGCTCAGCGGCACCTCGCCCGCCACCGCGACGGTCGCGGAGTGCAGCAGTTCCGCGACCCCGGCGCCGACGAAGGTGACCCCCAGCAGCACCTCGCGCTCCTCGTCGACCACCATCCGGGCACGGCCCCGGTAGCCGTCCGCGTACAGGCTCGCTCCGGCGACGTTCCCCAGGTCGTAGTCGACGACCCGCACCCGGTGGCCGGCCTGCTGCGCCTGCTCCGCCGAGAGTCCGACCGCGGCGACCTCAGGGTCGGTGAAGACGACCTGCGGTACGGCCCCGCCGTCGGCCGTCGTCACATGCGCCCCCCAGCGCTGGGTGTCGACGCGGCCGCCGGTGGCCCGGGCGCCGATCACGTCGCCGGTGATCCTCGCCTGGTACTTGCCCTGGTGGGTGAGGAGCGCCCGGTGGTTGACGTCGCCCACCGCGTACAGCCAGCCCCCGTCGACGTCGCGGACGCGGCAGGTGTCGTCCACCTCCAGCCAGGAGCCCGGCTCCAGCCCCACCGTCTCCAGTCCGATGTCCTCGGTGCGCGGTGCGCGGCCGGTGGCGAAGAGCACCTCGTCGGCCTCCAGCCTCCCGCCCCCCGCGCCGTCCAGCGCCAGGGTGACCGGCCCCGCCGCGCCCGGCCGCCGCAGCTCGCGCACCCCCACCCCGGTACGGACGTCGACCCCCGACTCCCGGAGCGACTCGGCGACCAGTTCCCCGGCGAAGGGCTCCAGCCGGGGCAGCAGGCCGGAACCGCGCACCAGCAGGGTGACGGAGGAGCCCAGCGCCTGCCAGGCGGTGGCCATCTCCACGCCGACCACACCCCCGCCGACGACCACCAGCCGCCCCGGCACCGACTCGGAGTCGGTGGCCTCACGGCTGGTCCACGGCCGCGCCTCGGCGACCCCCGGCAGGTCGGGGACGAGGGCGCGGCTGCCCGTGCACACGGCGACGGCATGACGGACCGTCAGCACCAGCCGTCCGTTGTCGGCGGTGTCCACCACGACCCGGCGCGGACCGTCCAGCCGGCCGTGGCCGCGCACCAGCTCCGCGCCGATGCCCTTGAGCCAGGCGACCTGCCCGTCGTCCTTCCAGTGCGAGGTGAACCCGTCGCGCCGGGCCAGTACCGCGGCGGCGTCCAGCCGGCCGATGACCGCCTCCCGGGCGCCCGCGACCCGGCGGGTCTCGGCGAGCGCGGCGGCCGGGCGGAGCATCGCCTTGCTGGGGATGCACGCCCAGTAGGAGCACTCGCCGCCTACCAGTTCACGCTCCACGACCACCACGGTCAGCCCCGCGGCCCGGGCGCGGTCGGCGACGTTCTCACCGACCGGTCCGGCACCGATGACGACCACGTCATAGGTGTCGTTCGCGTGGGCATCACCGGACGTGCCCATGGCGGGCTCCCCTCTGCAGCAACGGCGGGCCGTTCCGAGCCGTCGGCCCGCTGCCATCCTTCCCCAGCCGGAGGGACCCGGCCACCGGATCGGGAGGCCGGGACTCCGCCCGCCCACCCGATCGACTGACCCGGATTGTGCGGTTCCGGCTGCCGGGGCGATCCTGCGGACGTGCGCATCATGATCGGCGCGGCTCTGCTGACCGCCGCCCTCACCGCCGCCGGGTCACCACCCCTCGCCGGGTCACCACTCCGCTCCGCCGCGGCGGCGGGCGCCGGCCCGGTGGCCGCCGGCCGTGCGGCCCCCGGGTGCCTCCACTCCACGCCCTATGTCTCCGGCGAGGGCGGCTACGCGGTGTACCGCATCCCCGCCCTGGTCAGCGCCGGCGGCGTGCTGCTGGCGTTCGCCGAGGGGCGCCGCAACGGGCCCGCAGACCACGGCGACATCGACGTGGTGCTGCGCCGCTCCCTGGACGGCGGCTGCACCTGGGGTCCGCTGCAGGTGGTCGAGGGGAACGGTACGGACACCGCGGGCAATCCGACGCCGGTGGTGGACCCGGTCACCCGTACCGTGCTGCTGCTGACCGAACGCCAGCCCGGCACCCCGGCGGGAGCCCGCGACCGCAGGGTCTTCCTCCAGTCCAGCGCCGACGCGGGCGCGGAGTGGACCGCCCCGGCGGAGATCACCGCTCAGGTGAAGCGGCCCGGCTGGATCTGGTACGCCACCGGTCCCGGCCACGGGATCGCCCTGCGCTCGGGGCGCCTGGTGGTCCCGGCCGACCACTCGGCCGACCGCGGGCGGGTGCACGGGGCACATCTGCTGCTCAGCGACGACCACGGCCGGACCTGGCGGATCGGCGCGGTGGACGACCACGCCGACGGCGTGGTCAACCCCGACGAGACCACCGCCGCGCAGCTGCCCGACGGAAGCCTCCACCTCAACACCCGCGACCAGTACGGCCGCGACCCCGCCACCCGGGCGTTCACCTACAGCACCGACGGCGGCGAGTCCTTCACGGCGCCGTTCCGTCCGCTGCCGGGGCTGGTGGCGCCGGTGGTGGAGGGCGCGCTGCTCCAGACGCGGGGGCCGTCCTGCCGGCCACTGCTCTTCTCCTCGCCCCAGGACCCGTCCGCGCGAAGGCTGCTGACGGTACGTCACAGCGAGGACGGCGGCCGCCACTGGGCACCGGGCGCCGTGGTCACCGAGGACCCCGCGGGCTACTCGGACCTGGCCGAGGTGGCGCCCGCGGTGGTCGGGGTGCTGTACGAGACGGGCACCCGGGGACCCTACGAGCGCATCGACTTCCGGCTGCTGCGCGTCGGCTGCCCGCCGCCCCGCTGAGTCGGGGTCACCCGGCGATCCGCCCCTGCAACCGGCCCGCCGCCATCGCCGGGCCGCGGGTGGCCCGCGCCGTACGGGCGGCCACCGCGACGTCGTGGCGGGCCGAGTGCACGGCATGGCGGCCCCGCCAGGCCAGCGAGGGCCGGCCTGCGGTGTCCGCGGCGGCCAGCAGCAGACCGCCCATCATGGAGACGTTCTTCAGCAGATGGATCAGCTGCTGCTCCCGCTCCGCCGGGTCCTCGGCCTCCCAGAAGCGGTGCCCCGCCCAGGTGACCGGCACCAGCGTGGCCGCCAGCGCCAGCGCGGCCGGCCTGGGCCTGCGGCCGAGCGCCAGCAGCACCCCGGCTGTCAGCTGCACCGCACCGTTGAGCCGCACCGCCTGCTCGGTGCTCTCCGGCACGACGCCGGGGAACCGCTCGGCGAGCGGCTTGACGACCTTGTCGGCCATGGGCGCCAGCCGTGCGGGGCGGCGCACGGCGTCGAGCCCGCCGACGACGAACATCGAGGCGAGCATGGGGCGGGCGATCATTCTCAGCACTGGCATGCGGATCGGCTGCCCTGGGCCGCGGCTTCCATTCCGGCAGCCACCCGGACGGCGGCCACGCGGCCGGTGCGGGGGCTTGACCGGCCCGGGTCCGCGGTCCACGCTGCATCGCAGCCGGCGGCCGGCCGGCGGGGATCGGGAGGCATCGTGGTCGCAGTACGCAGCAGCACCGTCGACGGGGTCCTGCGGCGCACCGCCGGGCGGGTGCCGGACCGGACGGCGATCCGCTACGCCGACCGGACCTGGACCTACCGGGAGCTGGACGAGGCGGTGTCCGCCGCCGCCGCCGCGCTGCTGGACCTCGGCCTGCGGCGCGGCGACCGGGTGGCCGCCTACGGCCACAACTCCGACGCCTATCTGATCGGCTTCCTCGGCTGTGCCCGCGCGGGACTGGTCCATGTGCCGGTCAACCACGGCCTCACCGGCGAGGACCTGCGGTATCTGCTGGAGCAGTCCGGCAGCCGGGCGGTGCTCACCGACCCGGCACTGCGCGGCCGGCTGGCGGAGGCCCTCGGCCCGGACCTCCCCGGCCTGCTGGTGCTGCCGCTGCGCGACACCGGGGACTCCCTGCTGTCGGCGGTGCTCGCGGCGCCGCCGGGCACCGCCGCGCTGCCCGGCACCGGCTCCGAGAGCGAGGACCTGGTGCAGCTGCTGTACACCTCCGGCACCACCGCGCTGCCCAAGGGCGCGATGATGACCCACCGCGCGCTGGTGCACGAGTACGTCAGCGCCGTGGTCGCCCTGGACCTGCGGGAGTCCGACCGCCCGCTGCACTCGCTGCCGCTCTACCACTCGGCCCAGCTGCACGTCTTTCTGCTGCCGTATCTGGCGGTGGGTGCGGAGAACACCGTCCTGGACGCCCCCGACCCGGTCCGGGTGCTGGATCTGGTGGAGTCCGGGCAGGTCGACAGCGTCTTCGCGCCGCCCACCGTGTGGATCGGGCTGGCGGGCCACCCGTCGTTCGCCGGGCGGGACCTGTCGGCGCTGCGCAAGGCCTACTACGGCGCCTCGATCATGCCGGTCCCGGTGCTGGAGCGGCTGCGGGCGCGGCTGCCGGGGCTGGCGTTCTGGAACTGCTTCGGACAGAGCGAGATCGGCCCGCTGGCGACCGTGCTGGGCCCCGACGAACACGAGGGCCGGATGGACTCCTGCGGCCGCCCCGTGCTCTTCGTGGAGGCCAGGGTGGTGGACGAGCAGGGCCGGGACGTACCCGACGGCACCCCCGGCGAGGTGGTCTACCGCTCCCCGCAGCTCTGCGAGGGCTACTGGGACAAGCCCGAGGAGACCGCGGAGGCGTTCCGGGACGGCTGGTTCCACTCCGGCGACCTGGCCGTGCGGGACGCCGACGGCTATCTCACCGTGGTCGACCGCGTGAAGGACGTCATCAACTCGGGCGGAGTGCTGGTGGCCTCCCGGCAGGTGGAGGACGTGCTGTACGAGCACCCGGCGGTGGCCGAGGTGGCGGTGGTGGGCCTGCCGGACGAGCGCTGGATCGAGGCCGTCACCGCGGTGGTGGTGGCGCGCGGCGAGGTGACCGAGCAGCAGCTGCTGGACCACGCCCGCGAGCGGCTCGCCCACTTCAAGGCCCCCAAGCGGGTGCTGCTGGTGGACGGGCTGCCGCGGAACGCCAGCGGCAAGATCCTGAAGCGGGTGCTGCGGGACCGGCTGACCGGCGGCTGAGCCGCCGCGGTTCCCGCCGCCCGGGCCGGGTCCGGCGGGAGCCGGGGTTCCCTACGCGGTTCTTACGACGACCGGGGGATGCTCACCACGACCCCGACGGGGGCGGACTCCACCCCTCACGAACGGAGACCGCGATGACCTTCGTCCCATATGTCGAAGCCCTGGCGTTCTGGGGACGCGCCGTACAGAACGGCAAGGTACCTCGTGCCTACGCCGTCGGCGTCCTGCTGACGCACCCGCTGATCACCGAGCACTCCCCCGGCACCCCGCAGCAGAAGGCCGACCTGGTCACTGCCGACCTGGACGCCTGGGAGGACCGCGTGGTGGAGATGCTCTGGGATCCGCAGTCGGACATCGCAGCGGGCCTGCGCCGCTGCGAGCGGCTGCGGGCCGAGCCCGAGTGACATCGCGGGCCGAGCCCCGCTGACACCGCTGTGCGCGGTGTGCGGCGGCTCGCCCCCGCCCGCGCGGTGCGGCCGCCGGGCGGGCCCGCCCCCGGTACCGCTCGTCGGTACCGCCCCGGCGGCACCGTTCGCGGCCGCCCCGGCGTGGCACCGCCGCCCCGTGGCCGCACCGCGCCACGGTGGCGGTATGCCCTCGGCCATCGCCCTCTTCACCTCCGACCTCCGCGTCCACGACCAGCCGGTGCTGCGCGCCGCCGTGGACGGGGCCGACGCGGTGGTGCCGCTGTTCGTTCTGGACGACGGCGTGCTGGGCTCCGGATTCTGCGCCCCCAACCGTGCCGCCTTCCTCGCCGACTGCCTGGAGGACCTCGACGCCTCGCTGCGCACCCGCGGCGGCCGGCTGGTGGTGCGGCGCGGCGACCCGGCCGCCACCGTGGCACGGCTCGCCGAGGAGACGGGCGCCGCCGCGGTCCACCTCGCCGCCGGGGTGAGCGGCCATGCGCAGCGCCGCGAGGACCGGCTGCGCGGGGCGCTGGGCGGTCGGCTGCACATCCATGACGCGGTGGTCACCGCGGTCGCCCCCGGCGCGGTCACCCCGGTGGGCAGGGACCACTTCGCGGTCTTCACCCCCTATCTGCGGCGCTGGGAGGGGCAGCCGAGGCGGGAGCCCGCGCCGGCGCCGCGGCGGGTGCCCGTACCCGCCGGGGTGCGCGGCGAGCCACTGGCCGGGGTGCGTGCCCAGCTGATGTCGGCGGCCGGGGGCGATCCGTCGCCGGCACTGCCGCGCGGTGGGGAGGCGGAGGGGCGCCGCCGGCTGCGGGACTGGCTGGAGGGCCCGCTGGAGGCGTACGAGGAGCGCCATGACGACCTGGCGGGCGACGCCACCTCCCGGCTCAGCCCCTATCTGCACTTCGGCTGCCTCTCCCCCACCGAGCTGGTGCGGGTGGCCGAGGCGGCCGCGGGGCCGGGCGCGGCGGCCTTCGCCCGGCAGCTGGCCTGGCGGGACTTCCACCACCAGGTGCTGGCCGCGCGCCCCGCGGCGGCCCACCGGGACTACCGGCCGCACGGCGACCGCTGGGTGGCCGACGAGGAGGAGTTCGCCGCCTGGCGCGAGGGCCGCACCGGGTACCCGGTGGTGGACGCCGGGATGCGTCAGCTGGCGCACGAGGGCTGGATGCACAACCGGGCCCGGCTGCTGACCGCGAGCTTCCTGGTGAAGACCCTGTACGCGGACTGGCGGGCGGGCGCGGCGCACTTCCTGCGGCTGCTGGTCGACGGCGACCTGGCGAACAACCAGCTCAACTGGCAGTGGGTGGCCGGCACCGGCACCGACACCCGGCCCAACCGGGTGCTCAATCCGCTGGTCCAGGCCCGGCGGTTCGACCCGCGGGGGGACTACGTCCGCCGCTGGGTGCCGGAGCTGGCCTCCGTGGCGGGCCCGGCCGTGCACCGGCCGTGGCTGCTGGACCCGGGGCTGCGGGCGGAGCTCGACTATCCCGAGCCGGTCGTCGACCTCACCGACGCCGCGCGGCGCTTCCGCAGCGGCCGCGGCCTCTCCTGAGCCCTGCCCCGGCGCGGGGCGGCGGAGAGGCTGCGGCTGCGGCTGTCAGTCCTCGGCGGCCGGGCGCAGGCTCCAGCGCTGCTCCACCCTGGCCAGCCGCCAGTAGGCGAGGGCCGCGGCCCAGACGACGACGAAGAGCCCCACGACCACGAAGCCCACGTTGTCCAGGTCCAGGCCCGCGACCCAGCCGGTGACGGAGTCCCTGAGGCCGAGCCGGTCGTGGAGCACGGTGACCAGCTCGACGGTGCCGATGAGGAAGGCCACCGCGATGGAGAGGCCGGTGACGGTGAGGTTGTAGTAGACCTTGCGCACCGGGTTGGAGAACGCCCACTGGTAGGCCACGTTCATGAAGGTGCCGTCCAGGGTGTCGAAGAGCGACATCCCCGCCGCGAAGAGCAGCGGCAGACAGAGGACGGCGTACCAGGGCAGCCCCGCCGCTGCACCGGAGCCGGCCATCACCATCAGGGTGACCTCGGTGGCGGTGTCGAAGCCCAGGCCGAAGAGCAGGCCCACCGGGAACATCTGCCAGGACCGGGTGACCGAGCGGGTGAAGCGGCCCAGGATGCGGTTCATGAAGCCGCGCGAGTCCAGGTGCGCCTCCAGCTCGGCCTCGTCGTAGCGTCCGTCCCGCATCGCCCTGAAGACGCGCAGGATGCCCACCAGGGCCACCAGGTTGAGCGCCGCGATCAGGTAGAGGAAGGATCCGGAGACGGTGGTGCCGAGCAGCGACAGCACCCGGTGGGTGCGGGAGGTGTCGCTCATCAGCGCGCCGGCCAGCTGGGCGCCGCCGGCCACCAGGGCGGCCATCACCACCACCATGCTGGAGTGGCCGAGGGCGAACCAGAAGCCGACCGAGACCGGCCGCCGGCCGTCCGCCATCAGCTTGCGGGTGGTGTTGTCGATGGCGGCGATGTGGTCGGCGTCGAAGGCGTGCCGCATGCCCAGGGTGTAGGCGGTGAGACCGAGGCCCACCCCGAAGACCTGGGTGCCCACCGCATAGCGGTGGGGCGCGACCAGCAGCAGCAGAATGCCGAAGGCCAGCGCGTGGAGGACGGCGACGGCGGTGAGCAGGGCAGCCGTGCGCAGGGTGTCCTCCCTGCGCCATCGGAAAGTGGGCAGGGTCATCCGGTGATCACGCTCCAGCACCTCGTGGATCGACTCGTGAGATGCCGTGGCCGGTCTCCTGGCTGACGGGTGTTCACGCGCCCGGCCCTGCCTTCCCGGCCGCAGGCTGCGGCCAGTGGCCCCGCCGTCGTGGTGACGGCGGGACGGGACGGGAGCTCCCCGATCACAGTGGCGAGGGCCGCTCCGGCCTGGGACCTTTGAGGGTCCGTCACCGGTCTTCCCGAACACCACGGCCCGACCACCCTAGGGGCGCCGGCGACCCCCTGCAAGGCTGCGCGGTTGCGCAGGTGTATGTGGTGGTCGGGATCACACCGGGGTGGCTGGAAGGATGACGCCATGCATCTCGTACCCGAGGGACGCGCGGGACAGCGCACCATCGACGACCACCGAGTGTGCGAGGCCATCGAGGCGATCGGCGACCCCGACCTCGTACGCACCTGGGCCGACCGGTTCGCCCTCCTCGCCGACCCCGGCCGCCTCGCCCTGCTGCTCGCCCTCCGCCGGGCCGGGCCCGTCGCCGTCTCCGACCTGGCCGTCGCCACCGGCATGCGCGACCCCGCCGTCTCCCAGGCGCTGCGGCTGCTGCGCACCGCCGGGGTGGTGGCGGGCGAGAAGGACGGACGGATCGTGCGCTATCGGCTGCTCTCCCCGGAGATCGGACGGCTTCTGGAGGACTGCGCCACCCAGCGGCCGTCCGCCGCCCGGCCCCCGTCCTCCCCAGTGCACCCCTGACCGAGCGGCGGTGGGTGCTCGATAGGCTCCCGGCCATGCCCCGACACCCAGCGCAGGCCCGGAGGTCGCCGTGACCGCGTACGAGAAGGACGGCGCGGAGATCTACCGGCAGTCGTTCGCCACCATCCGCGCCGAGGCGGACCTCGGCGGGCTGCCGCCCGAGGTGTCGCAGGTCGCCGTACGGATGATCCACGCCTGCGGGATGGTGGACCTGGTACGCGACCTGGCCTTCAGCCCCGAGTCGGTGGCCCGGGGGCGGGCCGCACTGCGGGCGGGGGCGCCGGTGCTCTGCGATGTGTCCATGGTCGCCGCCGGGATCACCCGCCGCCGTCTGCCCGCCGGGAACGACGTGGTGTGCACCCTCGGCGACCCCGCCGTCGCAGGACTGGCCGAACGGCTCGGCACCACCCGCAGCGCCGCCGCGGTGGAACTGTGGGGCGACCGGCTGGACGGCGCCGTGGTGGCGGTGGGCAACGCCCCCACCGCGCTCTTCCGGCTCCTGGAGCTGGTGGAGGCCGGCGGCCCCCGGCCGGCGCTGGTGGTCGGGGTACCGGTCGGCTTCGTCGGCGCCGCCGAGTCCAAACTGGCGCTGGCCGGGCACCCCTCGGGGCTGGACCACCTGGTGGTGCACGGGCGACGGGGCGGCAGTGCGATGGCCGCCGCCGCGGTCAATGCGATCGCCGACGAGACGGAGTGACCCGGCGCCGGCGGGCACGGGGCACGGCCGCCGCTCCACCCGGCACACCCACGACGGTACGGCGCCGCCGGACCTGAACGCCTCCGCTGAGCCTGGTTCAGCCCACCGTCCGTGCGGGGGCCTCGCTGCGCCCTGCCCGTGCCCGTGCCGCCGCGGTCAGCCGCGCCCCGGCGGGGGGAGCCGGCGCAGCCAGTCCGCGGCGGCGGCGGGGTCGGCGGCGACCGGGACCCCGGCGGGCAGTGGCGGACGGCGTACCAGCAGCACCGGCAGGCCCAGCTCACGGGCGGCGGTGAGCTTGGCGGCGGTGGCGGCGCCGCCGCTGTCCTTGGACACCACCACGTCGATGCGGTGCTCGCGCAGCAGCGCCCGCTCCCCCGCCACCGTGAACGGCCCCCGGTCCAGCAGCACCCTGGTGCGGGGCGGCAGCGGCGGCTCCGGCGGCTCGATCGACCGGGCGAGGAACCAGAGGCCGGTCAGCCCGGCGAAGACCGAGATCTCCTGCCGCCCGATGGTCAGGAAGACCCGCTGCCCGAGGGCGGGCAGCAGGGCGGCGGCGTGGCCGAGGGAGTCGGCCCGGTGCCAGCGGTCCCCCGGTACGGCGGCCCACCCGGGGCGCCGCAGGGCCAGCAGGGGAAGATGGAGCGCGGCGGCCGCCTCGGCCGCATGGACGGAGATGGACCGGGCGAAGGGGTGGGTGGCGTCGATGACCGCGTCCACGGGGTGTGCACGCAGCCAGTCGGCCAGTCCGGCGGCCCCGCCGAACCCGCCGACGCGCAACCGTCCCGCGGGCAGCCGGGGCTGCGCCACCCGCCCGGCCAGCGAGACGGTCACCTCCACGGCGGGGTCGCCGGCGAGGACGGCCGCCAGCCGGCGGGCCTCCTGCGTCCCGCCCAGGATCAGCACCCGCACCGGCGGCCTCCATGGCTGAGGAGCGGCCGACCGGAGAGCGGCAGGCCGGAGAGCGGGAGCAGCAGGACCGGGAGCAGCAGGCCGGGGGCGGCAGGGCCGCCCAGTTGCGGCGCACCGGGCTGCGTCCCGGCTGGACCACGGGCGCCTGTGCGACCGCGGCCACCACCGCCGCCTACACCGCACTGCTCACCGGCGCCTTCCCCGACCCGGTGACCATCACCCTGCCGCGCGGCGAACGTCCGTCCTTCGCCCTGGCCGTAGAGGAACTGACGATCGGTCAGGCGATGGCGGGGGTGGTCAAGGACGCGGGTGACGACCCCGATGTCACCCACGGCGCCCTGGTGCGGGCGACCGTACGGGCCGGGGCCCCCGGCTCGGGCGTGGTCTTCCGGGCCGGCCCCGGCGTGGGGACGGTGACCAAGCCGGGGCTGCCGGTGCCGGTCGGCGAACCGGCCGTCAACCCGGTGCCGCGGCAGCTGATGCGGGCCGCGGTGGCCGAGGTGGCCGCCCTGCACGGCGGCAGCGGCGACGTGGAACTGGAACTCTCCGTCGACGGCGGCGAGGAGATCGCCCGCTCCACCTGGAACCCGCGGCTGGGCATCCTCGGCGGCCTCTCCGTCCTGGGGACCACCGGTGTGGTGGTGCCCTACTCCTGTTCGGCCTGGATCGAGTCCATCCGGCGGGGTGTCGACGTGGCCCGGGCGGCGGGCCGCACCCATGTCGCCGGATGCACCGGTTCCACTTCGGAGCGGGTGGCCGTCGCCGAGTACGGACTCCCCGAGGACGCCCTGCTGGACATGGGGGACTTCGCCGGTGCGGTCCTGAAGTACCTGCGCCGCCACCCCGTGCCCCGGCTGACCGTGGCGGGCGGATTCGCCAAGCTCTCCAAGCTCGCCGCCGGCCATCTCGACCTGCACTCCGGCCGCTCCCAGGTCGACCGGGCCCTGCTCGCCGAACTGGCCCGCCACGGCGGCGCCGACGGCGCACTCGCGGCGGCCGTCGCCGGCGCCAACACCGCCCTGGAGGCGGCCCGGCTGTGCGGGGAGGCCGGGGTGCCGCTCGGCGACCTGGTCGCGCGGCGTGCCCGCGAGCAGGCCCTGCAGGTGCTGCGCGGCGCACCGGTCGCCGTCGACGTGCTCTGCATCGACCGCGCCGGTACGGTGATCGGCCGCGCCGCCCCGGCCGGCCACCGCTGACCGCAGCGGGGCACGCCGGACGGCCGCCGGGGTGCGCGGCCGGGTGGCGGCGTTCACGGCGCGATGCCCGCGCCGGCGGGGGACGCTATCGCCCCACCCTGCTCCAGGGGCCGAACGCCAGGCCCTCCTCCCCGGTCTTCTGCCGGGAGATCGAGAGGCTTCCGTCGGCACCGAGCGAGGCCAGCGTGAGGCGGCCCTGGGCGTCGTGGCACAGCCCTGGCGTCCCGGTGCCGGGCGGGCCGGTCGGGGTCCACCACACCCCGCCGTCCTCGGCCAGGGTGGGATAGGCCGCGACCTCGGTACGACCGTCGGCGCCCCGCTGGAGCAGCACGGTGCAGTCATGGCCGTCGATCACGGCCCGGGCGGCGGCGACCGGTCCGGTGCCGCCCTCGCCCCCGACCGACACCGGGTCGGCGGGCTCGCCCGCCGTCTCCGGGGGACGCCAGGCGTGCACGGCCGCGCCGTCGGCGGCGCGCCAGAACCAGGTGGTGGAGCCGGGGCCGGTCTCCAGTGCCGAGTAGCTGCGGGCGGCGGCCTTGGCCTCGGGCTGCAGCTTCAGCCGCTCGAAGGGCTTCCCGGCGGCGGAGCGCCGCCAGTGCACCGCGCCGCCGCGGTAGGGGGCGAGCAGCTCGGCGCTGCCGTCCTCCCCGGCGCGTGCCGCCACAGGGTCCCGCACCCAGGCGCCCTGCATGCCCTTCCAGGCGCCCCAGCGGCCCTGCTCGTCGCGGATCCGCATCCACAGGCCCTTGCCCAAGTGCTGGACGAAGAGCAGCAGTTCCCCGTCGGGGCCGACGCTCAGCCGGGGCTCGGCCTGGGCCTCGTCCAGCTGGTCGACGGCCTCCGGCAGGTCGAGCGGACGCCAGTCGCTCAGGGTGCGGCCGGTCTGGTAGCGGGTGGACACCAGGACGGCGTGGCGGGAGCGTGCGTCAGGGGCCGGGCGCAGCACGGCCAGATGCACATAGCCGAGCCCCGGTTCCTGGGCGAGGGTCGGGGCCAGCGCACCCGCGGGGAGCGGTACCGGGTCGGGGCCGAGCCACTGTGCGGAGCCCGGTGCCTCCTCCGTCCAGCACAGCAGCGCCCCGTCGCCGGAGGCATAGGCGCTGAGCCGTCCGTCCCGGCCGAGGGTGAGCCACTGCGGTGCCAGGGGGGACCGGGCGACGGGCCCGGCGGCGGCTCGGGACGTACCCGTGGGCGAAGTCCCCGCCGAGGTGCGCCTCTCGTCTCTGGCCACGTCCGCTCTCCCTCCCTTGCTCCCGGATCGGCCAGACCTTAGCACCGCGTCCGGGGCTGGCCTCCTGCCGCCACGGCGGCTCCCTCTATAGTTCCCGGAGGCCAGGGGGGTGGAATCCGGGGCGCCGGGAACCACCCGCGCCTTCCGCACTCCCGCGCGACCCACGTCCACAAGCACCGCGAGGAGTGTCGAGACCGCCATGACACAGACCGACCATGAGCTGGCCGACCAGGAGCCGTCGGGGCAGAACGGCCCGGCGTCGGGCGCCGTGCCGGCACAGGGCCCGGCGGCGCAGGCCGGGAAGGGCTCCGGTACGGAGCAGCCCGGCCCGCAGGGCCGCCGGCGCCGCCGCCGATGGCTGAAGATCACCGGTCTGGTGGTGGGCGTGCTGGTGCTGGGCACGGCCGGGGCGGGTTACGCGGCGTACCACCACCTCAACTCCAACCTGGACCACAGCGTGGACCTGGACCGGCAGCTCGGCCCGGACCGGCCGAAGAAGCTGCCGTCCGCCGCCGGGGCCAAGGACATCCTGGTGCTGGGCTCCGACTCGCGTGCGGGCGGCAACCAGGACCTGGGCGGCGGCGCGGTCAGCGGCGCCCGCTCGGACACCGCGATGGTGGTGCACATACCCGCCGGCCACAAGCAGGCCACGGTGGTGAGCATCCCCCGGGACACCCTGGTCAGCCGGCCCTCCTGCACGACGCGGGACGGCCGCACCCTTCCGGCCGCGAACCGGGTGATGTTCAACTCGGTCTACAGCCTCGCCGGTCCGGCGTGTGTGGTGAAGACGGTCGAGAAGATGTCCGGCGTGCGCCTGGACCACTATGTCGAGATCGACTTCGTGGGGTTCAAGGACCTGGTGGACGCCCTGGGCGGGGTCACCGTCCACACCTCCGTCCAGATCGACGACAAGCACAGCGGACTCCATCTCGCCCCGGGCACCCACCGGCTGGACGGCACCCAGGCGCTGGCCTTCGTCCGCACCCGGCACGGTGTCGGCGACGGCAGCGACCTGGGACGCATAGGCCTGCAGCAGCAGTTCATGACCGCGCTGCTGAGCGAGGTGAAGAAGCAGAACGTGCTGGGCAGCCCGGTGAAGCTTTACAAGATGGCGGACTCCGCGACCAAGCTGCTCACCACCGACTCCGAACTGGGCTCGCTCACCGCGCTCAGCAAGTTCGGCCGCAGCGTCCAGGGGGTGGACCCCGACCACATGGAGACCATCATGCTGCCGGTCTCCTACGACAAGGTCGACCCCAACCGGGTGGTCGCCGCCGAGCCGCAGGCCGGTCTGCTGTGGAAGGCGATCCGTGAGGACAAGCCGGTCCCGGCCGCGGCCAAGCACTCCCCGGCCGTCGGCGGCGGCGGCACCGGCCGGTGACCGCTGCCCGTACGGCAGGATGACGGCGACACCGCACCCCACCGGGAGGCCTTGATGCCGCAGATCACCGTTGACTACTCGGACCGGCTGGCAGACGTACTGGACCGCCGGGCCTTCGCCCTGGAGCTTCACCCGCTGACGGCCGGGATCGTCAACACCCGGGTCGAGCGCTGCAAGACGCGCTTCCGCCGGGTCGAGACGGTGGTCGCCGACGGCGCCCCCGAGCATGCCGTGGTGCATGTGGAGGTGGCTCTGAAGCGGGGCCGCACCGCGGAGACCCTGAAGGAGCTGGTCCAGGCCGTGCTGGAGCTGGTGGACAAGCACACCGCGGCGGCCGACGGGACGGTGGTCCACGCCTCGGTGGAGGTGCGGGACCTGACGGAGGCGTACGCCTCGAGCCGCTGAGGCGGGACCCCGGGCCACGGGCCGCGGCGGCTTCACCGGCCGCCGCGGCCCGCCCGCGCCGGGGGCGCTCGTGGGGGTCGGCCCGCCGTACGCCGCAGCCGTACGGGCGCCGGGGCAGGGCGGCCGCGGTGGACCGCTCCCCCGGGTCGGCGGGCTGTCACCACGCCGCCGGGAGAGCTGTGGTGGCCTCGGGGCGCCCCGGCCGGCGCCGCGATCACCGACAAAGTTGCTCACGCGCACCATCGGCGACATTCAGGGCAACACGCCCAACTCCGCCCGGACTGCACCGCAGTGCGGATGGCGGGATCCCGCATGGCGGACCTCTGCCAGCGAAAAGCCTCGCAAGGCTTCCCCCGGATCCCAAGAATGTGCACCAGCCAGTACCCCCCGCGCACCCCCGGAGGACATCACTTGCCGTCCCCACCGCCACGCCGTCGTGGGCCGACCACCCTCGCCGTGGCACCGGTCTCCCCGGCGACGACCCTGCCGGGTGCTTTCGCCGCCGGGCAGGGCGGGGCGTGAACACCGCCGATCCGCGGGGCCCCGCCCCCGGCGAGGGCGGCAGCGACGCCGCCCCGGACGGCAGGGGGAAAGGCGCCGCCCCGGGTGCGCGCCCGTCGGTACGGCCGGTCCCCGCGACCTCGGCCTCGGGGTGCTCCCCGTCCCGGGCGTGAACCCGGCCCGCGACCCGACCGCCTCCCACGGAGGCCCCATTGAACACAGACCCTCAAGTCGGCAGTATGTGCCGCCTGCTGATTCACCCTCGTCCCGGGAGTCCCTCATGACTCATGCACCGAACGCCCGCAGCCGCCGCAGCCGGATAGCCGGCGCCACGGTGGCATCCCTCGCCCTGGCCGTGGGAACGCTGGCCGCCGCGATGCCCTCGGAGGCCGCAGCCAAGCCCGCAGCCCGCACCCTGGCCCACACCCACCCCGCGTGGGCCAAGGCCTCGGCCGACCGCGGCTCGCTCCCCGCCTCCACCGAGCTGACCGCCCGGGTGTACCTGGCCGGCCAGGACCCGGCCGGTCTGGCCGCCTACGCACAGGCGGTCTCCACCGAGGGCAGCGCTCAGTACGGGAAGTTCCTCACCCCGGCGCAGGTTCAGCAGCGGTTCGGCGCCACCGCGCAGCAGGTCTCGGCCGTGCGCAACTGGCTCACCGGAGCCGGACTGACCGTCACCGCCACCACCGCCCACTACATCGAGGTCAGGGGCAGCGCCTCGGCGCACGCCAAGGCGTTCGGCACCGGCATCCACCAGTACAGCGTCGGGGGCGCACTCCGGCACGCCCCCACCGCCGACGCGGTGGTTCCGGCCCAGGTCTCCTCCGCCGTCCTCGGCGTCACCGGGCTCAGCACGGTCACCCCCAAGGTCAAGCCGAACTCCGTGCGGGTGCGCACCTCCGCGAGCGGTGCGGGCAGCAGGTCCGGCGGCGGCATCAACACCGACGCGACCTGCTCCGACTACTGGGGCCAGAAGAAGGTCGACGGCGGCCCGGTCGGCTACACCAAGAAGACCACCTACGACGAGTGCTCCTTCGCCCCGTCGCAGCTGCGCAAGGCCTACGGCATCACCGCCTCCGGCCTCACCGGCAAGGGCGCCACCGTCGCCGTCGTGGACGCCTACGCCTCCTCCACCATGCTGGCGGACGCCAACCAGTTCGCCACCGCCCACGGGGACAAGGCCTTCCGGCCCGGCCAGTACACCGAGATCGTCAACCAGGCCAACTGGAACAGCGAGGACCTCTGCGGCGGCGCCGACGGCTGGGCCGGCGAGGAGGCGCTGGACGTCGAGATGGTGCACGGGCTCGCCCCGGACGCCAACGTGGTCTACGTCGGCGCCGACTCCTGCAACGACCAGGACCTGCTGAGCTCGCTCGCCACCATCGTGGACAAGCACCTCGCCGACGTGGTCTCCAACTCCTGGGGCGAGATCATGCACTCGACCACGGGTGACATCGACCCGGGCCTGATCGCCGCCTACGAGCAGGTGTTCCAGCAGGGCGCGATCGAGGGCATCGGCTTCAACTTCTCGGCCGGCGACTGCGGCGACTCCTCGCCCGCCGCCGCGGCCACCGGCGTCAACTGCGACCCCAGCACCACCAGGGCGCAGGCCAACTGGCCCGACTCCTCCTCGTGGGTCACCTCGGTCGGCGGCACCGCGCTGGGCACCGCCGACAAGAACGGCTCCTACGGCTTCGAGACCGACATGGGGACGCTGCGCTCCACGCTGTCGGCCGACGGCACCAGCTGGTCCCCGCTCCCGGGCCACTTCTACTTCGGCGGCGGCGGCGGCACCAGCGAGGACTTCGCCCAGCCGTGGTACCAGAAGGGCACGGTGCCCAGGTCGCTCTCCGGCACCCTGATGACGGGCGCCAAGGCCTCCTCGGCCCGCCGGGTCACCCCGGACGTCTCGATGAACGGCGACCTGTACACCTCGGTGCTGGTCGGCATGTCCGACGGCGCCCCGTACAGCGAGGGCGGCTACGGCGGCACCAGCGTCTCGGCCCCGGAGTTCTCCGCCGTCCAGGCCGACGCCATCCAGGCCCGGCACGGCCGGCCCATCGGCTTCGCCAACCCGGCGCTCTACTCGCGCTCCGGCACCCGGGCCTTCAATGACGTCATCGACCAGGCCGCCGCACACGACAAGGCCCCGCTGAACGCCGTCGCCGACTTCGGCGTCATCGACGGTGCGCTGCGGGTCCGCCTGATCGGCTTCGGTCAGGACACCAGCCTCAACGCCGTCAAGGGCTACGACAGCGCCACCGGAGTCGGCTCGCCGACCCGGTACTACCTGGACTCCTTCAAGTAGGCAGCGCAGCGACACCGCACGGCACAAGCAGCACGGGCCCGGGGAGGGAACGCTCCCCCGGGCCCGTGCCCATGTCCGCCCCCGGACGGCCGGGCGTCCCGCAGGCGCGGGGTCCCTGTCGGGGACCCGCCCGGAGGTGCGGCCGGCCGCGCCACCCGGCCGGAGCAGCCCGCCGCCCCCGCGCCCACCCGCCGTCACCGGCCGGGACGCCGCCTCGGCCGGGCCGCCCGCCGCGGTGCGGCGCGGCAGGTCATCCCTGAGATGTACCCCGGCTGCATCGCAGGGCGCGGTGGGCCGCCGGGCGAATCAGCCCGGCGGCGCTCGCGGCACCCTGCGGGGGTCCCTAGCGTGGAAGGCGCAACCAGCTCCGGCCACGAGGAACCCCCATGATCGAAGCCGTCGGCCTCACCAAGCGATACGGCCCCAAGACCGCCGTCGCGGATCTCAGCTTCAGCGTGCGCCCCGGCGTGGTGACCGGGTTCCTCGGTCCCAACGGCGCCGGCAAGTCCACCACCATGCGCATGCTGCTCGGCCTGGACGCCCCCACCGCGGGCCATGCCACCGTCAACGGCCGCCGGTACGCCGAGCACCGCGCCCCGCTGCACGAGGTGGGCGCCATGCTGGAGGCCCGCGCCGTGCACACCGGCCGCAGCGCCTTCAACCACCTGCTGGCGCTGGCCGCCACCCATGGCATCCCGCGCCGCCGGGTGGAGGAGGTGATCGAGGCGGTCGGGCTGCGGGAGGTGGCCCGCAGGCGCGCCGGGGGCTTCTCCCTGGGCATGGGTCAGCGGCTCGGCATCGCCTCGGCGCTGCTCGGCGACCCGGCCACCCTGATCCTCGACGAACCGGTCAACGGGCTCGACCCCGAGGGCATCCTGTGGATCCGCAACCTGCTGAAGTCGCTGGCCGCCGAGGGCCGCACCGTCCTGGTCTCCTCGCATCTGATGAGCGAGATGGCCCTCACCGCCGAGCATCTGATCGTGATCGGACGCGGACGGCTGATCGCCGACACCTCGGTCGCCGAGTTCACCCGCCGGGCGTCGAGCGGCGGCGCCGTACGGGTCCGCACCCCCGACTCGGTGCGGCTCGGGGAACTGCTGCGCACCCTGCCCGGGGTGACCGTCACCCCCGACGACGACGTCCAGGTGCTGCTGGTCGAGGGCGCCGACAGCGAGCAGGTCGGGCGGCTGGCCGCCGAGCACGCGCTGGTGCTCTTCGAGCTGGTCCCGCGGCAGGCGTCGCTGGAGGAGGCGTTCATGGAGATCACCAGGGACGCCGTGGAGTACGAGGCCGTCACGGCGGCCCCCGCCCTGATCGAGGAGCCCACCGTATGAGCGCCGCCACCGCCCCCGCCCGCACCGCAGGACCGGCCGGGCCCACCGAGGGCCGGGTCACCCTGCCCCGGGTGGTGCACTCCGAGTGGATCAAGTTCCGTACGCTGCGCTCCAGTTGGCTGACGCTGCTGGCCGCGGCCGTGCTCACGGTGGCGCTGGGCACCCTGTTCTGCTGGGCGACGGTCAGCCACTGGGACCGGCTGCCCGCCGGGGAGCGGGCCCACTTCACGCCGGTGGAGCACAGCCTGCGCGGCTACCTGCCGGCGCAGCTCGCCGTCGGCGTGCTGGGCGTGCTGGTGATCAGCGGTGAGTACTCCACCGGCATGATCCGCGCCTCGCTGTCGGCCGTGCCCAGGCGGCTGCCGGTGCTCTGGGCCAAGGCCGCCGTCTTCGGCGCCGTCACCTGGGTGGTCACGACGGCCTCGGCGGTGACCGCCTTCCTGGTCGGCCAGTCGGTGCTGTCGGCGAAGCACGTGGACACCACGTTCTCCGCCCCGGGGGTCACCCGGGCGGTCCTCGGCGCGGGCCTCTACCTCACGGTGGTGGGGCTGCTGGCGGTGGGTCTGGGCTCGCTGATCCGCAGCACCGCGGGCGGTATCGCCACCGTCTTCGGCCTGCTGCTGGTGGTCCCCGGCCTGGCGGAGGCGCTCCCCAGCAACTGGCACGACGCCATCGCGCCCTATCTGCCCAGCAACGCGGGCCAGGCGCTGACGGTGGTGCAGCAGGGCCCCGGCGACCTCGCCCCCTGGACCGGCTTCGCGGTGCTGTGCGGCTACGCCGCGGCGGCTCTGGCCGGCGCCGCCGTCGCCCTGAAGCGACGGGACGCTTGACCGCCGGGCCCGCGTACGAGAATGGTCCGGTGGATGTCACAGCCTGCCGGGCCGTCCCGGCCACCCCCGGGCGGACCCCCGCCGCCCGGGGGTTCACTCTGCTGCTCACCCGCTGGGCCGCGGCGGCGGGGCGGCTGCGGCTGCGGGTGCTCGACGAGCGCTACCCGACCGCGGTGGACTTCGCCTGCGCCCTGGCCCTGCTGGCGCTCACCGCCGCGCCCCAGCACAGGTTGCTGGCCGCGCACCCCTGGCTGACGCTGTTCCACCTGGGGCTGGTGCTGCCGCTGGGCCTGCGCCGCCGGGCGCCGTACGCGGTCTTCGGGGTGATGGCCGCCGTCGCCTTCGTCCAGTGGCTCACCACCAGCGGCATGCCCGCGGACATGGCGGTGCTGTTCGCCCTCTACACCGTCGCCGCGCACTGCCCGCGCCGCCGCACCCTGACCGCCTTCGCGGTGGCCGAGCTGGGGGTGGTGCTGCTGATGCTGCGGTGGGGGCCGCCCCCTCCGTACGGGAACACGCTGGCGTTCGCCGCCAGGCTCTTCCTGCTGCTCTCCGGCACCACCCTGGCCGCCCTGGTGCTGGGGCTGAACGTCCGGGCCCGCCGGGCCCAGCTGGCGGCCCTGCACCAGCGCGCCCGCGAGCTGGAACTGCAGCGCGACCAGCGGGCCGCGCTGGCGGTGGCCGAGGAGCGCTCCCGGATCGCCCGCGAAATGCACGACATCGTCACCCACAACCTGTCGGTGATGGTCGCCCTCGCCGACGGGGCCGTCTACGCCAACCCGCACGCCCCGCAGCGGGCGACGGCCGCGATGCGGCAGTCCGCCGAGACCGGCCGGCAGGCGCTCACCGACATGCGGCGCTTCCTCGGGGTGCTGCGCGCCGACGAGCCGGACGCCCTGCGGCATCCGCAGCCGGGACTGGGTCAGCTGCCCGCCCTGGTCGCCCAGGTGGAGGCGGCCGGGCTGCCGACCGGGCTGGCCGTGACGGGAAGCCCGGCGGCCGTCCCGCCGTCGGCGCAGCTCACCGTCTACCGGCTGGTCCAGGAGTCGCTGACCAACACGCTCAAGCACGCCGCCCCGGGGGCGCGGGCACAGGTGCGGGTGGACTGCTCGGCCGGCGCCGTGGAGCTCTCCGTCGAGGACGACGGACGCCCGCTGCGGGCCGCCGACGGACACTCCGGCCAGGGGGTGGCCGGGATGCGGGAACGCGCCGCCGCGTACGGGGGCGAGCTGCACGCCGGGCCGCTGCCGGGGGGCGGCTGGCGGGTGGCCGTCACTCTGGACCTGGGTCCCCGGCCCGCCGACCCCGAGGAGCTGACCTCCGGATGACCCTCCGTGTCCTGCTGGTCGACGATCAGCCTCTGCTGCGTGTCGCCTTCACCCTGATCATCGACTCCCAGCCGGACCTCGAGGTGGCGGGCGAGGCCGAGGACGGCGCCCAGGCCGTCCGGCTCGCCGCCGAGCAGCAGGCGGACGTGGTGCTGATGGACGTCCGGATGCCCGGTATGGACGGCATCGAGGCCACCCAGCAGATCGTGGAGAACTGTCCCGACACCAAGGTGATCATCCTGACCACCTTCGACCTCGACGAGTACGCCTTCGCCGGGCTGCGCGCCGGGGCCTCCGGCTTTCTGCTGAAGAACGCCCAGCCGGACGAACTCCTCGGCGCCATCCGGCTGGTGGCGGCAGGTGACGCGGTGGTGGCACCGCGGGTCACCCGGCGGCTGCTGGACACCTTCGCCGCCCAGCTCCCCGCGGACGGCGGCAGGCCCCGCGCCGACCAGGCGGTGCAGGCCCTGACCGCCCGTGAGCGCAGCGTTCTGCTGCAGGTGGCCCGGGGGCTGTCCAACGCGGAGATCGCCGCCGAGCTGTGCCTGGCGGAGGCCACGGTGAAGACCCATGTCAGCCGGGTGCTGCTCAAGCTCGGCCTGCGCGACCGGGTGCAGGCGGTGGTGTTCGCGTACGAGAACCGCCTGGTGCTGCCCACCTGAGGCCCGGCCCCGCGCCGCTGCCGCCGGTCCGTTCCCCTCGGACGGGCCGGCGGCGGACGGGCCGGCGGCGGACGG
>NZ_LIQR01000500.1:0-853 GCF_001418575.1 Peterkaempfera griseoplana
CGTCCAGCCGGTCGTCGCAGAAGAGCAGCTGCGGCGCCTGCTGCAGCCGCGACCCGTCGGCCACCAGACGGTCGAGCAGCAGCCGGGCCCAGCGCAGCGAGTGTGCGGCCTTCTCCGGAGCGACCGCGGGCCCCACCACGGCGGTCCTTCCGGCCAGCGCCTCCCTCAGCTGACCGGAGCGGCCGGGCGCCTGCGGATCCGGCAGCAGGGCGAGGGCGTCCGGCCGTTCGAAGTCCCAGAGCACATCGGCGGGCCACTGCGGTGCGGCGGCGGTGCGCAGCTCCACCGCCCAGGGGTCCTCCGGCGCCAGCACCACAGCGCTGACCTGCCTCGGCCAGCGCCACTCCGCCGCCCGGGCCGCCTCCACGGCCAGCGGTGCGGCGGCGCCGGAGAGCAGCAGTTCCAGCAGCCGGTGGCGCCGCCGCTGCCGGGCACCGGCGGCGTCCGCCTGCGCTTCGGCGTAGCCCTCCACCGAGGCGGAGGCGANNCCGACCCGCTCGGCGACCGCCGAGTAGCGCCGCCAGGCGAGCCGGGCGCCGAGCCGATAGGCGGCCTGCAGGGCGTCCAGGCTGCGCCCTTCCCGCAGTTCACCGCGGCCCAGGGCACGGAACACCCGGATACGGTCCTCCCGCGCGGCGCCGTCGTCCGCGATCAGATCGGCGAACTGGTCGAGCGCCTGACCGACTCCCAGCTGGATGCCGGTGCCGAACCGGCCGTCCAGCGGCCGTGCGAACTCCGGTATCCGGCGGCGCACCTCACCGACGATCTCCGCACTCAGCCGCCGGTGTTCGGCACGCAGCACCGGCGCGAACTCCGGTGGCAGCGCTGCCCACGGGCGCTGGTACGGGACTTC
>NZ_LIQR01000500.1:859-1451 GCF_001418575.1 Peterkaempfera griseoplana
GCGCCCGACGATGTGTCAACGCCGCCTTCCCCGAGACATTCCCGGACACCCGTCCGCAACCCGTCGCCCGGCGGATTGCCCCCGGAGCCCCGTAGGGCGTCCTCCCTGGCGCCGTCCGACGACTGCGAACGACGGGCGACATGACGGATCGTCGTCCGCCGGAGCCGGACGAGGGCCGACGTTGCCCTGCGGACACCGGCACCGTCGGCAGCCGGCCGGTGCAAAACACTCGCCACGGCGAGTGTTCTCACCCGCGGAATCCGATGCGTTCCGCCATCTTCCCCGCCCTCTCGTCCATTCCGTTGACACCCGGAATCGCGCGAATCTACGGTCTGGCCAGTCGGCGAGAGGCTTTATCCGCGCCCAGCAATTCCTTCTCCCGCCACTGCGGTCACTCACCCACCGGCCGCCATTCCCCTTGCACGCCCCCGGCACGAATTGCCTGCCGGGGTGCCACCGGTGCCCTACGCCCCGACTGCGCCCCCGCGTACCCACCACGACCGAGAGGGATCCGCCATGCGTACCACCCGCCGCCGGCGCCTCACCCGGCACAGTCTCCGCCTGTACGCCACCGTCACCGCAGCCGCCGCCT
>NZ_LIQR01000501.1 GCF_001418575.1 Peterkaempfera griseoplana
AGATGTGTATACGGGACAGCCGCAGTTCGGGGCCGAAGAGGGTGGAGGGGGCGGACCGCGGCCGGCCGTCGCCGAGGCTGAGCACCTCCCGCAGCACCCCGGTGAGCTGTTCCGCCATCTCCTCGGCGGAGGCGAAGCGCTGCGCGGGGTCGGGGTCGGTGGCCCGCAGCAGCAGCCGGTGGAAGGACTCGTAGCGGGCGAACACCTCGACCTCGTCGGGGCCGGGGAGGGTGTGGCGGTGGGTGGTGGTGTAGCCGGGGAAGTCGAAGGTGAGGACGGCCAGGGTGCGGGCCACGGTGTAGAGGTCGGACGCGGGGGAGGGTCCCTCGGTGGCGATCTCCGGGGCCTGGTAGCCGACGGTGCCGTAGATCGGGCCGTCGTCGTCCAGGCGGCGGACGGCCCCCATGTCGATGATCTTGAGGGTGTCCTCGCTCTGGATCACGTTGTCGACCTTGAAGTCGCAGTAGACCAGGCCGCGGTCGTGCAGATAGCCCAGCGCCGGCAGTGCCTCCAGGGCGTACGCGATGGCCTGCTCCACGGGCAGCGGCTCGCGCCGGCCGTCGGCGGTGCGGCGGTTGTTGGCGATCTCCTTGAGGGACTGCCCGCCGACGTACTCCATCACGATGTAGCCGTCGACGGAGCCGGTCCGGATGTCCGGGTGCTCCGCGAAGTTGATGATGCGGACGATGCCGGGGTGGTCGACCTGGGCCAGGAAGCGGCGTTCGGCGATGGCCACCGCCAGGGCGTCCTCGTCCCCGGTGTCCAGCAGCCCTTTGAGCACCACCCAGCGGTTGTCCACCCGGCGGTCGATCGCCAGGTAGATCCACCCCAGCCCGCCGTGCGCCAGGCAACCCACCACGTCGTACTGCCCGCCGACCAGGTCTCCCCGGGAGAGCTTGGGGGTGAAGGAGTAGGTGGTGCCGCACCGGGTGCAGAACCCCTCGCTGCGGCCCGGGCTGTCGCCCCGGCCCCGGCCGACGGGGGCTTCGCAGCTGCTGCAGTGACGCCTGCGCTCGGGGACCTCGGGGTTCTCCAGGACCGCGGCCAGGGGATCGGGGCGGGGCACCGGGGGCACCGTCACCAGTCCGGCGCCCAGCCGGCCCCGGGTGCCGCCGGAGCCGCTGCCCCGGCCGGAGCGTACGGAGAGCGAGCGGCCGGATCCGGAGCGGGCGGAGCGGCGCGAGCGGGAGCTGCCGGAGGGCGGGCCGGAGG
>NZ_LIQR01000502.1 GCF_001418575.1 Peterkaempfera griseoplana
ACGGCGCAGGCCTCCCTGAACGCCGCGTCCCGTGCCGGGTCGCCCGGCGGTGTGGCCCATCCCCGCGGATTGGCGACGAAGACCTGCACCGCCTCCGCCCCGACCCGCTCGGCGTAGGCCAGCCCGGTGCCCACCAGCCCCCGCCCGGCCACCGGCACATGTGCCCCGACCGGGTTGCGGAGTTCGGGCGGCAGGTGCGGCGGTACGGCGTTCACACCCCCGAGGATGCCACGCCCCGAGCGGCCGGTTCACTCCGCGGGTGGCTCGTCCTCCGAGGTCAGCCGGAGCGTGAAGGTGCGCACTCGTGCGCCCGGCGGGTCCGGGTACGGCTCGGCGTCCGGCCAGAGGACGACCGCCTGCCGCGCCCCCGTCCGGATCACCGTGCCGTCCAGCGCGCCGCTCACCTCGTCCACGCCCTGCTCCCGCCAGGACACCACAAAACGCAGCGGCCCCGGCGGCGGCAGCGGGTGCACCCAGAAGTCGCCGTCCCAGCCGCTGCCGCCCGCGGTCGCGCCCTGAGCCATCAGATGCACTTCCCCCGGCCCCGCTCCGGGGTTCCCGATCCCGCCGTGCGCCTCGGCCCGCCGTCCGTCGGCGAAGAGCAGACCCAGCCGCAGCCGCTCTCCGGGCGCCGCGGCCCCCGGCCGGTGGCCCAGCGGGTCGAAGGGCCACGCGTCGGGGCCGGTGCGCCGCACCCTGGCGTGGACGGTGAACTCGAACCCTTCCGGATACGCCCGGATGCTGCCGACCGACACGGCCGCCCGCTCGTTGCGCACCAGCAGCAGGTTGTACGGGACCGTCCCCGGCAGGACGCCTTCGGGCCGTTCCCATGCCTCACGGCCCGGCAGCGGCTCCCGCCCCGGCCCGGCGGGCAGCTCCGCGAAGAACCCCACCGGACTCACCGCCCGGCGGCGAAGTCCACGAACGCCGTCCATGCCTCCGCTGTGAAGGAGAGCAGCGGGCCCTCGCGGTCCTTGGAGTCCCGCACCCGGACGGCCCCGGCACCGACGGACACCTCGACGCACTGGCCGCCCTCGCCGTCGCTGTGACTGCTCCTGAACCAGGCCGCGCCGGTGGCGCCGGCCGCGGAACCGTCGGTGTTCATGACTCCCCCAGCAGTGTCTCGACGAAATTCATCGACTCACGAGGCGTCAGGGCCTGTGCCCGGATGACGCCGTGCCGTGCGGCACCCGCCCGGACCCCCGGAGCGTCGGTGATCAGTCTGCTATGCCCGTGCCCTTCCTGGTAGGCCACAGTCCGGCCGTTCTTCGGGGTGATCAGGGTGAGCGGACCGCCCAGTCCGGCGTGGTCCTCACGGGCTAGCGGCATCACCTGGATGTCCACGTTCCGCAGCCCGCCCACCGCCAGCAGGTGCCTCAACTGCCCCCGCATCACGCCGACATCGCCCACCGTACGGCGGAGTACCGCCTCGTCCAGGACGAAGCCCAGAAGCGGCGGCGGCTTCCGGGTGAGAACCGCCTGCCGCTCCAGCCGGGCCGTCACCCGCTGCTCCACGACGTCCTCGTCCAGCAGCGGACGCCGCAGGGTGAAGACGGCCCGCGCGTACTCCTCGGTCTGGAGCAGCCCGTTGACCACCATGGTGTCGTAGGCGTGGAGTTCGAGCGCCTCGGCCTCCATCCTGGCGAAGTCCCGGAACCACTCCGGATAGCGCGCGTTGGCCACGCTCTCCTTCGCCGCCGCCAGCACTCCGCCCGCGTCCAGCGCCCGGTCCGCCGCGTCGATGAACGCCGGCTGCGCGACCCTCCGCCCCTGCTCCACCGATCCGACCAGTTCGTCGGAGTACCCGATCTGCCGGCCCAGCGCCGCCTGTGTCAGTCCCGCCCGCTCCCGGAACAGTTTCAGCTGGCGTCCGAAGCACTTCAGTGCGGCCGTCCCGGGGTCCTCCCGCTCCGGCCGCTCCGCCCGACCCGTACCGGCCATGACTGACCACCTCCCGCCCCGACAACCCCCGCCCGGCCGGTCCGGTCACGGGCGCCGGCCCGTACAGGGCGGTCCCGTACTGCCCGGCCGGCGTGCCTCAGTCGGCGAAGGATCCATGGCGCCCGGCACCGCGGGCGAAGCGTCCGGCGCCGCGCGCGGTCTCCCCCTCGGCCAGCGGGACCATGCCGTGGCGGTACTCGGCGGCGAGCGCCTCCTGCTCGCCCAGGCCGTGCTGCTCGCGCACCGAGAGCCGGTCGTGGCGCAGGCACAGCTGGGGGAAGGCCGCGATCTCCCGGGCGAGCAGTTCCGCCGCCGGACGGGCCTGCCCGGCGGGGACCAGCCGGTTGACGAGGCCGATGGCATGGGCCTCACGGGCGGGGACCGGGCGTCCGGTGAGGATCATGTCCATGGCCCGGCTCTCCCCGATCAGCCGCGGCAGCCGTACGGTGCCGCCGTCCACCAGGGGCACGCCCCAGCGGCGGCAGAAGACTCCGAAGACCGCGTCCTCCTCGGCGACCCGCAGGTCGCACCAGGCGGCCAGCTCCAGCCCGCCGGCCACCGCATGCCCCGCGACCGCGGCGATCACGGGCTTGCCGAGCCGCATCCGGGTCGGCCCCATGGGCCCGTCGCCCTCGGGCAGCACCTGGTTGCCCCTTTCCGTGCCGACGGCCTTGAGGTCGGCTCCGGCGCAGAAGGTGCCACCCTCGCCCCACAGCACGGCCACGGCGGCGTCCGGATCGGCGTCGAACTCCCGGAAGGCAGCGGCGAGCAGAGCGGCGGTGGGTCCGTCGACGGCGTTGCGGACCCCGGGGCGACTGAGGACCACCGTGAACACCGGGCCGTCCCGCTCGATCCGCACGGCGGCGGGGGCGGTGTCGCTCACCGGGCGCCCACCAGTTCGGCGACGCCGGCCAGCAGGCGGTCGACGTCCTCGGTGCTGTTGTAGGGGGCGAGACCGGCGCGCACCGCTCCGGCGTCGCCGAGCCCGCTGTGGCGGGCGGCCTCGACGGCGTAGAAGGTACCGGCGGGGGCGTTGACCTGACGCTCCGCCAGATGCCGGTGGACCGCGCCGGGCGCGTGGCCGGCCACACTGAACAGGGCGGTGGGGGTACGCCGTCCGGGTGCGCCGTGCAGGGTGACGCCGGGGAGCGCGGCCAGCCCGTCGAGCAGGCGCTGGAAGAGCTGCTCCTCATGAGCCTCGACCAGGCGCATGGAGTCCAGCAGCCGGCCGCGCCGGGTGGCGGCGGAGGACGGGGCGAGGGCGGCGATGAAGTCCACGGCGGCGGCGGTGCCCGCCAGCAGCTCATAGGGCAGGGTGCCCAGTTCGAACCGCTCGGGGACGGCGTCGGTGGACGGCAGCAGCTTGTCGGGGTGGACGGCAGCCAGCAGTTCCGGGGCCGCGGCCAGCACCCCGTGGTGCGGCCCGAAGAACTTGTAGGGCGAGCAGGCGTAGAAGTCCGCGCCCAGCTCGGCCACCGAGACGGCGGCGTGCGGGGTGAGGTGCACCCCGTCCACATGGACCAGGGCTCCGACGGCGTGCGCGCCGGCGGCGATCGCCGGGATGTCGGGCCGGGTGCCCAGCAGGTTGGAGGCGGCCGTCACCGCCACCAGCCGGGTGCGGGGGGAGAGTACGGCGGCGATGTCGTCCACTGTCAGCTCCCCCGTCACCGGGTCGAACCCGGCCCAGCGGACCGTGGCCCCGGCGGCCTCGGCCGCGGTCGTCCAGGGCCTGATGTTGGCGTCGTGGTCCAGCCGTGTCACCACCACCTCGTCACCCGGCCCCCACTGCTTGGCCAGCGCCCGCGCCAGGTCGTAGGTGGCCTGGGTCATCGACCGGGCGAAGACCACCCCCTCGGCCGGGCAGTCCAGCAGGTCGGCCATCGCCGCCCGGGCGCCGGCCACCACGGCCTCGGCGCGCCGCTCGGCGGCGGTCACGGTGCCGCGGTTGGCGATGCCCCCGCAGAGGGTGTCCGCCACGGCCTGCCCGACAGCCCGTGGCACCTGGGTGCCCCCGGGGCCGTCGAAGTAGGCGACGCCCTGGTCGAGGGCGGGAAAGCAGCTGCGGACCCGGGTGATGTCGAGGTTCATGCGCTCATCCTGCACGACCCGTCAACCATCGTTTCGCAAGGAAGTTCTGCAACTTTCTGCAAGGCATTTCAGCTCGGGCTAGGGTTCCCGGTGAACCGGCCGGACTCCGACCGGCCGACCGACCGTGGGGGAAAGACCATGCACCGCAGTGGACGACGAACGGCGGGCACGGCCGCCCTGGCGGCGCTGCTCGGCGCCGGGGCGGCCGCACCGGCGACGGCCGCCGGCGGCGACGAGCACGTCCCCGCTCCGCCCTGCATCACCAGCACCAGCGACTGGCGCTACACCTTCGTCAGCAACGACTGCTCACAGCCGTACTCGGTGCAGCTCGACTACACCGACGGAGCCGTGAGCCCCTGCCGGTACACCGCCCCGGGCGACCGGATCACCTTCGCCGGCTACGGGACCGACGCCGACTATGTGACCGACGTCCACCTCTGCTGAGACGGCCGGAAGGCGGGCCGGGACGCCGGGGGGCGTCCCGGCCCGCCTCCTGGGGACGTGCGGGCGGGGCCGGTCAGTGGCCGACGGCGTCCTCGTCCTCCCGGGCCTGACGGGGCAGCAGGAAGGCGAAGAGGAAGGTCAGCAGCAGCATGCCGTCGACCACCCAGAGGATGGCCTTCATCGCCGAGCCGAAGCCCTGCTTGAAGGAGTCCTGGCCGCTCTGCTGGAGGGCCTGGCCGACCGCCGCGGCGGCCCCGGGCGAGTGCGCCGCGCTCCTGGCGGTCCGCTCGAGGCGGGTGCACGCGGCCGGGGTTGCGGTGGGGTCCTTGGCCACCGCGCGGTCATGGACGCAGTCCCGGACGCCCTGGACGACCGCGTCCTGGGCCGCACCGGTGACCTGCACCGCCGCGAGCCGGGTGCGCAGCGCGGGGGCGGCGCCGTCCGCCGCGGAGGCGACACCTCCGCCGAGCAGGCCGAGGAAGACGGTGCCCAGCAGGGCCACGCCGAAAGCGCCGCCGAGCTGCTGCATGGCCGTCATGGTGCCGGCCGCGGACCCGGTCTCATGCGCCTCCACACCGGCCAGCACGATGTCGAAGAAGGGGGCCATCAGCAGGCCCATGCCCAGCCCGGTGACCAGCAGGGCCGGGGTGAGCTGCCAGGGGCTGACGCCGATCCCGGCGGCCTGCAGGGTGATCCAGATGCCGAGCACACCGAGCGCCATCACCAGGGCGCCGCCGTGCAGCACCCGGCGGCCGAACTTGCGGACCGCCTGGGCGACCCCGAAGCCCACGATCATGCCCGCGGACCAGGGGACCATGGCGAGTCCGGCCTTGAGGGTGGAGTAGCCGAGGCCCATCTGGGTGTACAGGTTGAAGACCAGGGTGAAACCGGTCATGCCGGAGAAGAAGACCAGTCCGACCACCATGCCGCCGCTGAAGCCGCGCTTGCGGAAGAGGGTGGGGACGACCAGCGGGTCGCCGCCCGCCCTGCTGCGGCGTGCCTCGTACCAGCCGAAGAGGGCGAAGACCAGCAGCGAGGCGGCCATCATGGCGAAGGACCAGAGCGGCCAGCCGTACTCGCGCCCCTGGACCAGCGGGAAGATGACGAGCAGTGCCGCCAGCGAGACCAGCAGCATGCCCGGGATATCCAGCCGTGGCGGGTTGTCGGAGCGTCCTCGCGGCAGGAACCGCAGGGCTCCCAGCACCGCGGCCAGGCCGAGCGGCAGATTGATCAGGAAGATCATGCGCCAGCCGGTACCCAGGTAGTCGGCGTCGACCAGCCAGCCGGCCAGGATCGGGCCGCCGACCGCGGAGAGGCCCATCACGGGGCCGAACATGCCGAACGCGGCCTGCATCTCCTTGGGCGGGAACATCTCCTTGATCATGCCGAGGCCCTGCGGCAGCATCACCGAGCCGAAGAGACCCTGCATCACGCGGGCGGCGATCAGCATCTCCGGCGAGCGGGAGACGGCGCAGAGCAGCGAGCCTGCGGTGAAGCCGACGGCGCCCACCACGAACATCCGCCTGCGCCCGTGGATGTCGCCGAGCCGGCCTCCGGTGATCAGGCCGACGGCCATGGAGAGCGTGTAGGCGGCGCCGAGCCACTGGATGACGCTGGCACCGCCGCCCAGGTCGGCCCGCATGGAGGGACCGGCGATGTTGGTGACCATGGCGTCGAGGAGGTCCATCACCTCGGCGGCCAGGATGACGAACAGAGCGGCCCAGCGCCAGCGGTGCGGCGCGGGCCCGGTGACTGCCGCGCGGTCGGGCGCGACCCCCGTTGTGGTCATGTCGAAGAACTCCCCAGTTTGATGAACGGCGTTCACCATACCTGATCGCCGTTCTCTTCATGAACACCGTTCTTCACGATAGAGCTCAACCCGGAGGAAGACAAGATATATCGCGTTTCAGAGCGGCGTTCACCCACCAGAGCGGTGTTCAGCGAACGGCCTACACTGATCCCCATGAGCCAGGACGCACTGCCGCCGACCCCCTGGGAGAAGTCACGCAGGCGACCGGCGGCGGCCAGAGTGCCGCTCACCCGGGACCGGATCGTCGACGCCGCCTTCACCGTGCTGGACCGCGAGGGACTCGACGGCCTGTCGATGCGCCAGGTCGCGGCGGAGCTCACGGTGGCGGTCTCCGCGCTCTACGCCCACGTCAGCGCCAAGGACGAGCTGCTGGAGCTGATGTACCACCGGCTGTTCGACGGCTTCGAGCTGCCCGCCCCCGACCCCGAGCACTGGCAGGACCAGATCAGGGACTACGCCCGCGCCGGACGGGCCCGCCTGCTGGAGCACCGGGACATGGCCCGTATCTCCATGGCCCATGCGCCGTTCACCGCCGACCTGCTGCCCAAGCTCGAACAGCTGCTGGCCATCTTCCGCACCGCCGGGCTGCCCGACCGGATCAGCGCGGTGGCCGGCGATGTGCTCTCCACCTATCTGGACGGCTTCGCCCTCGAGGAGGGCGTCTGGGCGGACCGGCTGCGGGAGTCGGACGAGGACGGGACGGAGAGCTGGAAGCGGCAGCGCGCCGAGATGCAGGCCTACCTGGCCGCACTCCCCACGGACCGCTTCCCCCATCTGGTCGCCCTGTCCGGCCGGATGGCCGAGGAGACCCAGGACGAACGGTTCGAACTCGGCCTGGAGATCATCGTGCGCGGCCTCGCCAGCTACCTGGACGACACCGGCCCCGGGCGCTCCAGGGACGGTTCCTGACGCTCCGTCGGTGCCGGCGGACCTGCGGGCCGCGGCCCGCTAGGTGTTGCGGGTCATGACGTTGATGGCGCCGGCGGGGTGTCGGGCAGTGCCGTTGGATCTTCGAGGGTCATTCGGGGCGCTTGGTGAGTCTGGTGCTGAGGTCCCAGAGCTCCTGCTGGATGCTCGGATCGTAGGCATCGGCGTGTGCCTTTGCGGCACGGGTACGGTCGTAGAACTGTCCGGTCACCCCGTCGAGTTGAGGGGCGAGGATGAGGCGCAGGGTGGCCTGCAGGCCGTCATCAAGAGAGTCGATGCTGTAACCGACCGAATCCAGAACCATCTTGGTCGGCATGAAGGTGGCCGGGTGCAAGCTGTTGATCGTGACCCTGTGCGGGTCGAGTTGTCGGGCGAGCACGAAGCCCGTGGCGATCATCGCCAGTTTGGACTGGCCGTAGGCGCGCATGCCCGAGTAGCCGTGTTCGAGGGTGGGGTCATCGAAGTCGATCGGGGCCTGGCCGATCGACGCGACGTTGACGATGCGGGCGGGGGCTCCCCGGTCGAGCAGTGGCAGCAGGCGCCGGGTCAGCGCGAACGGGGCGAGATGGTTGACCGCGAAGCGGAGCTCGTGCCCTTCGTCGGTGAGCCGGCGGTGGGTCCCGTCGGGTTCGCCGCCGCCGATGCCGGCGTTGTTGACCAGCACCGAGACGTGATCGGTGAACTCGGTGATCTCGTCGGCAAGACGGTGCACTTGGGCCATCTCGGAGAAGTCGGCTCGGACCGTGTGGATCGAGGCCGGTGCATCGGCCAGTGTGGTGGCCAGTTCGTCGAGCCGGCTCTGGTTGCGTCCGTGGAGGATGAGCGTCGTTGCGGGCTGGCGTGCGAGGGCGACGCTGAGTGCGCGGCCCAGCCCGTCGGTTGCTCCTGTGATGACGATGGTTCGATCGGGCATGCGCTACTCCTCGCCGGGGTGTTCGTTCAGCAGTCGTCGGATGGCGGTGATGTCGTCTTGGCCGAGCAGGCGCTCGGTGGCGAGGACCCGATACCAGATCAGGCCGAACACCAGGTCGGCGGCGAAGGCAGCCGTCAGGTGAGCGGGCTTGTCGCCGCGGGCTGCGGCCCGCTCGACGACGGTCTCGAGCGCGGCCCTGCGTTTGGCCAGGAAGCCGTCCTGGAAGCGGCGCCGGAAGTCTGCATCGCGCTGCGCCTCGGCCATCAAGGAGCGCAGGACGGGGACCACTCCCGGGAAGGCCATCAGGGCGGCGGAGTCACGCAGGAACGCGTCCAGCTCCGCATCGAATGACCCCTGGTCCGCGGTTGAGACCTTCAGATCTGCCTTGAGCGCCAGGGCTTCGAGCAGGACGTCCGCCTTTGTGGGCCACCAGCGGTACACGGTCTGCTTGCCTGCCCCGGCGCGGGCGGCGATGCCCTCGATGGTGAGGTCTGGGAAGCCGACCTCGGTCGTGAGTTCGTAGGCCGCGGTGAGGATCGCGAGCCTCGTCTGCTCGCTTCGCCTGCGGCCGCGGGCGGGTGTCGTCGCGCCGGTCATGCGTGCCAGCCTAACCCATTATCGAGACGTAACGTCTAGAAATAGTGCTACGCTCATGCGAGACGTCACGTCTCGAAATAAGGAGTGAACATGTCCACTGCACTCGTGATCGGCGGCACGTCGGGGGTCGGCCTGGCGGTCGCCCGACAACTCGCCAGCCGAGGACACGCGGTGCACATCGCCGGACGAAACACAGAGCGGCTCAACCGGGCAACCGTGGCCATCGACGGAGACGTCCACGGACACGTTCTCGACGCCGCCGACGCGGAGGCGGCCGCCGCGCTCGCAGCGAAGATCGCCCCGATCCGCCACCTCGTCATCACCCTCGCCGGCAAGGGCGGCGCCGGCCCGCTCGGCGACTTGCCGCTCGATGGCCTGCGGCAGGCGTTCGAGGAGAAGTACTGGCCCACCGTCATCGCTCTCCAGGCCTCGCTCTCTCACCTCAGCGAGGACGCCTCGATCACCCTCGTCGGAGCCGTCACAGCGAGGGCTGCCCTGCCCGGCACAGCCGGGATCGGCTCGCTCAACGCCGCCATCGAAGGGCTCGTTCAACCGCTCGCTGCCGAACTGGCGCCGATCCGGGTCAACGCCGTCTCGCCGGGATACGTCGACACGCCCTGGTGGGACGGACTCGCCGCCGAGGACCGAGCCGCGTTCTTCAAGCAGGCCGCCGACGCCCTGCCCACCAAGCGCATAGCCACCGCCCCGGAGGTCGCCGAGGCCATCGTGCTGCTGGCCACCAACCCCAACATCACCGGAACCGTCATCGAAACAGACGGCGGCGCACGCCTCACCGCCTGACACTTCTTCACCACTGCCCAGCCGCCGAACCGCCGTGCCACAGAACGGCTTCGGCGAGCAAGCGATGACCTGCATGCAGAACGGGGTCGCGAGCCGCTGTTCGCGACCCCGTTCTGCGCCGCCTCAAGGAGCCTTCTCGTGACGCACGCCAACGCACCTTTATCCATCGAAGGACGCCGTCGACTCGTCGAGCGATGCAAGACGCGGCCGATCGCCCACGTCGCAGCGGAGATGGGGATATCCCGTGCCTGCGCGTCGAAGTGGGTCAACCGCTACCGCCGCCACGGTGAGCTGGGCTTGCACGATCTCCCTTCAACCCCGCGGCGCCAGCCGACCGCGACAGACGCCGCTGTCGTGGCCCGGATCGAAGACCTCCGGCGCGGCCAGAAATGGTCGGCGTCCCGGATTGCGTTCGAGCTCCAGACGGAGGGCGTCACGATCAGCCGCCGCACAGTGTCACGGCACCTGCTCGCGCTCGGGCTGAACCACCGCAAGTTCATTGACCCGAACGGCCAATCGAACCGGGAGCCGCGGAAGATCAACGCGCGCCGCCCCGGGCACATGGTTCACGTCGATGTTAAGAAGGTCGGCCGGATCCCTGACGGCGGCGGCTGGAGAGCCCACGGACGCGGCAGCGAACAGGCCAAGAACGTCGAGCGTCGCAAGAAGAAAAGCGGGCGCGGCGGCTACATCTACCTCCACTCTGCCGTCGACGGGTTCAGCCGAGTCGCCTACACCGAGGCCCTGCCCGACGAGAAAGCAGCAACCGCCATCGCGTTCATGCACAGGGCGGGAGCATGGTTCGCCGCCCACGGCATCACCCACATCGAACGGATCGTCACCGACAACGGAGCCTGCTACCGCGCCAACACGTTCGCCCGAGCACTCCTCGGGTCACGCCACCAGCGGATCACGCCCTACACCCCGCGACACAACGGCAAGGTGGAGCGCTACAACCGGATCATCGCCGAGGAATTCCTCTACGCCCACACTTGGCTATCTGAAGATCAGGGCCGTGCAGCCCTCGGCGTCTGGAACGTCCACTACAACTACCACCGTCCCCACAGCGGAGCAGGGGGCCAACCACCGGCCTCTCAGCTAGCCGACCACGTCACCAACGTTCTGGCCTCCTACAGCTAGGCCCCGAGCACCTGCTGCAGAAAGCCGTCCAGATTGCCGAGCATCCGGCTGATCTGCTCCTCCACGGTGAGGGACTCCTCGTAGCGACTGACCAGCTCGGTCCGCTTGCGCCCGCGGACGTAGAGCGGGCAGGCCAGGTCCGCGCACATATAGGTGCCGACGGTGTTGCCCTGGCGCCCCGCCGCGCCCGCACGGGGCGCGGCCAGCAGCGAGACCCCGGATCCGGCGTGCGGGGTGACGCAGATCGAGCACACGGTGGTCCTGGTGAAACTGCGGCGCGGACCCTGCGGAGCCCGCAGCACGATGCCCACCAGCTCCCCGCGGTGCTGCGCGACCAAATGGCCCCGGTCGGGGGCGCCCGGGTCCCGCCAGCCCAGGAAGTCCAGGTCGGCCCAGGGCAGGTCGGCGAGATCACGGGGTGTCGCGAGCCTGCGGGCCTCGCCCTTCGAGCAGTTCACGAAGGAGCCGCGGATGTCGTTCTCGTCGAGCGGGATCATGGTCGTGGAAGCTAGCACCGGAGGGCGGGTTCCGTCGTCCGAATAATGCCCACCCGGCACCGGCCCACACCGCGGCCTGCGCCGGACCTGCGGCGCGGGCGCCGCCCGGCCGGGAGCGGACGCCGGCACCGTAGGCTTGCCGCGATGAGACGCAAGCCCAGGGTGCCGCCCGCACCCCTGCCGCAGCGCGACGGGATCGACCCCGTCCGGCTCCGGCTGCCCTTCGAGGGCCCGTGGGCCACCGTACGCGACCACCTGGTGGAGCGGCTGGCCGCGGCGGGGCCCGACCGGGTCGACGCGATGCTGCGGGACCGGGCCGTCGTCGGGGTCGACGGGCCGGTGGCCGCGGACACGCCCTTCACGCCCGGGGCGTTCCTCTGGTTCCACCGCGAACTGCCCCCCGAGGTGCCGGTGCCCTTCCCGGTGGAGGTGCTGCACCGCGACGAGCACCTGGTCGTGGTCGACAAGCCGCACTTCCTCGCCACCACACCGCGCGGCCGCCATGTCACCGAGACCGCCCTGGCGCGGCTCCGCCGCGACCTGGCGCTGCCCGCGCTCAGCCCGGCCCACCGGCTGGACCGGCTCACCGCGG
>NZ_LIQR01000503.1 GCF_001418575.1 Peterkaempfera griseoplana
CTCCTCACGGGGGCCGGGCGGCGGTGTCATCGGGCGGCCACCGGGGCCAGTCCGGAGCGCAGCCTGCGGATGACCGCGGCGCGTTCGGGGTCCATGGCGGCGATCGCCTCCGCCAGATGGCGCTGCGGCATCCGGCGCAGCGCGTCGGCGCTGAGCGTCCGCAGCCGCCGGGCGACGTCGCGCTCCAGGCGGTCGGCGTTGCGGCGGTGGTGCACTATCACCGCGCAGTAGGTGCGGACGGCCTTGGTCAGCAGCCGGTCCGCGTCGGGGTCGTCGGCCAGCTGCTCCAGCACCAGGTCGAAGGCGCGGACGAAGTCCAGCTGCCGCTCGTCGCCGATCTGGGTGAGCGAGGTGGCGACCGCGCGCCGGTAGAAGACGCCGCGCAGTCCGGTGACGGCGTAGCTGTCGGCGAGCCGGTGCAGCCGCCATATCCACGGGCGGTCCTCGGCGGTGCGCAGGCCCTCGTCGAAGTGCAGGGCTCCGCGGTCCAGCAGCCGCCGGTGGTAGATCCCGGCCCAGGCGTACGGGTAGTCGACCATGGTGGCCCGGTCGGCCGGGAGGATCGACTCCCTGGGGTCCAGCACCTGGTCGCGACGGGCCTGCGGGGCCTTCTGGATCTGCCGCCGGGCTCCGGTGACCTGGACGTGGTCCACCCGCAGGAAGTCGCAGCCGTGCCGCTCGACGGCGCCCAGCAGCCGCTCCAGATAGCCGGCACCGATCCAGTCGTCACCGTCCAGGAAGGTGAGGTACTCACCGCGGGCCGCGTCCAGGCCGACGTTGCGCGCCCCCGCGAGGCCCCGGTTGTGCTCGGGCCGGACCACCACGGCACCGGGGAGGGTGCGGGCGTACTGCTCCAGGACCGCCGGGGTGGCGTCGGTGGAGCAGTCGTCGACGAGCACGAACTCGAAATCCGCCCGCGTATTGGCGGCCAGACTGCGCAGGGTGTCGGGTGCGAACGCCTGCACATTGTAGAAGGGGACGATGACCGACAGCTTCACGTGATTTCGCTCCTGCGGGGCCCGTGGGCGCATACGCGTTTTCTCGGCGTGCTCCGGGTGAGGACCGGCGACCGGCCCGGGAGGATCTCCGCCCCGGACATTCCCGAAGCTCTGGGCAGGCTGTTCCTGCACACCTGATCCGTCTCGGACTCTACCTGCCGCAGCGCGCACGGTGGAAGCCCGACCTGCGGGGACCGGCGACTTCTCCCCTCGTTGCCCGGAAATTAACCCTTCATCAGGGTCTCGGCCACCATGGCTTCACCTTGTTCCGGTATTTGCCCGGACCGTGTTCACCGAGCGGACACTTTGCATTTCTCGGATTGTCTCCGCCAGTCCCTTCGACTGCCATGGTGGTCTCCCTATGCTCGCCGGGTCACACAGAACCGGAGCTCTCAATGCGTATCGTCGTCCTGGCCGATTCGGACACCCGCTGGAAATGGGGCGCCCTGCTGGCCGGACAGATCTGCCCCGACGGCGGAGCCGAGATCCGCGCGCATCTGCTGCGCGGCCGGGCCACGCCGACGGAGCGCCAGCTGGCCGAGGTCGGCGTGGCACCCGCCTCCATCCGGGAGACCACGGTGGCCGACTTCCTCGCCGAGGCCGGCGAGGAGGGACCGCAGACCGTGGGCGGCGCCGACGTGGTGATCCTGGCCCTGGTCGGCGGCGGCGCGCAGGCACTGCTGCACGGACTGGCCCGCGCCTGGCGCGGCCGGGCCCGGCGCCCCCTGGTGGTCACCGGCTATGTCGGCGTGGTCTACGAGAAGCTGACGGACGGTCTGCTGCTGCGGGCGGGCGCCGACGTGGTGCTGGCCAACAGCGCCTACGACGCCCGGCGCTTCCGGGAGCTGTACGGGCCGCTGGGGGTCGACACCCGCAGCGTGGTCCGCGCCGCCCTGCCGTTCCTGGCGGGCCGCGGCGAGCAGTACCGGCCCTCGGAGAGCCGGCCGTTCACGGTGGTCTTCGCCGCGCAGCCCTCGGTACCGGAGCCGCGCGCCGCCCGGCTGCACCTGCTGGAGCGGTGCGTCCGCCATGCCGAGCTGCACCCGGAGCGCCGGGTGCTGGTGAAGCTGCGCAGCCGGCCCGGGGAGCACACCACGCATCTGGAGGAGCACCCCTACCAGCGGCTGGTCGCCCGGCTGCCGCGTCCGCTGCCGGCCAACTGCGAGCTGGTGTACGGCAACATGGGCGAGGTCCTGGACCGCACCGACCTGCTGGTCACGGTGAGCTCCACCGCCGCCCTGGAGTCCCTGCAGCGCGGCATCCCCACGGCGGTGCTGTCGGACGCCGGGGTCCGCGAGTCGCTCGGCAACCACTACTTCACCGGGTCGGGCTGCGTCGCCTCCTGGGACCAGCTGGACGGCGGCCTGCTGCCCAGCGCCGACCGGGACTGGCTGCGCGACCAGGGCGTGCTCGATCCCGAGCCGTACCGGGAGCTGCGCGGCCGGGTCGCCGAGCTGCGCGCCCTGCCCGCCCTCCCTGCCCTGGCCCCGTACTACACGGCGCAGAACGCCCCGGCGTACCTGCCCGGCGTACTGGCCCGCTACGGCGTCGCGCCGGACGGCGCCCCGCTGCCCACCGCCGCCAGCACCGCCGGAGGGACCGGTACCCGCCGCGCCGTCCG
>NZ_LIQR01000504.1 GCF_001418575.1 Peterkaempfera griseoplana
GGGCCGTGCTCGGGGCGGTCGGTGGTAGCCATGGCGCTTTCTGAGGGGGGCCGGGACGGGCGCAAAGCAGGACCCGCAGGCGCGCGGGGCGCACCTGCGGGTCTGCTCTGTGCCTGGGATCAGGCGGCTGCCTGGATCAGGCGGCGTCGGCGGCGGCCTTGGGGGCGTTCACGTCGGCCGGCAGCGCCTTCTGGGCGACCTCGACCAGGGACGCGAAGGCACCCGGGTCGTTCACCGCGAGCTCGGCCAGCATCTTGCGGTCGATCTCGATGTTGGCGGCCTTCAGACCCTGGACGAAGCGGTTGTAGGTGATGCCGTTCGCACGCGCGGCGGCGTTGATCCGCTGGATCCACAGCTGGCGGAAGTCGCCCTTGCGCTTCTTGCGGTCGTTGTAGTTGTAGACGAGAGAGTGGGTGACCTGCTCCTTCGCCTTGCGGTACAGGCGCGACCGCTGGCCGCGGTAGCCGCTGGCCCGCTCGAGGATGACCCGGCGCTTCTTGTGGGCGTTGACTGCCCGCTTGACGCGTGCCACTGCATTACTCCTTGGGTAGGACCGCGGACATCTTCACGCGGTCCGCATTCGAATAGGTCGGGAAGGATCGGCGGGTTCCCGCACCGGCGCAGCCGGGCGGGGCGCGATCACTTGCCGAGAAGCTTCTTGATCTTCTTGGCGTCGGCCGGGGCCATCTCGACCGTGCCGGCCAGGCGGCGGGTCAGCGTGGACGGCTTGTGCTCGAGCAGGTGACGGCGGCCGGCGCGCTGGCGCAGCACCTTCCCGGAGCCAGTGAGCTTGAAGCGCTTGCTGGCGCCGCTGTGCGTCTTGTTCTTCGGCATGTCGCCGTACTCTCCTCGTCGGTCCGCCCCCGCCCGCACATGTCGGGCGCAGACGGGGAGCGCTGGGATGGATCTTCGGGTGCCGGGGCGGGTCGCCCCGGTACCGAGGTACTGCTGGTTACTCTGCCGGAGCCTGGGCCTCTGCCGACTCCTCGGCGTCGGAGGTCTCGACGACATCCTCGGCCTCGGCGTCCTCGGGGGACTCGGCAGTGGCGGTGCGGCCCTGACGTTCGGCCTTGCGGGCGGCGGCGGCCTCGCGGGCCTCGGCCATCGCCTCGGTCTTCTTCTTGTGCGGACCGAGAACCATGATCATGTTACGGCCGTCCTGCTTGGGCGAGGACTCGACGAATCCCAGCTCCTGGACGTCGTCCGCGAGCCGCTGCAGCAGTCGGAAGCCCAGCTCGGGGCGGGACTGCTCACGACCGCGGAACATGATCGTGATCTTGACCTTGTCGCCCTGCTTGAGGAACCGGACGACGTGACCCTTCTTGGTGTCGTAGTCGTGCGGGTCGATCTTCGGCCGGAGCTTCATCTCCTTGATGACCGTGTGCGCCTGGTTCTTGCGCGCCTCACGGGCCTTCATGGCCGACTCGTACTTGAACTTGCCGTAGTCCATGAGCTTGCACACCGGCGGCCTTGCGGTCGCCGCGACCTCGACCAGGTCGAGGTCGTACTCCTGCGCGAGCTCCAGCGCCTTGGCAAGCGGCACAATGCCGACCTGCTCGCCACTGGGACCGACGAGTCGCACCTCGGGGACGCGAATCCGGTCGTTGATGCGGGGCTCGGTGCTGATGGGGCCTCCTCGGTTGCACCTGTTTCCGATGCGGCCGTCGGGCGGCGGTCGCACGTGTCGACTCGACTCACCGGGCGGAGCTTCATCCGTGCTGCGCTGCGCGCCTTGTCGGAGGGCACGCACCGCGGACACGAAAAAAGCCCCGCACGGTGCACAGGCGGGGCTCCACAACAACCGGAAGCGCCCTCGCGAGCAAGCTCGCGCGGGGCGACATGGCGGCGAAGGCACCCCGAAGGGCACCGACCGCGGACCGGAACCCGTCGACCCGGAGGACGATCGGGTGGGAGACTGACTGGGCGTCCCAATCGGGATCCCTGTACGTGGAGCCTCCACTTGTAGGCCGGACACCTGGGTGTCAGGCCGGTCAGTCTGGAATCATAGCAGCGTCCGGGGCCTCGGCGTTATTCCACGGCCCTGCGCGTACGCTCCCGGGGAGAGCCCTCACCCGCAGAGACAAGCGAGAACATGAGCACCCAGCCTGACCCCACCCCCGAGGACGACGCCACCCGTGACATCGCGGACGTGCCCGCCGTCGAGGTGATCACCACCGTGGCCGTGCATCTGATGAGCGCCGCCGCCGTGAAGTGCGGGCTCGCCGAGAACGGTGAGGAGCACAAGGACCTGGACGAGGCCCGCAAACTGATCACCGCGCTGGCCGCCCTGGTGACCGCCAGCGCCCCCGAGATCAGCAGCTTCCACGCCGCGCCGCTGCGCGACGGGCTGCGCTCGCTGCAGCTGGCCTTCCGTGAGGCCTCGCTGGTGCCGGACGAACCGGGTCAGGGACCGGGCGAGAAGTACACCGGCCCGGTCTACGCCTGAGCCCTTCCGTCCCCCGGCCGGGGGACGCCCGCCGCGGCGTCCCCCGCGCGGACCGGCCCGCCCGGGTCAGCGGCTGAGGAGCGGTTCCCCGGCGACGTTCGCCGAGGCGGGCAGCAGGGCCAGGTCCAGACCGCGGTCCAGCCGCACCCTCAGCAGCTCGTCCCCGGCCAGGGCGTCCGCGATCCGCTGCGTCGCCGCACGGACCGCGTCCTGCGCCGCCCCCGGCTCCGGAACCAGCGCCAGCACCGCGTCGGTCTGCTCGGCCGGCTGCAGATACGCCCTGAGCACCGCCGGCTCGGCGGCGACCACCCGGCGGAGCACCGCCAGCACCTCGGGGTCACGGGCCGGCGGCAGGTACTCCCGCCCCTCCGCGACCGCCCTCATGGCCGCACCCGTCAGCTGGTATGGGACCGGGCCCGCCGGATCCAGCAGCAGCGTGTCGGCGCGCTCCGAGTAGGCGGCCAGGACGGCCTGGCGGCCGTGCACCGGCACCGGGCGGGCGTCCGCCCGCCAGCGTGCCAGGGACTCCAGCGAGGTGAAGGCGGGCAGCGCCCGCCGCCCGTCCGGGGCCTCCACCACGGGGACCGCCATATCGCTGGTCTTCTCCCGCCGCAGGTTGTCCGGCCCTGTCTCCACCTCGCCCAGCAGCGCCACCACCGGCACCATCAGGCGGGCGCCGCCGATCCGGGCGAGCAGCCCGGGCTCGGCTGCGGCGGGGTCGTCGGCCCACCGGGCCAGGGCCGCGGCCAGCCGGGGGTCGGCTCCGCCGTCGTCTCCGGAGAAACCGGGATCCGGGATGCTCTTGCGTTCCACGCATTGAGGGTATGCGACGCTCCGAGCGCCTTCTCAGGCGGCGCTCACTCTCCTCTCAGCCTTCTCGCAGACGGGCTTCCTAACGTCGTGCGCACGAGCGGAAGGAGCCCGGAGATGCTGGTCCCGGCAGGGCGCCCGAGCGGCGGCCGACCCCGAAGACGGCCCGGCGGGGTGCTGCGCACCGCGGCACTGGTGGGCATCGTGGCCCTCGGCTGCGGGACGGTGCTGCAGATCTCCCGCGACCGGCCGGGCGCGCGCGGCACCGGCGGGCACGCCTCCGCGGCCCCGTCCTCCTCGGCCCGGGCCTCGGCGGCCCCGTCCTCCTCCAGCATGTCCGGCGGCGGCCCCGCCCTGGCCGCCGGCGCCGCCCCCTCGGCCACCGCGCAGGGCCCCACCGGGCTGCCGACGCACGACGCCGCCCGGGTCTCCGCCGCGCCCTCGACCCGGGACACGTCCGGGTCGGCCGCGGACGCCGTCGCCCAGGCCGTCCGGAAGGCGGCCGCCGGGGCCCACGGCCTGCTGTCCGTCGCCGTCGAGGACCTCTCCAGCGGGGTGACGGCGCACTACGGCGCCGCCGGGCACAGCTTCGCCACCGCCAGCATCGCCAAGGTGGACATCCTGGCCGCGCTGCTGCTCCAGGCCCAGCAGGCGGGCCGCGAGCTGACCGCGGCGGAGCTGGCCGACGCCAATGCCATGATCACCAACAGTGACAACAGCGCCGCGGACGCCCTCTACACCCGGATAGGGCGTGCGTCCGGCCTGGACCGCGCCAACCGCGCCTTCGGCCTCACCTCCACCGCCGCCGGAGCCGCCGGCCACTGGGGACTGACCGCCACCACCGCCGTCGACCAGGTCAGGCTGCTGAGGGCGATATTCGGCGCCGGCTCCCCGCTCGACGCCGACTCCCGCGGCTATCTGCGCACCCAGATGGGACTGGTGGAGAGCGACCAGAACTGGGGAGTCTCCGCGGCCGCCGACGACAGAAGCACCTGTCGGCTGAAGAACGGCTGGCTGCCGCGCTCCGCCACCGGCCTGTGGGTGGTCAACAGCATCGGCGAGGTGCGGCACGACGGCCGTCAGCTGCTGATCGCGGTGCTCTCCGACGGCAACGCCACCCAGGAGCAGGGCATCGCACTGGTCGAGGCGGCCGCCGCGGCCGCCGCCGGGGCGCTCACCGGGGCACTGGGGACACACGCCTGAGGTCCCTGCGCGCCCGCCGCCGCAGCAGTACGGCGAGCAGCAGCAGGCAGACCCCCGCCGGGATCCGCAGCCGGCCGGACCACGCCGCGCCGGGGCGGGTGCGCGGCGGGGGCGCCGCCGCCCGGACGGCTCCCCCGGTCCCCCTGTCCGCGGCCGGGACCGGCCGCGGCACGGCCGGCTCGGGCCGCAGGCGTACCGCGGCGGCCAGCGCCGCCACCGGGTCGACCACGCCCGCACCGACCGCGTCGCTGCGCCCCCCGGCGGGCCGGGCGGCGGCGGTCCGCTGCAGCACGGTGCGGATCTGGGCGGGGCTCAGCCCGGGGCGGGCCGAGTGCAGCAGCGCGACCACGCCGGAGACATAGGCGGCGGCCGCGCTGGTGCCCCAGCCCTCGTAGTAGTGGCGGTCCGGGTCGGCGATCACCACGTCGACGCCGGGGGCGGCGACGGCGGTGTACCAGCGGCGGGTGGAGAAACCCGCCGGGTCGCCGCCCCGGTCCACCGCGGCGACGGCGATCACCCCGGGGTAGGCGGCGGGGTACGAGGAGCGGTCGCCGTTGCGGCGGCCGTTGCCCGCGGACGCCACCAGTGGCACCCCGTGGCGCAGGGCGTACTGCACGGCGGCGTACTCCCCCGGGTCCGCGTGCGCCTCGCCGCTGTCGTCGCCGAGCGACATGTTGATCACGTCCGCGCCGTGGTCCACCGCCCAGCGGATGCCCGCCGCCAGGGTGTTGCCCGGACGGCTGCGGGCCTGGGAGCGCCGGGGGTCGGCGTCCTCCAGGATGACCCGCACCGGGAGGATCCGGGCGGCCGGGGCGATCCCCAGCACCCCCGCGGTACGGCCGGGCCCATGGCCGTGCCCGGCTATGATCGCCGCCATCCCGGTGCCGTGGCGCGCCCACGTGCGGTCGCCGGGGCGGGCGCCGACGCCCACCATGTCCCGGCCGGGGAGCACCTGGCCGGTGAGGTCGGGCTGGCCCGGGTCCACCCCGGTGTCGAGCACCGCGACCACCGTCCCCTCCCCCCGGGTGGTGTGCCATGCCTGCCGGGCGTGGAGGGTGCGCAGCGGCCACTCGTGGTCCCGGGCGGTGTCCGCGTACGCAGCCGGGGCCGCCGTCAGCGCCGGCAGTGCGCCGGCCAGCAGCGCGGCCGCCGCCAGCCGGGTCCGGGAGTTCCGACGGGGTGTCATCGGGCGGCGGCCGCTGAGGGGCGGTGCTCGTGCAGGGCCCCGCCGAGGGCGGTGCCGACCGCGTCGGAGACCCGGGCGGCCAGCCCCTCGGCCGCGAGGGGCAGACCGGCCTCCACCAGGGGGTCGTGCGGATCGCCGGGGGGACCGCCGGCCGGGAGGGGGTGGGCGATCCGCCGTCCGTCGGCGAAGGCGGAGACCGACCAGACGAGCCAGGGACCGGCCGGGTCGGGCCGGGCCGTCCACGCCGCGGCCGAGTCGGCCGGTCCGGTGGCCGGAGGCGGCGTCAGAGCGGCCCGGCGGCCGGTGCCGTGGCGCTCCCAGCCGCGGGCGAAGCGGGCGGCCGCCGAGGGACCTGCCGCGGAGGTGACGGCGATGCCCACGGTGACCAGCCGGGTGCGCGCCAGATCGGTGTAGGTGGTCCGGAGCAGCCGGGCGCAGCCGACGGGGGCCAGCGCGTCGTACAGCCCGCGGCCGAGCAGGGCGGGGGTGCACGGG
>NZ_LIQR01000505.1 GCF_001418575.1 Peterkaempfera griseoplana
GGATCGCGATACGCGAACGAAGAGTGCTACGGCGGCGGGGGCGCGGAGCGCAGAGACTGCGCCATGGGCGATACCGCTGTGGGAGCGCTCCCAAGCATCGGACCGTGACGTACGCGTGTCAAGGGTTCTGCCACAAGGCTTTGGCGCAGGGGTGTGGGAGCGCACCCACGGCCGGTCGCCCCCGGCGCCGGGGCCTGCCGGCCCGGCGGGCCGGACGCCCGCGGCCCGGCCCGCCGAGCCGGCCGGTGACTGGTTCCGGCGCCTGTCAGGGGATCGGCGGCCCGGCCCGACGAGGGCTGCCGCAGCTGTCCGCAGGGCCCGGCGCCCGGCGCGCACCCCCCGGTCGACCGCGGGCCGCGGCACCCACGGCGGGCCCACGGCCGCCGTCGCGCCCCTGTCAGTACCAAAGCGTGGATACGCGAGTGACATGGGACTCCTGCGACCGGTACCGTCCCTGAGGAGAGACGACCGGGTGGAGGAGCGAGCCCCGATGCAGCAGCAGGAGCCCGAGGCGGGGCAGCGGACCGGATTCTGGTTCGGCTTCGCGTCCTATGCGATGTGGGGGCTCTTCCCCCTCTATTGGCCGCTGCTGGAGCCCAGCGACTCCATGGAGATCCTGGCCAACCGCATGCTCTGGTCACTGGTGGCCGTCGCGGCCATCCTGATCGCCACCCGGCACTGGGGCTGGATACGGCCGCTGCTGCGGCAGCCCGCCCGGCTCGCCATGTGCGCCGGGGCCGCCGCCGTGGTCTCGGTCAACTGGGGCGTCTACATCTGGGGCGTCAACTCGGGGCATGTGGTCGAGACCAGCCTCGGCTACTTCATCAACCCGCTGGTCACCATCGCCTTCGGGGTCCTCCTGCTGCACGAGCGGCTGCGGCCCGCCCAGTGGGCGGCGGTGGGCATCGGCGCCGCCGCGGTGGTGGTGCTCACCCTCGGCTACGGGCGGCTGCCCTGGATCGCCCTGAGCCTGGCCCTCACCTTCGCCGTCTACGGGCTGCTGAAGAAGAAGGTCGGGCTGAGCGGCCTGGAGAGCCTGGCCACCGAGACCGCCTTCCAGTTCCTGCCTGCCCTGGGCTATGTGCTCTGGCTGGCCTTCTCCGGTCAGGGCACCTTCGGCCGCACCGGTGACGGCTACGGCTGGGGGCACTCCGGGCTGCTGGCGCTCTCCGGGCTGATCACGGCGATACCGCTGCTCTGCTTCGGCGCCGCGGCGGTACGGGTGCCGCTCACCATGCTGGGGCTGCTGCAGTACCTGGCGCCGGTGTTCCAGTTCCTGCTCGGCCTGGCGGTCTTCCACGAGGAGATGCCACCGGCCCGCTGGGCCGGCTTCGCCCTGGTCTGGGCCGCGCTTGCGCTGCTGACCTGGGACGCCGTCCGCCAGACCCGCCGCAACCGCAGTGCCCTGCAGCAGGCCGCCGCGGCGCGTGCGGCGCAGGCCGCTCCGTCCCCGGACGGCGCCGCCGTCTCCGGCTGAGCCGTCCCGGCGCCGCCGTACGACGGGTGCCCCCGTACGACGAGAGCCCCCGGTACGACGAGAGCCCCCCGGGCGACGCCCGGGGGGGCCGCACTGCCTGCTCGGCACCGCTCACCGGAGGAGCCCGCCGGGGCCGTGGCGGGCACGGCTCCGGCGGGCTCCCGTGGGTGTGCCGTCGGTCAGGCGGCGAGGTGCTTCTGGGCAGAGGCCGCAAGCGCCTGCTGCAGGGCGGGCACCCGCATGCTCTTGGCGAAGTCGGCCACGGCCTGGTCGATCTCCGCGTTCCAGGCGTTGCTGGCGACCACGCCGTGGGTGAGCGAGCCGACGATCTGGCAACGCTTCCACTCGTCCATGGACCACTGCAGGTACTCGCCGAAGAGCGCCCGGTCCTCGGCGTTGAGGTTGGTCAGCGTGGGGATGGAGCCCTTGGCCCCGTTGAAGCCCAGCTGGCCGCTCTTGCTGCCGCACTCCCGGAGCCAGGCGAGCGCGGTGTCGCGGTGCTTGGCGTGCTTGGGCAGGGTGAAGGAGTCGGAGAGGAACTGGAAGGTCCCCGCCGTGCCCGGCACCGGTGCCCACTCGTAGTCGGTGTGGGCCTGGAGGTTCTGGGTGACCTTGAGGCTGCCCTCCGCCCAGTCGCCCATGATCTGGTAGGCGGCCCGGCCCTCGCCCAGCATGGTGGTTCCCGCGTCCCAGCTGGCTGCCGGGGCGGAGAGGTTGGTGAAGCCGAGCACCTGGTGGTAGTACTCCAGCGCCTGGGTGACCTTGCCGGAGTTCCAGTTGGCGCCCTGCTTCCACAGGGCGGACCAGCCCTCGTGGCCGAGCGCGGCCAGCATGATGGTCTCCAGCAGGTGCTTGAGCGTCCAGGAGTCACCCAGGACCAGCGGCACCTTGGAACCCGCCCGCTTGACCTTCTGCAGGGACGCCAGGAAGGCCGGGAGGGTCTTGGGCGCGGTGTCGGCGCCCACCGCCCTGACGACCTTGGGGTTGGACCAGAGCATGTTGGCGCGGTGGATGTTCACCGGCACCGAGTAGTACTTGTCGCCGGAGCTGATCAGCGGCAGCAGCTGCTCGGGGAAGACGTCCGTCCACTTCTGCTCGGCGTAGAGGTCGTTGAGATCCTCGAGTTTGCCGGCGGTGATGTAGTCGCTGAGTTCCGCGCCCGCGTGGCCCTGGAAGGAGTCCGGCGGGTTGTTGGCGTCCAGTCGCTTGGCGAGTTCCGCCTTGGCGTTGGCACCGGCGCCGCCCGCGACCGCGCGGTTGACGAAGTTGACATTGGGCTGGTTGATCTTGAGGTCGGCGAGGAGCGCCTGAAGACCGGCGTTCTCGGCGCCTTCGGTCCACCAGGAGAAGACCTCGACCTCTCCCGAGGGGGAAGCAGTGCTGCCCCCCTTGCTGCCGCAGGCGGACAGCACTGCGGATCCTGCGACGGCCCCGGTGGCCAGCAGGAACGCCCTGCGGCTTATGGACATGTGTGGATCTCTCCCGTTCGTGCCGGAGGAACGCGTGGCACGGCGCTGAGGGGTGGTGCGCCGCGTGCCGCCCGCGCCGCCGCCCGGTCCGGCGGGACCTGAGGGGGATCCACACGACCAGGCGCAGACGGCAGTACACGCTCGATGAGTTGCGGTCATCCCATCGGTGGAGTGGGAGGGGAGTCAAGTTGGCTCCCGGTGTTTGAGACAAAAACAACCGTCATTTCACGGGCCGCACCGATTGCGTCGCCCAGCGTCACCAAATCACGTTGCGATCGTTCGTACGTGCACGATCAGTGAATAGCGGGTGCTGTTCGAACGACCGGCGGGCCGGGCGGCCGGGTGCCGCCCGGCCCGCCGGCCCGGTCGTCTCAGGAGGTGATGTCGCGGCTGGTGAAGCGGGCCCAGGCGGCCGTGCCGAATACGGCGGCGTAGAGTCCCTGAAGGCCCAGATTGCGCAGCACGTCGTGCAGGTACGCGGGCTGCCGCAGCAGGTCCGCGAAGCTCAGCCAGTAGTGCGGGAAGAGCCACGGCCCGATGGAGTGCAACTGCGGTATGCCGTCCAGGATCTGAACGGTGATGACCAGTCCCACGGTGGTGGCCATTGCGGCGATCCCGCTGCCGGTCAGCGTGGACACAAAGAGCCCGATGGCGACCAGCCCGGCCAGTGACGCCGCGACCAGCACGGCGATGAGACCGGTCCGCAGCAGCGCCGCCCAGAAGGAGATGGAGTCGCCGGAGAGCAGGGTCACCCGGCCCACCGGGAAGAGCGCGGCGCCGGTGGCAAGTGCGGACAGCGCCACGGTCAGCGTGGCCGCCGCGCAGAAGGACAGGGCGGCGGTGAACTTCGCGGCCAGCAGGCGGGTGCGCCCGGCCGGGGCCACCAGCAGATAGCGCAGGGTGCCGCTGCCGGCCTCGCCGGCCACCGAGTCGCCCGCCACCACCCCCACCGCCATCGGCAGGAAGACCGGCAGGGTCACCACGAACGAGGTGAAGACCAGGAAGAGGCCGTTCTCGGTGACCTGGGCCATGAAGGCCGGGCCGCCGCCTCCGCTGTCCCCGACCTCCACCTTGATCACCACCCCGATCAGCACCGGCAGCGCGGCCAGGATGGCCAGCAGCGCGATGGTGCGCAGCCGCCGGAAGGTGATCGACAGTTCACTGCGGAACAGGGCCAGCACGCCCAGCGCAGTCCGCGGCCGCCCGCCCGGCGCCGCCGTCCGCGGCAGCACCGCGGCCTCACCCGGCGACATCGAATCCCTCCCCGGTCAGGGCCACGAAGGCGTCCTCCAGAGTGCCCCGCTCGGTACCGAAGGAGCGCACCCGCACCCCGGCCCCGACCAGTGCGGCGCACAGCTTGGGCAGGTGCCCGTCCGGATCGTCGGCGGCGCCGGAGGGCGGCTCGCCGTCCAGCCGGTCGCCGGTGGTCCGCAGATCGGTCACCCCGTGGTCGGCCAGCACCCGGGCGGCCAGCTCCCGGTCCGGCGTCTGCACCACCAGGCGGCCGCGGGCGCCGGCCGCCAGCTCGGCGACGGTGCCCTGCACCACCAGCCGGCCGCGGGACATCACCGCGGCATGGGTGCAGACCTGCTCGATCTCGTCCAGCAGATGCGAGGAGAGGAAGACGGTGGTGCCGTCCGCCGCGACCTCCCGCACCAGGGCGCGGATCTCCCGCATGCCCTGCGGGTCCAGGCCGTTGGTCGGCTCGTCCAGCACCAGCAGCTCCCGGGGCTGCAGCAGGGCGGCGGCCAGACCCAGGCGCTGCTTCATCCCGAGCGAGTACGCGCGGGCCTTCTTGCCCGCCGCCGCTGCCAGACCGACCCGCTCCAGCGCCTCGGCGACCCTGCGGTCGCGGGTACGGGGGTCCGCGGCCGGATCGGCGGAGTCGTACCGGACCAGGTTGTCGCGCCCGGAGAGGAACCCGTACAGCGCCGGGCCCTCGATCAGCGCCCCCACCCTGGGCAGTACCGCCGTCACCGACTGCGGCATCGGTGCCTCCAGCACCGTGGCGGTGCCGGAGGTGGGGGCGATCAGGCCCATCAGCATCCGGATGGTGGTGGTCTTGCCGGAGCCGTTGGGACCCAGGAAGCCGAAGACGCTGCCGCGCGGCACCGTCAGGTCCAGGCCGTCCACCGCCAGCTGGCCGCCCCGGAAGCGCTTGGTGAGGCCCCGGGTGCGGATGACGGCGGGGGCCGGGCCGTCAGCGGCGGCCCGGCCCGCCGTCGAGTCGGTCACTACCGGGCCCCCGCGGCGTGCTCCAGGACCTGCGCCGACACCGCACCCGCGTACACCGTGCCGTTGTCGCCGATCAGCACGTTGACCAGGCGGCTGTGGATCAGGGTGCCGCCCAGGACCGGCTTGCCCAGCCCCTTGGCCAGGGAGAGCATCCCCTGGCTGCCGTGGTCCGCGGGCAGCTTGAAGGAGGCCACCGTGGTCCAGCCCGTGCCGCTGAGGACGGGGCCGTCGGTGTTCCGCCCGCTCGCCGGGCCGGGCCGCCCGGCCGCCGTCCGGTCACCGGCGGCGGACGCCTTCTGCTCGGTGACCTTGGCGCCCTTGGGCGGGCTGAAGTCGAAGGTGCGCGCACCGGGCCTGGCGAACGACACCGAGGCGAAGTGCACATCGAAGACCGGGCTGCCGCCGCCGGCCGCGTTCACCCGCACCCGCAGCGGGACCCCGGTCGCGGCGTCGACCGCTATCCGCACGTCGCCGACGGTGGAGCCGGACTGCTTGGGCCTGACGCTCAGCTCGTAGGCGTTCCGCCCGGCGACCCGGCTGGTTCCCGCCACGGTCACCGACGAGGTCGTCCCGGCCTGCGCCAGGATCTGCCGGGCCGCCTGCTGCGGGGTGGCGGGCAGTGAACCGCCGTCGAACGGCAGGGCGCGGTCCGGAGAGCCGGTGCGGCTGTCGTGGCCGGCGGGCAGCGTGGAGTGCACCGCCTCGTTGGTGGTGCTGTCCCAGCCCCACACCTGGTTGCCGTTGTGCACGATCTCGTACTCGGCCAGCTTGTCCATCAGCCCCAGCCGCTGCCGGTCGGGCCCGTCCACGGCCACCTGCAGGGTGTGGCTGCCCGCCAGCAGCTCCGTCAGCCGCGCCTGGGGGGACGCCGTGCCGCCGCCCTCGGCGCCGCCCTTGGCCCGGCTGTGTGCGGCGCCGGACCCGCCGAACGGGCCGCCGGCGCCACCGAGCGCCCCGGCGCCGTCCAGCACGCCCGCGGGGAGACCCAGGTCGGCGTCGGCCTGGACGGTACCGCTCAGCGACTGCACATCGGAGGCCAGCACCTTGGCGACCAGCTGCTCGGCGCTCTGCTGCGGCAGGGTGGGCCCGGCGTCCGAGGCCAGCGCCGGGACCAGGCCGATGC
>NZ_LIQR01000506.1 GCF_001418575.1 Peterkaempfera griseoplana
CACCCGGGCCGCCGCCACCGGTCCGCCGGACAGCGTCTCCACGGTGACCGCCCACGACCCCTTGACGCCCGGCGGTTCGGGAGCCGCCAGCGAGACGGTGCCGCCCGCCGGGAGCTGCACCTCCTTGACCGCCGGGGTGCCGCCGCCGCTTCCCGCGGACGAGGTCACCCTCACCTTGGCCGCGGCGCCCGTGGAGGTCAGGATCAGGGTTGAGCCGCCCCGCCAGTTCTCGGCCGAGGTGGCCCGGTCGCCCACCGGGGCGCTGCCCGCCAGCCAGGCCGCGTCGGTCCGGGTGCCCTTGCCGCGGTCCACCCGCAGCCCGGCCACCACCGGGGTGGAGTGCTTGGGGTCGGTGGGGCTCAGCCGCAGTGCCGCGGCCGTGCCGCGGGTCAGCGCGCCCAGGTCCACAGCGGACACCATGCCGCTCTTGACGTGCAGGGTCTCGTGCCCGGCCGGGGTGAACCAGCCGTTGGGCCCGGAGAGCTGCACCTTGAGGTCGGCGTCGTCGTCACCGGGGGCGAGCACCACCAGCCGGGCCGCGGTGAGGTCACCGGGCAGTCCGGGGATCACCGCGGTGCCGTCGGGGGTGGCGGAGGCCGGCAGCCAGTCGCTGCCCTTGGCGCCGTCCGAGGCGTGCAGGGCGGCGCCCACGCGGCCGGTCCTGGCCACCACGTTCACCACCAGGTCCGGTTCGGGGGTCCTGGTGAGGGTGGAGAGCAGCACCGGTACCGAGCTGCCCGGGGGCACCGTGAGACTGCCGGCGGTGCCGTCGTCGATCTCGCCCTTGGCCCCGTAGAGCACCAGGTCGACGATGGCGGACTGGTCCTCGTCGTTGGTGAGGTTGACGTAGTCCTCGCGGCCCGCCGCGGTGGACGCCCCCGCGAACCAGAAGCCGGTGCCGGAGGCGCCGCAGGTCAGGCCGGAGAGGCCGCGGCCGTGGGCGTCGGTCACCGCGGCCACGGCGGGGGCCGCGTCCCCGGTGGGGGCCTTGGCCGAGACCGGCGTCCCGGTCTTCCGCAGTGCGGCGCGCGGCGCGCCGGCCCCCTTGCCCGGTGCCTTCGCCGGCGGCTTGCCCGAAGCCTTGGGGGATGCCGTACCGGCCGGCTTGCCGCTGGGCGGCGTACTCGGCTGCGCCACCCCGGCGACATCGGTGAGGACGGCCTTGCCGGAGCCGGCCCCGGTCGCCGCGGGGGTCCCGGCCGAGCCGGAGTCGCCCGAGGGGGTGAAGGCGGTGTAGGTGGTGGTGCCGCTGAGTCCCTGCACGGGCTGCGGGCAGATCGCGGAGGTCCGCTCCACCCGGGTGTGCGTGGCGCCGGCGGGCCCGTCGGCCGGCGGGTGGGCGGGCGGGCGCAGCTCGGCGATGCCCAGCGCGGCGGCCAGCACCAGCGCGGCGGCCAGCAGCGATGCGGTGGTGGGGTTGGCGGTCACATTCCTCATCGCTCGTCAGCTCCCGGATCCGTC
>NZ_LIQR01000507.1 GCF_001418575.1 Peterkaempfera griseoplana
GCAGCTGGTTGGCCTTGGCCAGTCCGTCGGCGTAGCCGAGCACGGTGGAGGCGTGCGAGTTCTCGATCACGTCGTGCTCGGACTCGGCGCGCGAGGGGTAGCCCGAGAGCCCTCCCTTGGCGCGCAGCCGGGAGAAGTCCTGGCGGCCGGTGAGCAGTTTGTGGACGTAGGACTGGTGGCCGGTGTCGAAGAGGATCCGGTCGCGCGGGGAGTCGAAGACCCGGTGGAGCGCGATGGTGAGTTCCACCACACCCAGGTTGGGACCGAGGTGGCCGCCCGTCCGCGAGACCGCGTCCACGAGGAAGTCCCGGATCTCCTGGGCCAGTTCCGCCAGTTGTGCGGGGGTGAGCCGGTCCAGGTCGCGCGGTCCCCGAATGCGGGTCAGCAGGGCCACCCGTTCCTCCTTCTTCGCAGGTCTGCGGGCATGTCCGCAGGATGTGCGGCTTCCCCCCGCCGGTGCGGGTCCGGCGGCGCCGGGTCGTCCCGGCCCGTCGAGTCTAATGTCCGCCCTTCGGACAGGGGACGCCCAGTGGGTCGCCGGACCGGCGCGCCTCGGATCCGGACATGCAGCTGCCCGGCACCCGAGCGGCTTGGGTGCCGGGCCGGCTGTCCTCGCCCGCCCTCCGGCGGTGAGGCGGCCCACCGGCCGTCCGGGCCGCACATCCCCCTCGGATGTACTGCCCGGACCGGCTGGCCGGTGGGAAGAAGGTGTCAGGTCAGCCTCGGCCGGACGCCTTCTGGGTACGGCGGGACACCGAGTCCAGGACGACCGCGGCGAGCAGCACCGCGCCGGTGATCATGTACTGGATGGAGGTGTCGATGCCCTTGAGGTTGAGGCCCTGGACGATGGACTGGATCACCAGGATGCCCAGCAGCGCCGACCAGGTCTTGCCCCGGCCGCCGAAGAGGCTGGTGCCGCCGATGACCGCCGCGGCGATCGCGTTCATCAGGGTGTTGCCGCCACCGAGCGCCTTGTCCGCGGCACCCGACTGCGAGGCGATGAACAGACCGCCGAGCGCGGCCAGACCGGCCGAGATCATGAAGACCGAGATCCGGACCCAGACCACGTTGATACCGGCGCGACGCGCCGCCTCGACGCTGCCGCCGACCGCGAAGACCTTGCGGCCGTAGGAGGTGCGGCGCAGCACCCAGTCGCTGACGATCACGATGCCGAGGAACACCACCAGGGCCAGCGGCAGGCCGCGGTCCTGGTTGAGGGTGTAGGCGGCGGCGAAGGCGATCACGGCCAGCACCACGGTGCGCGCGGCGATCTCGCCGGCCGGGCGGTGGAGCAGGCCGGCCGCGCGGCGGCGGCGGGCGTCCAGCAGGGCACCGCCCAGGTAGAGCAGCACACCGACGACGGCCAGACCGTAGGCCGCGGCGACATCGCTGAAGAAGTAGTTGTCCAGGTGGACCATCAGCCCGTCCGGCGGGTTGTTGATGGTTCCGGTGGTGCCCAGGATCCACTGCTGCAGGCCGCTCCAGCCGAGCAGACCGGCCAGGGTGACGACGAACGCCGGCACGCCGATCTTGGCGAAGAAGAAGCCGTGGATGGCGCCGATCACGACGGCGGTGACGATGGCGAGGCCGGCGGCCAGCCACTCGTTGACGCCGTGCTGCACGGAGAGCACCAGCGAGATGGCGGCGGCGGTACCGGCGACCGAACCCGCGGCGAGGTCGATCTCACCGAGCAGCAGCACGAAGACGATGCCGACGGCCATCAGGCCGGGGCCGGCGATGTAGAGCGTGATGTTGGAGAGGTTGTCCGGGTTGAGGAAGGTCCCGGTGACGCCCTGGAAGATGCCCCAGATGATGATGAGGCCCAGGATGACCGGCAGGGAGCCCAGGTCGCCGCTGCGCATCTTCCGCTTGAACTCGCCGAGGTAGCCCTTGAGGCCCTCCTCGCGCACGAGCAGGCGGGGGTCCACGGTGCGTACCGGCGCGTGGCTCTCGATGGCCTCGGCGTCCGTCGCGGTGGTGTCGGCCGCGGGGGTCTCGATCGCGGAGCCCTGGGCACCGCCCTTGGAGGTGTCGATCGGGTTGCTGCTCACTGCTGTGCCTCCGCAATGCGGGCCTGACGCCGGGTCACGGCATTCTCCGTGGCGCCGGTGATGGCGGAGATGATCTCTTCGTGGCTGGTGGTCTTCACGTCGAAGACACCGTTGTTGCGGCCGAGCCGCAGGACGTTGACCGTGTCGGCGACGGCCTTGACGTCAGCCATGTTGTGGCTGATCAGGATTACGCCGAGGCCGCGCTCACGCAGCCGCTCCACCAGGTCGAGCACCTGGGCGGTCTGTTCGACACCGAGGGCCGCGGTGGGCTCGTCGAGAATCACGATCTTGGGGTCGCCGACCAGCGCACGGGCGATGGCGACCACCTGGCGCTGACCTCCGGAGAGGGCGGCGACGGGGATGCGCACGCTGGGGATGCGGATGGACAGCGTGTCCAGCAGCTCCTGGGCGCGCTTCTCCATGCCCACCTCGTCCAGCGTGCCGCCGCGCAGCAGCTCCCGGCCGAGGAAGAGGTTGGCGACCACGTCGAGGTTGTCGCAGAGCGCCAGGTCCTGGTACACGGTGGCGACGCCGAGCTGCTGGGCGTCGTGCGGCCGGTTGATCGAGACCGCCTTGCCCTCCCACTCGATGACGCCCTCGTCGATGGGGTGCACACCCGCGATCGTCTTGACCAGGGTGGACTTGCCGGCGCCGTTGTCGCCGACCAGGGCGACGACCTCTCCGGCGTGGACCTCCAGGTGAACGTCGGTGAGCGCCTGGACGGCGCCGAACCGCTTGGAGACCCCGCGCAACGCCAGTACGGGTGCGCCTGTCACGTGAACCATCTCCTTCTGCCGCTCGTCCGGATTACGGACCGATGGAGCGGGATGCCGCGCCGTGCCAGGCGCGGAGGGTTGTGCAAGACATACAACACATCAAGGGGCACGGAAGAAACGTGCCGGACGGGAGGGGTGCCCCCCACTGTGGTGGGGGGCACCGCCCGTACAGGTCCTGAATTACTTGATGCCGGCCGCGTCGCACGCCTTGACGTAGGCGCCGGTGCAGATGTCCGAGACCTTGTAGAGGCCGTCGGCGATGACCGTGTCCTTGACGTTGTCCTTGGTCACGACCTTGGCGGGCAGCAGGATCGACGGGACGTCCTTGGCGGTGTCGCTGTCGGCGCTGGCCGTGGCGACGGACTTGACGTCCTTGCCCTGGAGCAGGTTGACGGCCATCTCCGCGGCGGCCTCGGCCTCGGGCTTGTAGGCCTTGTAGATCGTGTAGGCCTGGTCGCCGGAGAGGATCCGCTGGATGGCGTCGGCGGCGGCGTCCTGGCCGCCCACCGGGACGTCCTTGATACCGGCGCCCTTGAGGGCGGTGATGATGGCCGCGGCCATACCGTCGTTGGCCGAGTAGACCGCCTGGAAGCCGCCCTTGCCGAGCTGGGTGATGGCGGCACCCATCTTCTGGCCGGCGGTCTTCGGGTCCCACTCACCGGACTGCTCGTAGACGACCTTCTTGACGGCGCTGTCGATGATCTTGTGGGCGCCCGACTTGAACAGACCCGCGTTGGGGTCGGTCTCGGCACCGTTGATCATGACAACGTTGGCGTCCTTGGCCTTGGCGCCCAGGGCGTCCACCAGGGCCTGGCCCTGGAGCTCGCCGACCTTCTCGTTGTCGAAGGAGACGTAACCGGCGACCGGGCCGGCGGCGAAGCGGTCGTACGCGATGACCTGCACGCCCTTGGCCTTGGCCTCCTCCACCCAGGACTTGGTGGCGGTGGCGTCCTGCGGGTCCAGGACGATGACCTTCACACCCTGCGAGACCAGCGCGTCGAACTGCTGCTTCTGCGTGGCGGTGTTGCCCTGGGCGTTGTTGTACTTGACGTCGCAGTCGGAGCAGAGCGCCTTGACCTTGGCGGTGAAGAGCGGCTTGTCGAAGGACTCGTACCGGATGGACGAGGAGTTCTCCGGGAGCAGCAGACCGATGGTCTTGCTGCCGCTGCCGCCGGCCGAGGCCGCGGAGGAGTCCGACTTCTTGCTGCCACCGGCCGAGCCACAGGCGGCCATGGTGAGGGCCATCGAAACCGCGGCGGTGCCGATGACGGCGCGACGCATCAGAGCGTTCATGGGGGGTTGCCTCCCTGACAGGGCCGCAACGCTGCGGCCGAGGTTGGAGGGAGTCAATCCCTCCGGCTGCCTTAACGTCAAGAAGTAAATTCTTGCCGCAACGAATCCGAACCTTTTCGTTATCTTCCTGAAGACACAGCCGTGACCGACCGAGGGTGGAGCGAGCCATCAGGCTGGGGCAAAGCGCCCGAATCGCCCATCTCGCTCATCACCAAGGCTAGAGCGCCCAGCACCTCGGCCCGGCCTCCCAGGGTGCCCGGCACCACGGAGAGCTGGCGGGCGGCGCTGGGGATCGCATAGCGCGCCACGGACTCACGGATCGGGGAAAGCACCAGCTCACCGGCTTCCGCCAGATCACCCCCGAGGATCACCCGGCGGGGGTTGAGCAGGTTGCACAGGTTGGCGACACCGGTCCCGATCTGCCGGCCCACATCCGCGATCACCCGGCGGCAGCCGAGGTCGCCGCGCTGGGCGAGCTGGACGACCCTGGGCACGGTGAGGCCGGGGCCGTGGCTGGCGTTCAGAAGATTGAGCAGATAGCGGGACCCCACAAAGGTCTCCAGGCAGCCGCGGTTGCCGCAGCGGCAGACCGGGCCGGACTCGTCCAGCGTGATGTGTCCGATCTCACCGGCGGTGCCTCCGGGACCCCGGTAGATCTGCCCGCTGATCACCAGACCGGAGCCGACACCGCTGGCCACCTTGATGTACGCCAGGTCCGACAGGCCCCGCCCGGCGCCCCAGACCAGCTCCCCCAGGGCGCCCAGGTTGGCGTCGTTGTCCACATAGACCGGCATCCCCAGGCGGGAGGAGAGCTCCCGGCCCGGTTCCACCCCCGTCCAGCCCGGCAGGATCGCGGTGGAGCCGATCGCCCCGGTCTCCACGTCGATGGGGCCGGGGACGCCCAGCCCCACCCCGATCACCTTGTCCGACCGGAAGCCGGTCTGCGTCAGCAGCCGCTCCACCAGGGTCTCGGCCCGGTCGAAGCCCTGGGCGGCGGAGGCGTCCACATCGATGGGCTCGCTCTCCTCGGCGAGCACCCGGTGGGCCAGGTTGCCCACCGCCACCCTCAGGTGGGTGTGGCCGAAGTCGACGCCCACCACGATGCCCGCGTCCGCGCTGAGCGAGACACTGCGGGCCCGCCGCCCTCCCGAGGAGGTCGGGGTCACCACCACCGTGCCGCTCTCCTTGAGCTCACGGACGATGTTGGACACCGTGGCGGCGGAGAGCCCGGTACTGCGGGCGATCTCCGCCTGGGTCAGCGATCCCGCCATGCGGACCGCGCGCAGTACCCGTTCCAGATTCGCCCGGTGAAGCGAGGACTGCGATCCCGGCGTGTCCAGGGACATGGTTCAACCCTCCCAGGGTGCCGTGGGCCCGACCGCCCGCGGCCCCTTCCGCGCCCTTGCGGCGGAGCTCGGTTACAACTTGTGAAATCTAAGCTGAGCCAATGCGGTGAGGTCGCGTCAAGAGTGAATGCAGATCGTTGTCAAACCTTCGCCACCGCAGCCCCGGTGCCGGCACGGGCGGGAGGAACCTGCAGGTATCAGGACAGAGCAGCCGTGTTCCCGGCCGCCGAGCCAGCGTTCAGCGCTGAAGCCAGACGGCGCGGCGCCTCAGAGGCGGGGCCGCCAGCGGACCCCGGCCAGGGCGTCCGCGACCAGCTGGACACTCCGGGTCAGCGCGGCGAGCCGCGGCCCCTCCTGGGCGTAGACCCACAGCAGGGCCTCGATGACCTGCGGTTCCACCTGTCCGCGCAGATCGACCCGGGCGGTGGACCAGCCCCGGCGGGCGGCGTGCAGCGAGGACTCGGCCTCCTGCCGGGCCAGCCTCGCCAGCAGCACCGGATGGCGGGAGAGCAGCGGATAGCGGCGGTACTCCCCCGGGCACAGGTCATAGAGCCAGCTGACCGCGGACCGCTCCCATCCGGGGGAGCCGGGCGGCCGGACTTCCCTGGGCCAACCCGGGGGCACCGCTGCTTCGTACATGGGTTCGATTATGCGACGAGCATGGCCGAAAATGCACTGTTGATCTTGATGGGGAACGCCGGTGCGGGAGCTGCCCACCGGCGCGGCGGGCGTCCCCGGGACGGTCCAAGGGCCGGGCCCGCCGGACGGTCCGCGGTCGCCCGTGAGCGGGCAGCGCGGAGGCGTGTGCGGCCGCAGGGAACGCGGCCGCACACGCCTCCGGGGGGCAGCCGCCGTCAGCGCCGGTGGCGGTCGAGACCGGCGTCGAGGGCGGAGACCAGGGTGCCCTGGGTGTCGTCGTTGTCCAGGGACCAGGCCATCACCCCGAGCAGGCCGTGCCGGCGGGCGTACTCGGCCTTGTCGGTGAGCACGGCGGGGGTGTCATAGGCCCAGAAGTCGGTGCCGTCGTACTTCCAGGTGGCGTCGGTCCGCGGGTCCCGGTAGACCGTGCCGGGCAGGTCCTTGATCTGGTGGTACGGGGCCGTGCCGCCCGCCGCCAGGCCGGTGGCCGGCTGGTAGAGGCCGTGGCTGCCGCCGGCCGGCACACCCGTCCAGCCGTAGCCGTAGAAGGGCACGCCCAGCACCATGCGGTCGGCCGGGACGCCGCGGGAGCGGTAGTGGCGCACCACCTGGTCGACGCTGTAGCCCTGGCCCGCGGGGGAGGGGTCCGCGGGGTCGCTGTAGAGGTTGGCGAGGTGGTTGGTCGGGCCCTGGACCTCCCAGGGACCGTGGAAGTCGTAGGTCATCAGGTTGAGCCAGTCCAGGGACCGGGAGACCTGCTTCAGCTCCAGCTGGTCGGCCTTGGGGGTGCCGGCCGGGACGGCGGCGGTGAGCAGGTAGTGGGTGTGGTTGCGGGCGCCCAGGACGTTCAGCTGGCGGCGGAACTCCTGCATCAGCAGCGTGTAGTTGTGGCCGTCCTCGGGGCGGACCACATTGCCCGCGTCACCGCCGCCGCCGGGGTACTCCCAGTCGATGTCGATGCCGTCGAAGACCCCGGCGCCCGAGCCCTTGCCGCCCTCGACCGAGCCCAGCTGCGGGAGGTCGCCCTTGAGGTAGAGGTCGATGCAGGAGGAGACGAACTTCTTGCGGGAGGCGTCGGTCAGCGCGGCGTCCGAGAAGTACTTGGACCAGCTCCAGCCGCCCAGCGAGACCACCGCCTTGAGCTGCGGGTGGGCGGCCTTGAGCTTGCGCAGCTGGTTGAAGTTGCCCTTCAGCGGCTGGTCGGCGGTGTCGGCGACCCCGTCCACGGACTCGTCGGCGCCGACCGGGCGCTGGTAGTCGGCCCAGGCGTCGCCGACGCCGGCGGCGTTGGCCTCGAAGCAGGTGCCGTCGGCGGAGACGTTGCCGAAGGCGTAGTTGAGCACGGTGAGCTTGTCGGCCTGGCCCGAGGTGGCGACGTTCTTCGCGGAGAACCCGCTGTAGATGCCCCACTGGGTGAAGTAGCCGACCCGCTGGCCCTCCAGCCGCGGGGCGGGACGGTCATGGGCCTGGGCGGCGGGACCGGCCGCCAGGAGGGTGCCGGAGACGACGGCGAGGGCGGCGAGCAGCGCGGCAGGACGGCGCATACGAGGACACCTGCGACCTTCTGAAGGACCGGATATTGGTCTGGACCAAGTGATCCACAGGTATAGTCCACCGCCGGTCGCCCACACAAGGCCCGCACACCAACACGGCCGGGCCGCAACCCCGTTGGGGATTGCGGCCCGGCCGTCGGCTGGTGCCCGGAACGCCTTACTTGCGGATCAGCGACCGCAGCACGTACTGCAGGATGCCGCCGTTGCGGTAGTAGTCCGCCTCACCGGGGGTGTCGATGCGCACCTTGGCGTCGAACTCCTTGTCGCCCGCCCTGACGTGCACCGTCTCCGGGATGCCGCCCTCGTTGAGCGCGGTCACACCGGTGATCTCGAAGGTCTCCTCACCGGTCAGCCCCAGGGTCAGCGCGGACTCGCCGGCCGGGAACTGCAGCGGCAGGACGCCCATGCCGATCAGGTTGGAGCGGTGGATGCGCTCGTAGGACTCGGCGATGACGGCCTTGACGCCCAGCAGCGCGGTGCCCTTGGCCGCCCAGTCACGGGACGAGCCGGAGCCGTACTCCTTGCCCGCCAGGATCACCAGCGGGACGCCAGCGGCCTGGTAGTTCTGGGCGGCGTCGTAGATGAAGGAGACCGGGGCGCCGTCCTGGGTGAAGTCCCGGGTGTAGCCGCCCTCGGTGCCCGGCGCGATCTGGTTGCGCAGCCGGATGTTGGCGAAGGTGCCGCGGATCATCACCTCGTGGTTGCCGCGGCGCGAGCCGTAGGAGTTGAAGTCGCGCTTCTCCACACCGTGCTCGGTGAGGTACTGCGCGGCCGGGGTGCCCGGCTTGATGTTGCCCGCCGGGGAGATGTGGTCGGTGGTGACCGAGTCGCCGAGCTTGGCGAGCACCCGGGCGCCGGTGATGTCGGCCACCGGGCTGGGCTCCTGCGCCATGCCCTCGAAGTACGGGGGCTTGCGGACGTAGGTGGACTCGGCGTCCCACTCGAAGGTGTCACCGGTGGGGACCGGGAGCGACTGCCAGCGGTGGTCGCCGGCGAAGACGTCCGCGTAGTCCTTGGCGAACATGTCCTGGTCGATGGAGGCCGCGATGGTGTCGGCGATCTCCTGCTCGGTCGGCCAGATGTCCGACAGGTACACCCGGTTGCCCTCGGCGTCGGTGCCCAGCGCGTCACGGGTGATGTCGACGTTCATCGAGCCGGCGATGGCGTAGGCGACCACCAGCGGCGGCGACGCCAGGTAGTTCATCTTGACGTCGGGGTTGATCCGGCCCTCGAAGTTGCGGTTGCCGGAGAGCACCGAGACCGCCGCCAGGTCGTGCTCGTTGACGGCGGCGGAGACCTCCTCCGGCAGCGGGCCGGAGTTGCCGATGCAGGTGACGCAGCCGTAGCCGACCAGGTTGAAGCCCAGCTTCTCCATGTAGGGGAGCAGGCCGGCCTTCTCGTAGTAGTCCATGACGACCTTCGACCCGGGGGCGAGGGTGGTCTTGACCCACGGCTTGACGTGCAGGCCCTTCTCCACGGCCTTCTTGGCCAGGATGGCGGCGCCCAGCATCACCGAGGGGTTGGAGGTGTTGGTGCAGGAGGTGATGGAGGCGATCACCACGGCGCCGTTGTCGATCTCGTAGACGGTGCCGTCGGGCGCGGTCACCGGGGCCGGACGCGAGATGCCGTTGGCGGCGGCCGGGGAGTCGGAGGCGGGGAACGACTCCTTGCCGGCCTCGTCGTCGGTGGTGATGTAGTCGCGCACGGCGGTGCGGAACTTCTCGGCGGCCTCGGCGAGGACCACGCGGTCCTGCGGGCGCTTGGGACCGGCGATGGAGGGGACCACGGTGGCCAGGTCCAGCTCGATGTACTCGGAGTACACCGGCTCGGCGGCCGGGTCGTGCCACAGGCCCTGGGCCTTGGCGTAGGCCTCGACCAGCGCCAGCTGCTTCTCGGAGCGGCCGGTCAGCCGGAGGTAGTGCAGGGTCTCGTCGTCGATCGGGAAGATCGCGCAGGTGGAGCCGAACTCCGGCGACATGTTGCCGATGGTGGCGCGGTTGGCCAGCGGCACCGAGGTGACGCCCTCGCCGTAGAACTCCACGAACTTGCCGACCACACCGTGCTTGCGCAGCATCTCGGTGATGGTGAGCACCAGGTCGGTGGCGGTGGCGCCGGCCGGCAGCTGGCCGTTGAGCTTGAAGCCGACCACCCGCGGGATCAGCATGGAGACCGGCTGGCCCAGCATGGCCGCCTCGGCCTCGATGCCGCCGACGCCCCAGCCGAGCACACCGAGGCCGTTGACCATGGTGGTGTGGGAGTCGGTGCCGACGCAGGTGTCGGGGTAGGCCTGGCCGTTGCGGACCATCACGGTGCGGGCCAGGTGCTCGATGTTCACCTGGTGGACGATGCCGGTGCCGGGCGGGACCACCTTGAACTCGTCGAAGGCGGTCTGGCCCCAGCGCAGGAACTGGTAGCGCTCCTTGTTGCGGCCGTACTCGATCTCGACGTTCTGGGTGAAGGCGTCGGGGGTGCCGAACTTGTCCGCGATGACGGAGTGGTCGATGACCAGCTCGGCCGGGGCGAGGGGGTTGATCCGGGACGGGTCGCCGCCGAGCTCCTTGACGGCCTCGCGCATGGTGGCGAGGTCGACGACGCACGGCACGCCGGTGAAGTCCTGCATGATCACGCGGGCGGGCGTGAACTGGATCTCCTGGCTGGGCTCTGCGTTCTGGTCCCAGCCGCCGAGGGCGCGGATGTGGTCGGCGGTGATGTTGGCGCCGTCCTCCGTGCGGAGCAGGTTCTCCAGCAGGATCTTCAGGCTGTACGGAAGCCGCTCGGAACCCTCGACGGCGGACAGCTTGAAGATCTCGTACGACTCGTCGCCGACCTGCAGCGAGCTGCGGGCGTCGAAGCTGTTCGCGGACACGACTGTCTCCTTCTTGGTGCGTGTGGCCACGCAATCCTGACCGACCCGGCCGACCGACCCACAAGTGAGGTGAACCTAAGTCAGTGCGCGCCTCTCGGCGGATATCTCGATGTCGAGATAAACCATAGTGCATGGTCGCCCCGACGGCGACGACGGCATGCTGGGGACTCTCCGGGAAGCGGACTTCCAAACCTGTGCGCCCCGGGCAACCGGCCCGGACGGCGCGACCTGGATGACGCGACCTGGATAATGACTCCGTGATCGTGGTGGACGCTTCGGCACTGGTGCTCTTCCTCGCCGACCCCGCAGAGCGCGGCGACGCCGCCCGGGCCCTGCTCTCCGCCGACCCCGACTGGGCGGCCCCCGAGCACATCACCATCGAGGTGATGCAGTCGCTGCGCGGCCTCCACCTCGCCGGGCGGCTGACCGCGGCGGAGGTGGCCGCGATCGCCGGACGGCTGGGCACGGTGGCGGTGCGCAAGGTCCCGGTGGAGCCGCTGCTGGACCGCATCTGGCAGCTGAAGGACAACCTCACCCCGGACGACGCCGCCTATGTGGCGGTCGCCGAACTGCTCGGCGCACCCCTGGTCACCGCCGACCTGCGGCTGATGCGCGCGACCGGCCCGCGCTGCGCGATCCGGGGGATCGGCGCCGTGCCCGTCAGCGAGGCGTAAGGATCCGGATGCCGGGCGTGAGCGGGTTCCCGGACGGGTACGCGGAGGGAGTGAGGGATCCGCAGGCGGAGCGGAGAGGAGTCCCGCGACCATGACCCAGCACCCGATGAGCAGCCCCGACCCGGACACGGCGCATGAGCGGCTCTGGGCGCTTCCGCTGCCTCACGCGGCCGATTCGGTCCCGCTGGCGAGGGCGATCGTCAGGCAGGTCCTGCACACGCTGGGCGATCCGGTGGACTCCTTCGCGGCGTCGCTGGCCGCCACCGAACTGGTGGCCAACGCCCTGGAGCACACCCCTGACGACGGCGACGTGGAGCTGGTGCTGGGGTGGGAGGAGCAGGGCTTCCGCATAGAGGTGTGCGACGCCGAACCGCTGGACCTGGTCCTGGAGGACCTGCTCCACCAGCCGACCGCGGAGCTGCCCTGCGAACCGGCGGAGGACGGCCGGGGGCTGCTGCTCATCCGGTCGGTCTCCGACCGGGCCGGCATCCGGACGACCTCGCACGGCAAGGCCGTCTGGTGCCTGCTGGGAGCCGTCTGACCAACGCCGTCTGACCAACCCGCCCCGCAGGACCGTGCAGCACCCGCGGCGGCGCCCCCGGCGGGCGTACCGGCCGGGGCCCACCCGGGGGGTCAGCCCCCGAGGGTCGCCACCAGCACCGCCTTGATGGTGTGGAGCCGGTTCTCCGCCTGGTCGAAGACCACCGAGTGCCCGGACTCGAAGACCTCGTCGGTGACCTCCAGCTCGGACATGCCGGTGGCGGCGTGCATCTGCCGTCCGACCTCGGTGCCCAGGTCGTGGAAGGCCGGCAGGCAGTGCAGGAACTTCACCCCGGGGTTGCCGGTCGCCCGGACGGTCTCCATCGAGATCTGATACGGCTTCAGCATCGCGATCCGCTCGGCCCAGACCTCCTTGGGCTCACCCATGGAGACCCAGACGTCGGTGTAGAGGAAGTCGGCGCCGCGCACCCCCTCGGCGACGTCCTCGGTGAGGGTGATCCTGGCGCCCGAGGCCGCCGCGAGCTTCTCCGCCTCGGCCCGCACCTCGTCGGCCGGCCAGAGCTGCCGGGGGGCGACGATGCGGATGTCCATTCCCAGCAGGGCGCCGGTGACCAGCAGCGAGTTGCCCATGTTGAAGCGGGCGTCACCCAGGTAGGCGAGGGCCACCTGGTCCAGCGGCTTGGTGGTGTGCTCCTGGACGGTCAGCATGTCGGCCAGCATCTGGGTGGGGTGCCACTCGTCGGTGAGGCCGTTCCACACCGGGACGCCCGCGTGGGCGGCCAGTTCCTCGACGATCTCCTGGCCGTGGCCGCGGTACTCGATGCCGTCGAACATCCGGCCCAGCACCCGGGCGGTGTCCCGGACGGACTCCTTGTGGCCGATCTGGGAGCCGGCCGGGTCCAGGTAGGTGGTGTGGGCGCCCTGGTCGTGGGCGGCGACCTCGAAGGCGCAGCGGGTGCGGGTGGAGGTCTTCTCAAAGATCAGCGCGATGTTCCGGCCGCGCAGCACGGGCTGCTCGGTACCGGCGTACTTGGCCGCCTTCAGCTGCGCCGACAGGCCGATCAGAAAGCGGAACTCCTGCGCGGTGAAGTCCAGCTCCTTGAGGAAGTGCCGGTTGCGGAGGTTGAAGGCCATGCCGGTCTCCTGGGTGGTGGAATCGATGAGGTCGGAAGTCTATACGAATATAGGAATGCCTATGCAGAGGCTAGGCCACCGGATCCCGTTCCACCGGGCAGCTCATACAGCGGGGACCACCCCGGCCCCGCCCCAGCTCACTGCCCCGGATGGTGATCACCTCCACCCCGTTGCGGCGCAGATGGGTGTTGGTGGTGGCGTTGCGCTCGTACGCGATCACCACCCCGGGCTCCACCGCCAGCACATTGCAGCCGTCGTCCCACTGCTCGCGCTCGGCGGCGTGCACATCCTGCACGGCGGTGAGCACCCGGACCGAGTCCAGGCCCAGAGCGTTGGCGATGGCATGGTGCATCTGCTCCGGGGCGTGATCGCTGACCTGCAGCTCCTCCGGGCTGTCGCCCGGCTCGATGGTGTACGAGCGCAGCATGCCGAGACCGGCGTACTTGGTGAAGGTGTCGCCGTCCACCATGGTCATCACGGTGTCCAGATGCATGAAGGCGCGGGTCTTGGGCATGTCCAGCGCCACGATCCGGCGGGCGGAACCGGCCCGGAAGAGCTCATGCGCGAGCAGCTCCACGGCCTGCGGGGTGGTCCGCTCACTCATCCCGATCAGCACCGCGCCATTGCCGATGACCAGGACGTCCCCGCCCTCGATGGTGGACGGGTAGTCGTGCTCGCCACGGGACCACACCCGGAAACCGCCCGGTGTGTCGTACCCGCCGGCGAACGCCGGATGGTGGCGGTAGATCGCCTCGAAGTGCACGGTCTCCCGGCGGCGGGCGCGCTTGCGCATGGCGTTGATGCTCACCCCGTCGTAGACCCAGCAGGAGGTGTCCCGGGTGAAGAGGTGGTTGGGGAGCGGCGCCAGCAGGAAGTCGTCGAGGTCCATCACATGGAACCGCACCGAAGTGGGCTCCTTCGCCCGGTCCAGGAACTCCCGCTTGGTCATCCCCCCGATCAGCAGCGAGGTCAGCTCCGCGGCCGGCAGGTCCTCGAAGAACTCCCGCAGATGCCCGGTGGCCAGCGGACCGTGCTCCTTCTCGTCGAAGACCCGGTCCAGCACCAGCCGCTTGGCCTCCGGCACCGCCAGGGTGTCCCGCAGCAGGTCGTCGAAGAGATGGACCTTGACCCCGCGCTCACGCAGCACCGCCGCGAAGCCGTCGTGCTCCTCCTGGGCGCGCCGTACCCAGAGCACGTCGTCGAAGAGCAGCTCGTCCTTGTTGGTCGGGGTGAGCCGTTTCAGCTCCAGGTCCGGCCGGTGCAGGATCACCTGCCGCAGCCGTCCTGCCTCGGATGCGACGTGGTAGCCCATGGGTCCTCCCGGGAGGGGCGAGATGCGGCAGCAGCCGCATCCCACCCGTACCCAGGGCCGTGATCACGGAAGCCGAGGCCCCGGTCACAGCCGCGGGTCGACCGGCTCCGACTCCAGGGCCAGCACCGCGAAGACCGCCTCGTGCACCCTCCACAGCGGTTCCCCGGCGGCCAGCCGGTCCAGCGCCTCCAGGCCCAGCGCGTACTCCCGCAGGGCGAGTGAGCGCTTGTGGCCCAGGGAGCGGCCGCGCAGCCGCTCCAGCTGGTCGGGGCGGGTGTAGTCGGGACCGTAGATGATCCGCAGATACTCCCGGCCACGGACCTTGAGCCCCGGCTGCACCAGCCGGCCGTCCTCCCCGCGCACCAGCGACGCCAGCGGTTTGACCACCATGCCCTCGCCGCCCGCCCCCGTCAGC
>NZ_LIQR01000508.1 GCF_001418575.1 Peterkaempfera griseoplana
GCCCCCGGCGGTGCCGCCGTGTGCGGTCCGTCCGGCAGCCGGCCGGGACGGGATGCGGTGCGTCGCCGGGGGCGGGAGGGGGTGTTGTCACGCAAGTGGTCGAGGCGCAAAACTGAAGCCTGCCGGCCCCGGCGCGGTGCGCACGGCCCGGCACGGCAGCGCAGGACACGGCATCGCACGGCCCGACCCGGACGGGGGGATCCATCGGTGGAGGGGCGTCGCGCGCCGGTGGCGCGGGAGCCGGTGCGGGCGGGGCCCGGCCGCGGCCGGGTTGCGACGGGTCCGCCTGGCGGCGGCCCCGAGCGCATCCGCTGATCCCGGCGGGCGCAGCCGCCCGTCCGCGCGCGACCGCCCATCCCCCTCACCCCTCCATGGATCCGCGGGGGCACCGGATCCGGACGGGGCCGGGGGAAAGACCCGAGGAAGCCTGTGGAAGACCCGAGGAACGCCTAGGGAAAGAGGTCACGTCCATGGTCCAACGGCTCGGTGTGGTCGCGGAGTCGGCCCCGGGGGAGACCCGGGTCGCGGCGACCCCCGCAACCGTGCGTCAGCTGGTGAGTCTGGGCTTCGAGGTGGTCGTCGAGGCCGGCGCCGGTGCGGGGGCGAGCTTCGCCGACGACGCCTATGCCGAGGCGGGCGCGGAGCTCGTCGGCGTGGAGAAGGCCTGGCAGTCCGACATCGTGCTCAAGGTCAACGCGCCGTCGGCGGCGGAGATCGGCGCGCTGCGGGACGATGCGACGCTGATCGGCCTGATCGGCCCCGCCCTGGCACCCGATCTGGTGGAGACGCTGGCGCAGCGCTCGCTGACGGTGCTGGCCATGGACGCGGTGCCGCGGATCTCCCGGGCGCAGTCGCTGGACGTGCTGAGTTCCATGGCCAACATCGCCGGGTACCGCGCGGTGGTGGAGGCGGCGCACCGGTTCGGCCGCTTCTTCACCGGCCAGGTGACGGCGGCGGGCAAGGTGCCGCCGGCCAAGGTGCTGGTCGCCGGGGCGGGAGTGGCGGGTCTGGCGGCGATCGGCGCGGCGGGGGGCCTCGGTGCCGTCGTCCGGGCCACCGACCCGCGTCCGGAGGTGGGTGAGCAGGTGCGTTCCCTGGGCGCGGAGTTCCTGGCCGTCGAGGTCGAGCAGGAGTCGGGCGCGGACGGGTACGCCAGGGCGACGTCCGCCGACTACGACCGCCGCGCCGCGGAGATCTACGCCGCGCAGGCCGCCGACGTCGACATCATCATCACCACCGCGCTCATCCCGGGCCGGCCGGCTCCCCGGCTGATCTCGGCCGAGCATGTCGCGAGCATGCGGCCGGGCAGTGTGATCGTCGACATGGCCGCCGCGCAGGGCGGCAATGTGGAGGGCACGGTCGCCGGAGAGGTGGTCGTCACGGACAACGGCGTGTCGATCATCGGCTTCACCGATCTGCCCGCCCGGTTGCCCGCGCAGGCCTCGCAGCTCTACGGCACCAATCTGGTCAACCTGATGCGGCTGCTGACGCCCGGCAGGGAGGGGCGGATCACGCTGGACTTCGACGACGTGGTCCAGCGTTCCATGACGGTCGTACGCGACGGCGAGAAGACCTGGCCCCCACCGCCGGTGGAGGTCTCGGCGGCGCCCGCGCAGCGGCCGCAGGCCGCCGTGGAACCCGTGGCGCGGAAGGCCGTGCGGCAGCTCCCGGACAGCCGCAGGTTCGCGGTCGCCGGCCTGGGCGCGGCCGCCCTGTTCCTGCTCACCGCCTTCTCGCCGAGCCAGCTGACCGGCAATCTCACGGTGTTCGTGCTCGCGGTCGTCATCGGCTACTACGTCATCGGGAGTGTGCACCATGCGCTGCACACCCCGCTGATGTCGGTGACCAACGCGATCTCGGGGATCATCGTCGTCGGCGCGCTGCTGCAGATCGGGCGCGGGAACACCGCGGTGACCGTGCTGTCGTTCGCCGCGGTGCTGCTGGCGAGCATCAACATCTTCGGCGGCTTCGCGGTCACCCGCCGCATGCTCGGCATGTTCTCCAAGGACTGAGGCCCATGACCGCTGCCACGGCCACTCAGGCCGCCTATGTCGTCTCCGCGTTGCTGTTCATCCTCAGCCTCGCCGGACTGTCCAAGCACGAGAGCTCCCGGTCGGGCATCGTCGTCGGGATCGCCGGTATGGCGGTGGCGCTGGCCGCGACCATCGGGCTGGCCTCGCGTTCCATCTCGGCGGCCGGCGTCGGGCTGCTGCTCGCCGCCATGGCGATCGGTGCGGTGATCGGGCTGTGGCGCGCCCGTGTCGTCGAGATGACCGGCATGCCGGAGCTGATCGCCGTCCTGCACAGCTTCGTCGGCCTGGCGGCCGTGCTGGTCGGCTGGAACGGCTATCTCGACGTGGAGGCGCACGGCTCGGCCGGCGGTGAGCTGGCCGGCTCGCTGCTGCGGGTCCACCATGCGGAGGTGTTCATCGGCGTCTTCATCGGGGCCGTCACCTTCACCGGCTCGATCGTCGCCTATCTGAAGCTCTCGGGGCGCATCAGGTCCAACCCGCTGATGCTGCCCGGCCGCAATGCGCTCAACCTCGCCGCGCTGGCGGCCTTCGCCGTCCTCACGGTCTTCTTCGTGGTCCGGCCGGACCTCGGTCTGCTGATCGCGGTGACGGCGGTGGCGCTCGCCCTGGGCTGGCACCTGGTGGCGGCCATCGGCGGGGGTGACATGCCCGTGGTGGTGTCGATGCTCAACAGCTACTCCGGCTGGGCGGCGGCGGCGTCGGGCTTCCTGCTGAACAACAACCTGCTCATCGTCACCGGTGCGCTGGTGGGGTCGTCCGGCGCCTATCTCTCCTACATCATGTGCCAGGCGATGAACCGCTCCTTCCTCTCCGTCATCGCCGGCGGCTTCGGCATCGAGGCACCCGCCGCGGCCTCGGGGGCCGACTACGGCGAGCACCGGGAGATCACCGCCGAGGAGGCGGCCGGGCTGCTGAGCGAGGCCACCTCGGTGATCATCACCCCCGGGTACGGGATGGCCGTGGCGCAGGCGCAGCACCGGGTCGCGGACCTCACCCGGGCGCTGCGTGAGCGGGGTGTCCAGGTGCGGTTCGGCATCCATCCGGTGGCGGGGCGGCTGCCGGGCCATATGAACGTCCTGCTGGCCGAGGCCAAGGTGCCGTACGACATCGTCCTGGAGATGGACGAGATCAACGACGACTTCGCCGCGTCGTCCGTCGTCCTGGTGATCGGCGCGAACGACACCGTCAACCCCGCCGCGGAGGAGGACGCCGCAAGCCCGATCGCGGGCATGCCGGTGCTGCGGGTCTGGGAGGCGGCGGAGGTCATCGTCTTCAAGCGTTCCATGGCCCCGGGCTACGCAGGTGTGCAGAACCCGCTGTTCTTCCGCGACAACAGCCGGATGCTCTTCGGTGACGCCAGGGCGCGGGTGGAGGACATCCTGGGCGCGCTGGCCGCTCTGGTGTAGAGCCGGTACGGGGCGCAGGGGCCGGGCGGGCCACGGGTCCCGCCCGGCCTTTGTGTTGCCGGCCGCTCGCGGGCGGGGAGAGACGGGCCCCGGAGCGTTGGGCTTGCGAGGAGATGCTGCTCGGCGCCGGCGACCCGGGGTCGACGGGTCGGGCAGCCTGAATTGTCCAGCTTCAGCTGAACGAAATAGTGTGGAGCCCATGGACGAGACCGCCGGGGGCATCTCCGGGTCGGCCGCTCAGGCGGCGCGCGATCTGCGGGTGGTGTTCAGCCGTCTTCGCCGTCGCCTCGCGGAGGTCCACGACACCGGGGAACTCTCCCCGTCGCAGACCTCCGTCCTCACCCGGCTGGGCAAGGAGGGGCCGGCGACGGGCAGCGTGCTCGCGGCCGCGGAACGGGTGCGGCCGCAGTCGATGGCCGCCACGCTCGCAGCCCTCGACCAGCACGGCCTGATCCGGCGCGACCCCGACCCCGAGGACGGCCGGCGGCAGCTGGTCAGCCTGACCCCGGCCGGACGCGAGCGGGTCGAGGGCACCCTGCAGGCCCGGGAGGAGTGGCTGGCCCGGACCCTGCAGGACCACTGCACCGAGGAGGAGCGGCAGACCGTCCTTCAGGCGCTGGCCCTGCTGGAGCGGGTCACCCGCATGTGACGCAGGCGTCCGCACACCCGGCCCGGCTGCCGGGCCGTACCCGCCGCAGGACCCGTACCAGGGCTGCCGCCGCCCGCTGATCACCGGGCCCGCGAACGCCGGAGCGCCCGGCCGCACCGCACTCGTCGTACGGAACGGGCCGGACACACCGGTGCCGTGGGGGCCGCCGCCCCCACGGCACCGGGTCCCGGCCGTCTGCCGCCGGGGCGTCAGGTCGCCAGCGGGAGCACGGTGAGCGCCGTGCGTACCGGGACGTCGGGCGGAGTGACGGGCAGTTGCTCGTCCGTGCAGTCGTCCAGCACGGTCACCCGTACCGAGGGGAGAGGTGCGGTGTCGGCGGAGGCCGCTGCGTCCAGTGCGAAGAGCACACTGACCGGCCGGGTGCCTTCGGCGTCCTGGTGCAGCCCCGCGAACCTGAGGATCCGCCAGCCCCCTTCGTCCCAGTGCTCCAGCAGGGCCGACCGGACGACGGATGACATCGACTGCCAGGCCAGGGAGCGCTCCAGCAGCTCCACGGAGGCGGCCACCGGTACCCGTCCCGCCGTCCGGCCGGTCCCGGTGGGGGCCAGCGGGTGCCCGAGCAGACGGAGTCTGGCCCTGCGCAGCGGCAGCAGCCACAGGTGGTCCAGGTCGGTGGAGAGGGCCGCCAGGGCCAGGGCCGTGGCGGCCGCCGTCGCGGCGGCGGCCGCGGGGTGCGCCGCCACCTCGTCCCACCAGGTGCCGCCGCGGGCGGCGGCGCCCGCCCCGCCGGCCAGCACCAGGGCCGCCCGGGCGAAGGAGCGCCAGGTGACGGGACCGCGCTCGCGGGCGGAGCAGCCGCAGGAGGACTCCGGGGCCGCCACCCGGGCCCAGCCGAGGTAGCCGAGGAAGCCGGCCCCGAGCGCGGCCGCCGCCATCCCCGGTGCGGCGGAGGCGGGTGAGGCCGTCAGCCCGGCGCCCACCAGGAGTTCCGCCGCGCCCACGGCGCGCAGGGCGAGGCCGGCCCGGCCGGCGCCGACGATGCGGACCAGGGCCGTGCCGGCGGCCTGCCGTGCGGTGTCCCGGCCGAACAGCTTGGCCGCGCCGCCGACGGCGAGCAGCGCACCCAGGACCGGTACGGCGGAGGCTGAGAGCAGTGTGAGCATCCCGACCTCCGGGTCAGTGGCCGACGGTCATACGGGCGATGTCCACACTGCCGTCCTCAGGCCGCCAGGCCCCGAGGACCTGGACCGACTGCCCGATGCGCACCTGGGACAGGTCGGAGGTGAGGGCCCCGGCGAGGTAGGAGGCGGCGGTGGTGCCGGGTACGACACGTCCGACGAGGCCGTGGGCGCCGTGGGCGAAGTGCAGCCGGTCCTTGGCGATGCCCCGTACGGTCACCGCCAGGTTGACGATGTTGACCCAGAGCGCGTCGGCGGCCATGGTGCCGTCGGGCATGGGGACGCCGCGGGCGTAGAGGCCGTCGCCGACCTTGACGGCCTCCGCGGTGGTGGGTTCCAGCTTCCAGATGCTGGTGGCGTTGGTGAGCTGGATCAGGTGCCGGCCGCCGTTGGACGCGGCGACCTCCAGCACGCTGCCGTTGATGGCGGTGATCCGGCCCTCGGCGAAGGCGGCCGCGGGGACGGCCGGGTCCAGCGAGGGGGTGGGGGCTGCGAAGGCGGCGTCCGCGTCGAGTCCGCCCAGGGCGGACGCGCCGACGATGGTGGCGCCGCCCAGGGCCGCGGTGGTGAGGAAGCGGCGGCGGTCGAGGCCTCGGCCGCCGGAGGCCGAGGTGCTGCGGGGGGAGCTCATGGCCGGTCCTCTCCTCACTCGTAGATGTAGACCGGCAGCATGCCGGAGCTGAGGTTGCCTATCGCGGAGAAGGCGGCGGGTGTGAGGTCGATGACGCGGTTGGTGCGGCAGGTGCCGTTGCAGCAGGTGGCCTCGCCGCAGAAGCTCTTGGTGCGGGGCCCGCAGTCGGAGACGGTGACGCACACCGAGGAGCCGGAGCACTGGTGCTTGACCGTCATCACCGCGCCGCAGCCGCGCCGGGGGATGGACTCGCCGCACAGGTCGGGGCGGGTGATGCTGAAGCAGGCGGCTGAGGCGTTGGGCCATGCCGCCTGGTGTGCGCTGGACTGGCAGGTGCCACAGGCGCCCGTACCGGTGCTGCTGCAGGGGCCCCAGGAGGAGCCGCAGCAGAACCAGGTGGCTTCGCCTGCCCAGAGGCTGGTGGATCCGCAGGCCATCGACTTTCTCCTTGCTTGTGGAGAGCCCGTGTGGGGGGCATGACAAACGCAGCCTCGGGCGAGGCCGGGAACGATGGTGCCGGGGCCGCCGTGCGGCGCACGACAGCCGCGCACGGATGCCGTGCGAGGAAGCCGTGCATGGATTTCGTACGGGGAAGCGGTGCGCCGTGCCGTGTGCCACAGGCCGGGGCGGCCGTTCGGATGCGCCCGTGCTCAAGCGGTTCGCAGACGGGGGACGCGGCGAGCGCCGCTCCCTGGACGAGCATGTCCATGATGCATGGGTCTACGCGGGTCTACCAGAGGCAGCGCCACCCGGTTCCGGCTCCGCCGAAGCCCTCGCTGCTCAGCCCGGACACGGCCGCCGGCCGTGTTCGGCCACGGTGAACTCCGGCTGTGCGCCCCGCGGTTGCGTGCCCGGGCCGCTTACCCGCCCACCGTCCGAGTCCCCGGAGGGCAGGCCGGCCCCGGCCCCCGCTCACCCCAGCGGCGGCTGCGGTCCGGCCCCGGCCTCCGCGACCAGCAGCGCCTCCAGGTCATGCAGCATCCGCTCCATCCCGGGGCGAGGGAGATAGCGGGTGTCCGCCGTGACGGAGACCTCCAGCGACCCGGAGACATGCACACAGAAGCGGCAGTTGAGCTTCTCCTGGCTGAGCGGCCAGCTGAGCCTGGTCCGCGGCAGCGCCTCCACGATGTCCCCGGGAGGGCAGGGGGCGGGCCCGGGGTCGGCGAAGCGCATGTCGTTGAAGCAGCAGCGCGGTTGCACCCAGTCGCCCGCCGCCCGGTCCAGCGGGTCGTGGAAGGCGCTGCGGTACGCCCGCAGGGTGGCCGGCTCCGCCTCGCGCAGCAGCGCCCCGAAGTCCCGGTCCACATCGAGGGTGAACAGCCCCTCCTGGGAGAGGGTGCTGACGATCCGGGTGGTGTCCCGGCGGAAGCGGTTGTTGACGATGGGCAGGATCGCGCACGTCGCGCGCCCGGTGTGCCGGCCCACCAGGGCCGCCGTCGCGGCGAGCAGCACCGTGGAGGTGGAGGTGCGGTGCCTGGCCGCCACGGCGCGGACGGCGAGACCCAGGGCGGGGGAGGTGAGCTGGGCCCGCCAGACGGGCGGCTGCGCCCGCCCCTCCTCGGGCCGGTCGAACATCGTCCGGCGGGGGAAGCCCTCCCACAGCTCCGCGGCGCGCCGCGCGGTACGGCGTCCGTCCGGCCCGGCCTGCCAGTGGGCCAGGTCCAGCGGGCTGGGCGCCGGGGGCGCGGCCTGGAGGGAGGAGCCGCGCAGGATCAGCATCCGCAGGTCGCGGACCGCGACCTCGGAGCCGAGGCCGTCGGTCGCCATGTGGCAGAAGGCCAGCACCACATGGCTGATCCGCGGTCCCCTGGTCACCAGGGCGACCCGCAGCGGCCACTCCTCCCCGTAGTCGTAGCGGTCGGCGGTGAGGGCGGCGAGGACGGCGCCGGGGTCCTCGTCCGTGAGCAGGACCGGCAGCCTTCCCCGGTCGGCCAGCCGCTGGAGCGGTTTCGGGCCCTGGAGGTCCAGCCGGGTGCGGAGGGCGCCGTGTCTGGCGACCAGGGCGGCGAGCGCGGTGGCGATCTGGTCGGCGGTCCTGGTGCCGGGGACCTCCAGGATCCGTCCGAAGTTGAAGTAGTGGTCGTCCGGCGCGGTCTTCCCGATGGCGTCCCAGATGGCCCCCTGGCCCCAGGTCAGCGGTGCGGTGCCGCGGTCCGGCGCGGTGAAGTCGACGATCACCGGGCCGCCAGGTGGGCGGCGAGCGCGTCCAGGTCGTCCAGCAGGCCCCAGCCCTCGGCGTCCAGGTCGATCTCCACGTCGTACTCGGCCTCCACCGCGTCCACCAGCCGCATCCGGGAGAGCGAGGTGAGGCCGAGAGCGGACAGCGAGGTGCCGCCGGTACGGGCCAGCTCCGCCGGTATCACGCCGTCCGACGACTCCTCGACGAGCTCGGCGAGCCGCGTCCTGATGGTGTTCCCGGTCATGGGTTTCCTCTCTCCAGCGGTCCGTCCGGCCCGTCCGGCACACCCGGGCCGGACGGGCCGGACATCAGCAGCTCGGCGGCCTCCGCGTCGGAGAGCCGGTCGATCTCGGCGAACAGCTCCTCCTCCAGGACCCGGGCGGTCCCGGCGACCGTGCTGTGGTCGAAAAGGGTCCTGATCGGCAGGTCGACGCCGGTGACGGCACGCAGCCTGGCGACCACCTTGACGGCCAGCAGGGAGTGCCCGCCCAGGCCGAAGAAGTCGTCGAACGCCCCGACCCCGGCCACCCCCAGCACCTCGGCGTACACCTCGGCCACCAGGGCCTCGGCGTCGGTGCGCGGCGCGGTCCACTCCTGGTCGAGGCGGTGGGAGGGGGCCGGCAGGGCGGTACGGTCGAGCTTGCCGCCGGGGGTCAGTGGCAGCGCGTCCAGCCGTTCCCAGACCGCGGGGACCAGATGGGCGGGCAGTGCGGCGCGCAGCTCGGCGGCCAGCGGCTCCGGGTCGCCGACGCTGTAGCCGACCAGGGTCTGGCCGTGGACCGCGACCGCGCCGCGGCCGCCCAGCAGGGCCTCGATCTCGCCGGGCTCGATCCGGAAGCCGCGCAGCTTCACCTGGTCGTCCCGGCGGCCCAGGAACTCCAGCCGGCCGTCGGGGCGGAGCCTGGCCCGGTCGCCGCTGCGGTAGAGCCGCTCGCCGCCGACGACCGTGAAGCGTTCCGCGGTCAGCTCCGGCCGCCCGAGGTAGCCGTCGGCGAGCCCGGCGCCACCGATGCAGAGCTCGCCCACGGCGCCCGGGGGCACCGGACGGTCCGTCGCGTCCAGCAGGACGATCCGGGTGCCGCCGACGGGACGTCCGATGGGCGGCCGTCCGCTCCGCGGTGCCCCGCCGCCGACCAGGTCGTCGGCGGTGGCGATGACGGTGGCCTCGGTGGGGCCGTAGGTGTTGACCAGCCGGATGCGCTCGCCGAACCGTTCGCGCCAGCGCTGCACCGCGGCCTCGTGGACCTGCTCGCCGCCGAGGACGACCAGGCGCAGGGTGTCCGGCCAGGGGATCCGGTCGATCTCCTCCACCAGCAGATGCCAGTAGGCCGTGGGCAGGTCGAGGACGGTGACGCCGTCGAGATGGTCGGTGAGGGTCACCGCGCCGTCGGGGAGCAGCTCGATCGTGGCGCCGGAGGCCAGCGCCGGGAAGATCTCCTCCACATGGGCGTCGAAGCTCAGCGAGGCGAACTGGACGATCCGGTCGCCGGGGCCCAGCGCATACGCCTCGCGCATCCAGGCCACCCGGTCGGCGAGCGCCCGGTGGCCCACCACGACGCCCTTGGGGACGCCGGTCGAGCCCGAGGTGTAGATCACATAGGCGGCGTCGTGCGGACGGTACGTCCCACCGGTCGGCCGCGGCCCGTCCGGGGTGAGCACCACCGAGGCGCCGCTGTCCTCGGTCATCAGCGCCAGCCGCTGCTCCGGGTAGTCCGGGTCCAGCGGCAGATAGGCGGCGCCCACCCGCCAGGCGGCGAGCATGGCCGCCACGGCGTCGAAGCAGCGGCCCAGCCGGATCCCTACCACCCCGCCGGGCGGCAGCTCCTCGGCGATCTCGGCGGCGCGGGCGTCCAGCTGCGCATAGCTGAGCCGCTGGTCGCCGCAGGAGAGCGCGACGGCGTCGGGGTGTGCCCGTACGGCGGCGGCGAAGAGCTCCGGGACGGGCGGCGCCGCGCCGAGCGGTGGTCCTTCGAGGACGGTGACGTCGTCCCCGGTCAGCAGCGGCAGGGCGGACAGCGGGGTGCCGGCGTGGCCGGGAAGCGAGCGCAGCAGCAGCCCGAGACGTTCGGCGAGGCGGACCGCGGTGTGCTCCTCGAACAGCTCGGCGTCGTAGACGAGCGTCGGCACCAGCTCGCGGTCGTCCTGCCAGACCTCCAGCATCAGCTCGAACTTGGCCTGCTGGAAACCGTGTTCGAAGGGCGCCCCGACCAGTCCGGCGAAGGCCTCCTCGTCCCGCCGCGTCCCCTGGCTGTGCAGGATCGCCATGGTCTGGAACAGCGGGGTGCGCGAGAGGTCACGCCCCGGGCGCAGCTCCGCCAGCAGCTGCTCGAAGGGGATCCCCTGGTGGGCGAAGGCCCCGAGGACGTCATCGCGGGTGCGGTCCAGCAGTTCGGCGAAGGTCGGGTCGGCGGACAGGTCCCCCCGCAGCACCAGGACGTCGGTGAGATAGCCGACCACGCCTTCGAGTTCGAGCCGGTCCCGTCCGGCGGTCGCGGTGCCGACCATGATGTCGTCGGCGCCGGTGTGCCGGGCGAGCAGCACCTGGTAGGCGGCGAGCAGCACCATGAACAGGGTGCACTGGTGGCCCTGGCCGAGCCGGGCCAGGGCGGCGGCCTCGGCCGGGTCCAGCGGGACCCGTACGGAGGCGCCGCGCCTGGCCGGTACGGAGCTGCGCGGCCGGTCGGTGGGCAGCTCCAGCTGCGGGGGGTCGGCCAGTCGCTCGCGCCAGTGGTCCAGCAGTCCGGTGGTGTCCTGCTCCCGCTGCCAGGCGGCGACGTCGCCGAACTGCAGGGGCACGGGTGGTGCCGGGCGGCCCGAGTAGAGCGCGGACAGCTCGTCGTGGAGGAGGTTGAGCGACCAGCCGTCGCCCAGGATGTGGTGCAGCACCACGCACAGGACGTGGTCGTCCCCGGAGATCCGGATCAGTGCGGCGCGCAGCGGGGGTGCGGCGGTGAGGTCGAAGGGGGCGTTGGTGCGGGCCGCGACCAGCTCCGCCGCCTCGGCCTCACCGGCGGCGGCCAGCCGTTCCAGCGGCACCGGGCCGGGCGGGGCGATCCTGGTGACCGGGCCGCCGTCCACCTCCGGGAAGCTGCTGCGCAGGATCTCGTGACGGGACGTCAGTTCGTCCAGTGCGTGCTGCAGCGCCGCGTCGTCCAGCGGCCCCTTGAGCCGGGTGACCAGCCACATGTTGTACGCGGCGTCCGCCGGGTCGAGCCGGTGCAGGAACCACAGCCGTTCCTGGCTCCAGGACAGCGGAGGTGTGCTGCCCGCGGGACGCGGGCGGGGCCCGGCCGCGGTGCCGGTGGACCCGGACTCCAGCAGGGCGGCGACCAGTTCGGCGGTGGGACGGTGGAAGAGCTCGCTCACGGGCAGCCGGGTGCCGGTCAGGGCGGAGATCCGGGCGGCGGCCATCGCGGCACGCAGGGAGTGGCCGCCCAGGGCGAAGAAGTCGTCGTCCGCGTGGACCTCCCCGACGCCCAGGACGTCGGCGAAGACGGCGGCGACCAGCCGTTCGTGCTCGGTCCGCGGCGGTCTGCCGGACGGACGCTGCTCGGGTCGCGGACGGGGCAGGGCGCCCCGGTCCACCTTGCCGTTGGGAGTCAGCGGGAGCGCCGCGAGGCGGACGTACTGGGTGGGCACCATGTATCCGGGCAGCCGGCGGGCCAGATGGCCGCGCAGGGCCTCCGGGTCGGGCTCGCCGTCCGGTTCGGCGGTGTAGAACGCCACCAGGGTCTCGTCGGCGACAGCGGCCACGGCCTGCCGCACCCCGGGGTGGGTCTCCAGGGCCGCGGCGATCTCGCCCGGTTCGATGCGGTGGCCGCGCAGCTTGACCTGGTCGTCGGAGCGGCCGAAGAACTCCAGGGTGCCGTCGGGCAGCCGGCGGACCACGTCGCCGGTGCGGTACACCCGCTCCCCGGCGTGGTGGACGAACCGCTCGGCGGTGAGTTCCGGCCGCCCCAGATAGCCGTCGGCCACTCCGGCGCCGCCGATCAGCAGCTCCCCGGGGACGCCGATCGGCACGGGGATGCCCTGGGCGTCGACCACATGGACGGTGGTGTTGGCGATCGGGCGGCCGATGGAGACCTGGTCCGGCTCCGGCGGGACCTCCCAGGCGGTGGACCAGATGGTGGTCTCGGTGGGCCCGTACACATTGACCAGCCGGTCGACGCGGGAGCGCAGCTCGACGGCGAGTCGCTGCGGCAGCGGTTCGCCGCCCGTGAGCGCGGTGACCCTGGGGAGGTCGCCGGTGAGCAGCAGCCGCCAGCCCGAGGGGGTCGCCTGGACGTGGGTGACGCCCTCGTCGCGGATCAGCCGGGCCAGTGCGGCGCCGTCGCGCGCGGTGTCGCCGTCGGCGACGACCACCCGGCCGCCGGTGACCAGCGGCAGGTAGAGCTCCAGCGCGGAGATGTCGAACGCCAGGGAGGTGAGGCCCAGCCAGCGGTCCTGCGGTGCGGAGCCGACCAGTGACCGCATGGCGTGCAGGAAGTTGGCCAGCGCCCGGTGCGGGATCACCACCCCCTTGGGCTTGCCGGTGGAGCCGGAGGTGTACAGGACGTAGGCGGTGTCCTCCGGGCGGGGCCGGACCGCGGACGTCTGCGGATCCGGCTCCGGGGCGCCGTCGAGGACCTGGGCCAGGTCGGCGTCGGTGAGGACCAGGGCCGCTCCGCAGTCCTCGATCACATGGGCGATGCGTGCCTCGGGGTAGTGCGGGTCGATCGGGACGTAGGCGGCCCCGGTCATCGCCACCCCGAGCAGTCCCACCAGCGTCCGGGCGCCCCGTGCGCCGTGCACCGCGACCCGGGTGCCCCGCCCGGCGCCGCGCCGGGCCAGCCCGGCGGCGAGCGCCGCCGCGGCGCCGGTCAGGGCGCGGTAGGTGAGGACGTCCGTGCCGCTGACCACGGCGACGGCGTCGGGGGTGGTCCGGGCCTGTTCCAGCACCAGGTCGACCAGGGTCGATCCGGGCAGTTCCACGGCGGTGTCGTTCCAGGCGTCCAGCTGCCGCAGTTCCTCCGGCGGCAGCAGCTCCAGACGGCTGACCGGCTGGGTGGGGTCGGCGAGGACCGAGGTGAGCAGCTGCCGGAACCGTGCGGCCATCCGCTCCACGGTGTCCCGGTCGAAGAGGTCGGTGCTGTGGATCAGCACCGCCTGCAGGCCGCCGCCGTCCTGCTCGTAGAGGTCGAGGGAGAGGTCGCAGCGGGCCGAGTGCCAGCCCAATGGGAACGGTTCGGCGAGAAGGCCCGGCAGCGGGTCGGCGACGTCGCCCTGGGTGTGCAGGGCGAACATCGCCTGGTAGAGCGGGGTGCGGCTGAGGTCGCGTTCGACGGCCAGCGCACCGACCAGCAGCTCGAAGGGGACGTCCGGGTGGGCGAGCGCGCCCAGGACGCCACTGCGGGTGGCGCGCAGCAGTTCGCCGAAGGAGGGGTCGGCGGTGAGGTCGCAGCGCAGCACCAGGGTGGTCGACAGAAAGCCGATCACCCGCTCCAGCTCTGGCCGGCCGCGCCCGGCGGCGGGCGTACCGATGCAGAAGTCGCCCTGCCCGCTGTGCCGGGCGAGCAGCACCTGGTAGACGGCGAGCAGCACCATGTACGGGGTGCAGCGGGCCTGCCGGGCCAGCTCCCGTACGGCGTCCACCAGCTCGGCGGGGAGGTCGAAGCGCACCTCGTCGCCGGCCGCGGTCCGCCGGGCGGGCCGCGGCCGGTCGGTGGGCAGGTCGAGCACCGGGGCTCCGGACAGCCGGTCGACCCACCAGCCGAGCCCCGCCGGGTCCTGGCCGGCCGCGGCCGCGGCCAGTTCGCTGTACTGCGGGGGCGCGGGCGGCAGCGGCAGGCCCGCGTAGCAGGCGGCGACCTCGTCCCGCAGGACGTTGAACGACCAGCCGTCGCCGTTGATGTGGTGCAGCACCACGCAGAGGACGTGGTCCTGCTCGGCGATCCGGATCAGGGTGACCCGCAGCGGCGGCGCCGCGGCCAGGTCGAAGCGGGTGTTGGTGCGGGCGGCGACGAGGGTGCGGGCCTCCTCGGCGGAGGCGGCGTCGATCCTCTCCACGGGGACCGGCACGGGGGGCTCCACCACGGCCCGGGGTTCGCCGCCGACGGCCGTGAACCGGGTGCGCAGGGCGTCGTGCCGGGCGGCGACGGTGGTGAAGGCCGCTGCCAGGGCGTCCGGGTCCAGGGTCCCGTGCAGCCGGTAGGCGTAGGCGGTGTTGTAGGAGGGGTCGTCAGGATCGAACTGGTGCAGGAACCAGAGTCGCTGCTGGCCGAACGAGAGCGGTCCGGTCTCCACACGTCTCTCCTGGGTCGGTGGGCGGATGACGGCCCGGACGGGTGGGATCGCGCGCCACTCCGGGATCGGCGGTCAACAGGCATTGACGGGCCTCGGGGAGAATGGCAGATTGACGCTTTATCAGTCAATGGTCTATACCAAAGCCCGGCACCCGGTGCTCCGGAGCGGATGTGACCGCCCCAGCCGCCGTGTCCCGGCGCCCGAAATCCAGCCGCCGAGCTCCGCCGCCCTGCCTCAGCTGCCGTCCCGGGGGGACCGCCTTGAGCCTCACACTCTGCGATCTGCTGCGCGAACGGGCC
>NZ_LIQR01000509.1 GCF_001418575.1 Peterkaempfera griseoplana
GGCGGCGGCCCGGGCGGGCGGCTTCTATGCCCGCTGGGTGCCCAAGCTGGTCGCCGGGCCCGGGCAACTGCCCACCTCCTACGGGGAGTTCGCCCCCAAGGGGTATCCGGACCTCGGTGCCCATCTGCGCTATGTGGAGCGCGGCAGCCGCCGGCTGGCCCGATCCACCTTCTACGGCATGTCCCGCTGGCAGGGCCGCATGGAGACCAAGCAGGGCTTCCTCGGCCGCATCGTGGACATCGGCGCCGAGCTGTTCGCCATGTCCGCCGCCTGTGTGCGGGCGGAGATGCTGCGCAGCGGCGACGCGGAGCAGGGCCGGGCCGCGTACGAGCTGGCCGACCTCTTCTGCCGGCAGGCGCGGATCCGGGTCGAGGAGCTCTTCGACCGGCTGTGGCGCAACACCGACGACCGTGACGCCAGGGCCGCCCGCGCGGTGCTGCGCGGCCGGTACCAGTGGCTGGAGGAGGGCGTCGTCGACCCCTCCGGCGACGGGCCGTGGATCGCCGACGCCACCCCCGGCCCCTCGCAGCGGGAGAACGTGCACCGCAGCCTGAAGTAGCCGCCCTGTGGCGTGTCCGTCCGCCGGGCACGCCACAATGGGGCCATGGAATCCCTCGCCGACCCGCATCTGCGCTTCGAGCCCGCCGTCGACCACTCCGGTCCCCGTGAGCTGGTGATCCTCGGATCCACGGGCTCCATCGGGACCCAGGCCATCGATGTGGTGGAGCGAAACCCCGACCGCTTCGCCGTGGTGGGGCTCTCCGCGGCGGGCGGCCGGGTGGAGCTGCTGGCGGACCAGGCGCTGCGGCTGGGTGTGCGTACGGTCGCGGTCGNNCCCTGGCCGCGCTGGCGGCGGGCCGGGTCCTGGTGCTGGCCAACAAGGAGTCGCTGATCGTCGGCGGCCCGCTGGTGAAGGCGCTGGCGAAGCCCGGCCAGATCGTGCCGGTGGACTCCGAGCACACCGCGCTCTTCCAGGGGCTGATGGGCGGCACCCGCCGCGAGGTGCGCAAGCTGGTGGTCACCGCCAGCGGCGGCCCCTTCCGCGGCCGCACCCGGGCCGAACTGGCCACGGTCACCCCCGAGCAGGCGCTGGCCCACCCCACCTGGGCGATGGGCCCGGTGATCACCGTCAACTCGGCGACGCTGGTCAACAAGGGACTGGAGGTGATCGAGGCCCATCTGCTGTACGACATCCCCTTCGACCGGATCGAGGTCGTCGTCCACCCGCAGTCCGTCGTTCACTCGATGGTGGAATTCACCGACGGCTCCACCCTGGCCCAGGCCAGCCCGCCGGACATGCGGATGCCCATCTCGCTGGGGCTCGGCTGGCCGGACCGGGTGCCCGACGCGGCTCCCGCCTGCGACTGGACCAAGGCGGCGTGCTGGGAGTTCTTCCCGCTCGACGACGAGGCCTTCCCCTCGGTGTCGCTGGCCCGTGAGGTCGGTACGCTCGGCGGTACCGCTCCGGCGGTCTTCAACGCCGCCAACGAGGAGTGCGTGGACGCGTTCCTGGCCGGCCGGCTCGCCTTCAACGGCATCGTCGACACCGTCGCCAAGGTGGTGTCGGAGCACGGCACCCCGGTCCGGGGAACCGAGCTGACCGTCGAGGACGTATTGCAGGCGGAGGACTGGGCCCGCACCCGTGCCCGGGAGATCGCGGCGGGCTGAGAGTGACCGGCGACCGGGCCGGCGAACG
>NZ_LIQR01000051.1 GCF_001418575.1 Peterkaempfera griseoplana
GGGGTGGCGGGGGCGACGACCCGGGCCGGTTCGGTGGTCCGGACATCGCCGGGGGTCGTGGAGACGCAGCCGCAGAGCAGCGCTGCGCAGAGCAGCGCGAGCGATGCCAGGCGGGCCGGGCGCGTGGTGGCGGGCATCGGGACTTCCTCCGCGGTGGTCGGGTGCGGGCTCGTCCTGCGAACGAGCGGCCCGGCCGGAAGGATGTGGCGTACGTCTCGATATGGCGATCGATTTTGACTATTTTCTTATGAGGACCCAAAGTTTTCCTCATGGTTCGCAACGGTCCGCCCTGTCGCAGCGCCGCCTTCCGGCTGGTGCTCCTCGGCGTGTCCGCACTCTGCGCCGCCGACGTCGACTGTCGCTGAACGCACCGCCCGCGAACGTTCCCCCCTTGCCCGACGGGCAGCAGGCGCGCTGACGCCGTGCCCCGGGACCCCCCTGCACCACCCCCCTTGAAAGGCATGTCCATGAGCAAGTCCAGGGCCCTGTACGCGGCCACCGGTGTGGCCCTTCTGTCGAGCCTCGCCGTCGCGTGCGGCAGTGGGGGCGGTGGCAGCGGGAAGGCCGGGGCCAAGGCGTTCGACCCCAAGGACTACCAGGGCGGCACCCTCACCGTGCTCAACCACCGCGACCAGGGCCACTTCGACCCGGCGCGGCAGTACACCTCCGGCGGCGGCAAGATCCCCACCCTGGTGTTCCGCACCCTGACCACGCGCGACCACACCACCGGCGGCCCCGCCGGCGCCAAGCCGGTACCTGACCTGGCGACCGACACCGGCACCCCCAGCGACGGCGCCAAGACCTGGACGTACCACCTCAAGCCCGGCCTGAAGTACGAGGACGGCACGCCCATCAAGGCGCAGGACGTCAAGTACGGCATCGAGCGCTCCTTCGCCCCCGAGCTGCCGGGCGGCGCCCCCTACCTGCGGGACTGGCTGATCGGCGGCGAGAGCTACCAGGGCCCGTACCAGGGCAAGGAACTGGACTCCATCCAGGTGCCGGACGACCGCACCATCGTCTTCCACCTGCGCAAGCCCGAGGGCGACTTCCCCTACCTGGCCACCGCCACCCAGTTCGCCCCGGTGCCCAGGGCCAAGGACACCGGCGTCAACTACGAGAAGCACCCGATCTCCTCGGGCCCCTACAAGGTCGTCAGCAACGACCAGGGCAAGACCATCGTGCTGGACCGCAACCCGTACTGGTCCAAGAGGGTCGACGACCAGCGGCTGGCCGGCCCGGACAAGATCGTGGTGCAGTCCGGCCTCGACCAGTCGGTGATCAACCAGCGGCTGGCGGCCAGCACCGGCGCCGACTCCCGGGCGATCACCACCGACACCGACATCGACGCCTCGGTGCTGGCCAAGCTGAACGGTCCGCAGGGGCTCGCCAAGCGGGTCGCCACCGGCTACTTCGGTGAGACCTGGTACCTCGCCTTCAACACCAAGGTGAAGCCGTTCGACAACCAGAAGGTGCGCGAGGCGATCTCCTACGCGGTGGACCGCCAGTCGGTGATCAACGCGATCGGCGGCACCGCAGTCGCCAAGCCGGCCACCACCTTCCTGCCCGACCAGAAGGCGTTCGGCTACACCCCGTACGACTACTTCCCGGGCGGCACCGCGGGCGACCCCGCCAAGGCCAAGCAGGCCCTCGCCGAGGCCGGCTACCCGAACGGGATCACCATCACCCTGGACCACACCACCACCGCGGGCACCGGCAGCGGCCCCGAGGCCGCCACCGCCGTCCAGGAGGCGCTGAAGAAGGCCGGTATCACGGTCCGGCTGCACGCCTCGGAGGAGAACGACTACGCGGAGAAGACCCAGAAGCCCGCCACCGAGCCGGGTCTCTTCCTGCAGAGCTGGGGCGCCGACTGGCCGTCCGGCGGCCCCTTCCTGGCGCCGGTCTTCGACGGCCGCCAGATCCTCAAGGACGGCGGCAACTTCAACGCCAGCCAGCTGAACGACCCCAAGGTCAACGCCGAGATCGACGCCATCAACCAGATCACCGACCCGGCCGCGGCCGCGGCCCGCTGGGGGAAGCTCGACGCGGACCTCGGCAAGCGCGCGCTGACCGTGCCGCTCTACCACCCGATCTACAAGCGGCTCTTCGGCAAGGACGTCACCAACACCTATGTCAGCCAGTGGAACGGGCTCTACGACCTGTCCCGCATCTCGGTGAAGTAGGCAGGACCCCTTGAGCGAGACCGCAACGGTTTCCCGCCCCGCCGCCGAGGCCACCGAGCCCCGGCGGCGGGGCCAGGTCTGGCGGCGGCTGCGCCGCAACCGGGCCGCCCTGGCGGCGCTGGGCGTGATCGCGCTGCTGGTGCTGTTCGCCCTGGCGGCCCCGCTGCTGGCCGGCCTGGAGGGACAGGACCCCACCACCTTCCACAACGACCTCGTCGACTCCGCCACCGGCGGGGTGCCCTTCGGCTCCTTCGGCGGCGCCGGCGCGCACCACTGGCTGGGCGTGGAGCCCGGCAACGGCCGCGACGTCTTCGCCCGGCTCGCCTACGGCGCCCGGGTGTCGCTGGCGGTGGCGGTCGGCGCCACCGTGGTGCAGATCGCGCTCGGCACCCTGATCGGACTGGCGGCGGGCCTGGGCAACCGGCTGGCCGACACCGTCCTCAGCCGGGCCATGGACCTGGTGATCGCCTTCCCGGAACTGGTCTTCGCCATCGCCCTGATGGCGATCGTGCCGGACGGCTTCCCCCGGCCGGTGCTGCTGGCCCTGGTCATCGGCGTGCTCGGCTGGGGCTCGCCCGCCCGGGTGGTGCGGGCCCAGGTGCTGTCGCTGCGCGGCCTGGACTATGTCTCCGCGGCCAGGCTCGGCGGCTCCGGCCGCTGGCGGATCGCCCGCCGCGAGATCCTGCCCGGCCTCGCCGGACCGGTCATCACCTTCGCGCTGCTGAGGCTGCCGGTCAATGTCGCCTCCGAGGCGGGCCTGTCCTTCCTGGGGGTCGGTGTCCGGCCGCCCACCCCGTCCTGGGGCCAGATGCTCTCCACCGCCACCACCTGGTACGAGGTGGACCCCGCCTATGTCCTGCTGCCCGCCGGACTGCTCTTCGTCACCGTGCTGGCCTTCACCGTCTTCGGCGACGGGCTGCGCACCGCGCTGGACCCGCGTGCCGCCTCCCGGCTGCGGGTGGGCACCCGGCGCCGCGCCAAGGACTGATCCCTGATGCTCCGCTTCCTCCTCCGACGCTCCGTCAGCACCCTGCTGGTGCTGCTGGTGCTCTCGGCCGTGGTCTTCCTGCTCTTCTACGCCACCCCCGGCGACCCGGCGATCCTGGCCTGCGGCAAGGGCTGCGACGGCGAGCGGCTGGCCGTCGTCCGCCACAAGCTCGGCACCGACCTGCCGCTCTGGCAGCAGTACTGGCACTTCCTGCAGGGCCTGGTGGCCGGCCGCGACTACGACGCGGGCACCGACGTCACCCACTGCGCGGCACCCTGCTTCGGCTACTCCTTCCAGACCGACCAGCCGGTGCTGGGCATGATCACCAGCAGGCTGCCGGTGGACGTCTCGCTCACCCTGGGCGCCATGGTGATCTGGCTGGTCGTCGGGGTCGGCACCGGAGTGCTCTCCGCGCTGCGGCGCGGCGGGATCACCGAGCGGCTGCTGACCGGCCTCACCCTGGCGGGCATGTCCACCCCGGTCTTCCTGATCGGCCTGCTGCTGATGATGCTGTGCTGCTCCTGGCTGGGCTGGCTGCCGTTCCCGCAGTATGTGCCGTTCGGCGACGACCCCGCCGCCTGGGCCTCCAACCTGGTGCTGCCCTGGCTGTCGCTGGCCCTGATCACCGCCGCCGCGTACGCCCGGATGACCCGCAGCTCGATGCTGGAGACGCTGGCCGAGGACCACATCCGCACCGGGCGGGCGTACGGGCTCTCCGAGCGGCGCGTGGTGACCGGGCACGCCCTGCGGGGCGCCCTCACGCCGGTGATCACCCTGCTGGCCATCGACGTCGGCGGGATGCTGGGCGGTGCCACCCTCACCGAGTCGGTCTTCGGCTTCGACGGCCTGGGCCGGCTGCTGGTGGACTCGGTCAACCACATCGACCTGCCGGTGGTGGTCGGGGTCACCCTCTTCGCCGCCTTCTTCATCGTGCTCGCCAATGCCGTCGCGGACGTGCTGTACGCGGTGGCCGACCCCAGGGTGGCCCTGGCATGACCGAACGACTGCTGGTGGACGTACGCGACCTGCGGGTCTCCTTCCCTGTGGGGATTGGCACTGCCGGGACCGGCACCGTGACCGCCGTGGACGGGCTCTCCTTCGGGCTGCGGGCCGGGGAGTCGCTGGCCCTGGTCGGGGAGTCCGGCTCCGGGAAGTCCACCGCCGCCTTCGCGCTGCTGGGGATGCACCGGGGTACCGGCGCCGAGGTCTCCGGCACCGTGCGGGTGGCCGGGACCGACCTGGCCACGGCCACCGACGCCGAACTGCGGCGGCTGCGCGGCAACCGGATCGCCATGGTGTTCCAGGACCCGCTCTCCGCACTGGACCCCTACTGGTCCGTCGGCGCCCAGATCGCCGAGGTCCACCGGGTGCACACCGGGGCCTCCCGGCGCGCCTCCCGGGCCCGCGCGGTGGAGGTGCTGGACCGGGTGGGCATCCCCGACGCCGCCCGCCGGGCCGGCGCCCACCCCCATGAGTTCTCCGGCGGCATGCGGCAGCGGGCGCTGATCGCCATGGCGCTGGCCTGCGAACCCGAGGTGCTGGTCGCCGACGAGCCGACCACCGCGCTGGACGTCACCGTGCAGGCCCAGATCCTGGACCTGCTGCACGACCTGCGGCAGCAGACTGGCATGGCGCTGCTGCTGGTCACCCATGACCTGGGCGTGGTGGCCGGAGCCACCGACCGGGTGATGGTGATGCAGGACGGGCGCGCGGTCGAGCACGGCAGCGTCCAGTCGGTGCTGCGCGCCCCCGAGCGGCCGTACACCCGTGCCCTGATCGAGGCCGTCCCACGGCTGGAGGCACGCCGCTCCGCTCCGCCGGTCTCCGAGGAGGTGCTGCTGCGCGTCGAGGATCTGCACCGGCACTTCCCGGCGCCGCGCGCCGCCGCCTCCGCCGCCGCGTCCCTCTCCGGTCCGGGACAGGCCCCCGGCTCCGGGGAGCCGTCGGGGGAGGCCGAAGAGACAGGCGCCCCGGCGGGGCGGCCCGCGGCGCCGTCCGGGGGCCTCGGGCGGCTGCTCGGCCGGCGGCCCCGGCACCGCGCCGTGGACGGGGTCACCCTGGAGGTCCGGCGCGGCGAGACCCTGGGCATCGTCGGCGAGAGCGGCAGCGGCAAGACGACCCTCGGCCGGATGATGGTGCGGCTGACCGAGCCCACCTCGGGACGGATCCTGCTGGACGGCCGGGACATCGCCGCGGCAGGGGAGCGGGAGCTGCGACCGGTGCGGCGGGACCTCCAGATGGTCTTCCAGGACCCGGTCTCCTCGCTCAACCCCCGGCGCTCCATCGGCGACTCCATCGCGGAGCCGCTGCTGGCCGGCGGTACCGGCGGCGCCGCCGCCCGCTCCGAGGTGCAGGGACTGCTGGAGCGCGTGGGACTGCCGGCCGCCTGGTACGACCGCTATCCGCACGAGTTCTCCGGCGGGCAGCGGCAGCGGGTGGGCATCGCCCGGGCGCTGGCCGTACGCCCCCGGCTGATCGTCTGCGACGAGCCGGTCTCCGCGCTGGATGTCTCCACCCAGGCTCAGGTGGTGCAGCTGCTCGGCGAACTGCAGCAGGAGTTCGGCCTGGCCCTGGTGTTCATCGCCCATGACCTGGCGGTGGTCCGGCAGGTCAGCGACCGGGTGGCGGTGATGCGCCGGGGCCGGGTGGTGGAACAGGGCGACGCGGACACGGTGTACGACTCCCCGCAGCACCCGTACACCCGGCGGCTGCTGGCCGCCGTACCCGTGCTCGACCCGGACGAGGCCGCGGTCCGCCGCAGGGCCCGTGCCGCGCTGCGCGCCCTGGACCGCAGTGAGGGAGGCGAGGAGGCGCAGGCGGTGGCCTGACGCCGTGGCCCTGCGGCGTCCTTGCCGCCTCCGGGCGGTCCTTGAGCGCTGCGAGGTGGTGACGGCCCGCCGGGAAAGGTCACGGTGATTCACTCCTTCAGGTGGCGACCATCCATATGACCGACGGTCTGTCGGTCCTCGGCCCTACCTTCGTGGTGTCGGACCGAACAGGCGTCGGGGGTGCGCCTCGCCTCGGCTCCGTGGCATGCGTGGTGGAGTGAGGGGCCCCGGGCGGCCCCCTGGGAGAGCGCGGTGCGTCCGCGCAGATGCAGAGACGCCCCGTACCGTCCCGTCGCCGTCCAGGAGCGCCTTGGAGGTCGTTGTGCGCATCGCGCTGCTCACTGCGAGTGCCGACCCGCATGCCATGAGTGACGACCGTGCGCCAGGTGCGGTCCTCGTCCCCGGGAGTGCCCGGTGGTGCGACTGGCTGGCGCGCTCCCTCCCCGAGTGCACCTTCCGGCGTTTCTCCGCCGACGACCCGGGCTCCGTACGCCGACGGGCCGGCCGGGGCCCACGCGGGCGGCACCGCAACCGCTGCCTGCAGTACTACGGCGCTCTGGTGCGGGCGGTGGCCGACCCCGGGGAGAGCGAGAACTTCCCCGCCGCGCTCTACGCCCTGGCGGAGGCCACCTGCGAACCGGGCGCGCTGCCGGCCCTGCTGGCGTCGGACGCAGCCCAGCGGGTGCTGGAACAGGCATGGCGGGGGAGGGGCGGGAGCGGTGCGGCGTCCACCGTCCGGGACCAGCTGGCCGCAGGCGACGTGCTGGAGCGCTCTCTGCGTCCGCTGTCCGCCGCCTGGTGCCGGGAGGACGCCCCGGCCGCCGACGTCTGCCATCTGGTCGGTGGGGGCACGGCGGCGCTGCCCGCGCTGCTCGCCCGGCGGCTCCACGGGGTCCCCTTCGTGGTCGGCGATCACCGGGTGGCGTTGCGGCAGCGCTGTGCCGACCCCGGGGAAGGCGGGCCGTACGGACCCGTCCGCGCCCTGGAGCTGTCCTTCCTCCGGCTCCTCGTCCAGGAGACCCATCGGCAGGCCGCGTTGGTGCTGCCCGGCACTGAGCACGACCGCCGCTGGCTGGAGCGGTGCGGCGCCCCACCGGAGCGGACCCGGGTGGTCCGGGAGGGCCTGGTGGACTCCTCGGGGAGCCGCCCGGGAGAGGCCGGCTCCGAGCCGGAGACCCCCACCCTGCTCTGGGTCCGCTCCCCGGGGGAGGCATGCGACCCCGGGACGGTGCACGACGCACTGGCACTGGTCCGCTCGCAGGTCCCGGAGGTGCAACTGCGGCTGTCGGACGACGCCGACGACGTGGACCCGCCGGTCCCGGGAGCCTCACGGACCGCCCCGCAGCGGGGCTTCGCGGCGGGCAGTGTGCTGCTGCTTCCCGCTCCGGTCGATGTCGCGTCGCTGGTCGGGGCGATGCTCAGCGGCAGACCCGTGGTCGTGGGCGATCTGGGCGCGGCCCGGGAGACGGTCGGACCCGCCGGGCTGCTGGTCCCACCCGGCGAGCCCCGGGCGCTGGCCGAGGCGTGCGTCGCCCTGCTGCGCGATCCCGAGCGGCGCACCCGGCTGGGCACGGCAGGCCGGCAGCGGGTCCAGGAGCTCCACTCCCCGGAGAACGCCGCGGAGGCCCTTCGTTCCGTCTACCTCGACGTGGTCTCCCGCTGGCCGGCCTTCCCCAGCGCCGGCGGCAGGGTGACCCAGCCCTTCTCCCGCCCCGCCGAGTTCTGGACGGCGCAGATCCCGGCTCCTGAGCGGACGGTCGCCTGATGTCAGGTCGGAATCACCGGCGGGGCGGACAGCGAGGGCCCGCGACATGACCGGACAACCGCCCCGGCCCGCCGAGGGGGACCCGGTGAGGGAGCTGATCGAGCGCCATCGCGAGCTGTGCGAGCGCGCCACCCACCCCCTGGAGATCGCGGCCGGTCTGGAGGCGGCAGGGGTCGGCCCCGCCGCAGTCGCCCGCTGCCGTCACTCCGATGTCTTCTCCCTGGCCGAGGAACTGTTCGCCAGGGTCCCCCGGCGCAGCGGCCCCTTCGGCCCCGCGGCGCCCGCCGGCCCATGGCGGCGCCGCGCCGGGGCAAGCCTGCTGGCCGCCCTGCTCTATGCGCTGCCCTGTGTCGCCTTCGCCGCCATCCGGGCCGTGGCACCCCGGTCGTCCCCCTGGGCGCTGCTCTCCGCCGCGGCAGTGGCGGGGCTCTGGTCCGCGGCCACCTGCCTGGAGACCATCCGCTGGCAGGGCGGACAGCGTCCCGACGCCCCCGGCTCGGCCCCGGCCGCATCCCTGCTGAGGCCGATCGCCGCCGCGGGGGTGGGCGCGGTGCTGACCATGCCGCTGCTGCTCCCCTTCGCGGGCTCCGGCGACCCCCTCACCCCGGTGGCACCGGCCGCTCTGGCGGTGGGCATGGGTGCGGCGGAGTGGAGCGCCCGTTGGTTCCGCCACTCCGGGGCGGCCCACCTGGACTCCGCCACCACGATCCGTGAGTTCCGGCTGCGGATGCTGCCGGTGCTGCCGGTAGCGGTGGCTCTGCACCTCGCCGCCGTGGCACTGCTCACCAGGGCCGTGCTGACCGCCCGGCCCCCGGCAGGAGCCGGGCAGCCCCTGGGACCTCTGCAATGGGGGGCGCAGACAGCGGCCGCCCTGCTGCTGGTCCTGGTGGTGCTGCTGCTGCGCTGCGGCCGCCCAGGCCCGGCGGCGGCCGGGACCGCCACCGCGGTCTGCGGGGCGGGTCTGCTGCTCACCGCCCGGGTCCTGCCGTCGGCCGTCCCCGGCCGTTCGGCGCTGCTCAGCCATGACCCGGCGCTGGTTCAGCTGGCGGGCTGCGGCATCGCGGCGGCCCTGCTGCTGCCGTACGCCTGGGCGGTACTCACCCGACCGGGAGCCCACCGAGGGGCGCCCCTGCCCCGGCTGTCGTCCCATGCTCGGCCCGGCTTCCCTGCCCGGGCTCCGCTCAAGGAAGGACCAACCCCCTCATGAGGGTGCTGCTGCTGGGCGCGGACGGCTTCATCGGCCGCCGCGTCGCCGACCGACTGCTCGCCGATCCCGACCTGCAGGTCACCGTCCTCGGCCGGCGGGACACGGCGGACATCCGCTTCGACCTCTCCACCGGCAGCCCGGGTGCGCTGGCCCGCTTCCTGGACGCCGTGATGCCCAAGGTGATCATCAACTGTGCGGGGGCGACCTACGGCAGCCCGCGCACCCTTGTCCGCTGCAACACCGTGGCGGTGGCCACCGTCTGCGAGGCCGTCCGGCGCAGCCACGAACCCGCCCGCCTGGTCCATCTGGGCTCGGCCGCGGAGTACGGACCGTCCACCATCGGCAGCCCCGTCCCGGAGACCGCCGAGCCCCGGCCCACCGGCCCCTACGGGGTGAGCAAACTGTCCGGCACCGAGCTGGTGCTCTCCTCCGGCCTGGACGCCACCGTGCTGAGGGTTTTCGACGCCGTCGGACCCGGGGCGCCCACCGGCTCGCTCTTCGGGCGGCTGGCCGAGGGCCTGCGCCGCGCCCTGGAACGTGGCGAGCCGCAACTGCGCACCAGCGATCTCTCTCCCTTCCGGGACTTCATCGACGTACGGGACGTCGCCCGGGCCGTCCAGTCGGCCGCGGTGTCGGCCGCCACCGGGGTGATCAATATCGGCAGCGGTACCGGGGTGAGGGTCAGGGACGCCGCCCAACTGCTGGTCCGGGCTTCGGGTTTCGAGGGACGGCTGGTCGAGGAGGGGCGCCCCGGGCTGCCGCCGCTGCCCGGCCCGGCCCCGACCGGGGAGGCACAGGCCGCCGACTCCCGGCCGGGCGACCCCCGTCCGCTGCCGGAGCCGGTGCTGTGGCGGCAGGCCGATGTCCGCACCGCCCGCGACCGGTTGGGCTGGCGGGCTCGTATCCCCCTGGAGGAGTCACTGGCCGACATCTGGACCGAGACCGCCTGTCGCGTCTGAGCCCTGGGCCGTCCGGGCCGAGACTCGTCCGGGCTGCGGCCTTTCCGGGCTGCAACCTGTCCGGGCTGCGGCCTGTCCGGACGGTGACCCGACCGGGCCGGCCACCGGCGGCCCGCGTGCGCCGAGACCCGGACGGTCCACGCGTCGGACAGCCGGTTCGGCCCGCGGCCCGGGTCCGCCGGTGCGGGCGGTCCGGGCGGTCACCGTTCGCCACGGTGACCGAGCCGCCGCAGGTCAGCCCCTGTCCCTCCGTCCGGCGCCGGCCACCGGGGCACCCGGCTCCGGTGGCATACGGACGGTCCCACGATCCGGTGTCAGCCGTCTCGCACTTCGGACCTGCTGTCTCGGAATAAGGGTCCGCATGACACTGTTGAGCAGGAGAACAGACGAACTGACGACCATCGGAGTCCCCGTGTCGCTGCCACCCCTGGTCGAGCCGGCTGCCGAGCTCACCGTCGACGAGGTCCGCAGGTACTCCCGCCACCTGATCATCCCCGACGTCGGGATGGACGGGCAGAAGCGGCTGAAGAACGCCAAGGTGCTCTGTGTGGGCGCCGGCGGTCTGGGCTCGCCTGCGCTGCTCTACCTGGCCGCGGCAGGCGTGGGCACCCTGGGCATCATCGAGTTCGACGTCGTCGACGAGTCCAACCTCCAGCGCCAGGTGATCCACGGCCAGTCCGACATCGGCCGCCCCAAGGCCGAGTCCGCGCGTGACTCGGTCAAGGAGATCAACCCCCTGGTGCAGGTGAACCTCCACCAGGAGCGGCTGGACACCTCCAACGTCATGGAGATCTTCGCCCAGTACGACCTGATCGTCGACGGCACCGACAACTTCGCCACCCGCTACCTGGTGAACGACGCCGCGGTGCTGCTGGGCAAGCCCTACGTCTGGGGCTCCATCTACCGCTTCGACGGCCAGGCCAGCGTCTTCTGGGCCGAGCACGGTCCCTGCTACCGCTGCCTCTACCCGGAGGCCCCGCCGCCGGGCATGGTCCCCTCGTGCGCCGAGGGCGGCGTGCTGGGCGTGCTCTGCGCCTCCATCGGCGCCATCCAGGTCACCGAGGCGATCAAGCTGCTGGCCGGTGTCGGCGAGCCGCTGGTCGGCCGGCTGATGATCTATGACGCACTGGAGATGCAGTACCGCACGGTCAAGGTCCGCAAGGACCCCGACTGCGCGCTCTGCGGTGAGAACCCCACCGTCACCGAGCTGATCGACTACGAGGCGTTCTGCGGTGTGGTGTCCGAGGAGGCCCAGGAGGCCGCCCTCGGTTCGACCATCACTCCCAAGCAGCTCAAGGCGTGGATCGACGAGGGCGAGAACATCGACATCATCGATGTCCGCGAGCCCAACGAGTACGAGATCGTCTCCATCCCGGGCGCCCGGCTGATCCCCAAGAACGAGTTCCTGATGGGCAACGCCCTGCAGGACCTGCCGCAGGACAAGAAGATCGTCCTGCACTGCAAGACCGGTGTCCGCTCCGCCGAGGTGCTGGCCGTGCTGAAGGCGGCCGGCTTCTCCGACGCGGTGCACGTCGGCGGTGGCGTGGTGGGCTGGGTCAACCAGATCGAGCCCGAGAAGCCCATCTACTGATCAGCCGCCTGACCGATCAGCGCGCAGAAGACGCCCACGGCTCTGACCAGCTCAGATGCCGTGGGCGTCTGTCGTTGTCGGTCGACCTCGTTGGCTGACCTCGTTGGTCGGCCTCGGTCTGCCTCGCCCGGCCCAGGGACGGCCCGAGCGGGGGTGCAGGACCTTCTTCTCCACCAACGATCTGTCCTCGTGCACCGTGACTGTGGGGACTGTGGTGCTTGCCGGTTTCACCGGGCTCCTGGCCGTCGTGAACTTCATCCAGGTCTTCACTGGTCGCCAGCTCGCCAGGCCATCTGCGAGCAAGCGTTCCGCTTCCCAGATCCGGCGCCAGTCCGCGGCAGCCACCGTTGCCATGGTCGGTCTCACTCTGGTGATGCTGCTGATGCGGGCTGCCGTGAGCTGAGGGCGGCTTCCGAGGCCTACCTCTCGTCCTCTCGCTCCAGGACCAACCCGACAGACCCTTCCCGAAGTCCGTTGTTGTCTTCGAGGTGGAGGTGGCTGCCGTCGGGTGTGCCGTCCTCGGCAAGGACCAGCAGATGGCCGGCCAGCGTGCGAAGCCCAGCGGCGTTGGCCGCGATGACGACCTCGCCGGGGAAGGCGCGAACCACGATCTCCGCACCGTCCTCCCAGGTGAAGACCCGCGACACACCATCTGTGTCTGCGGTCATGCGTGTGGTGGCGGGCGGGGACGCGTCCGGGTGCTGAGTCATGCGGCCATCCTGGCCGTTCCGGGGTGCGGGATAATCGGCCCGGTGACCGCGACCGCCCTCCCCGAAGCCCCACCTGGAAGCCCTCCGCGACCCGGAACCGCGGTGCGGCGTGCCGCCCCCGCGCTGCTGGCCTTCGCCGCGGTCCGCCTCCTGGGGGTGGTGGTCCTGGCGATCTGGGCGCAGACCGCGGGCAAGAGCGCCCACAAGCTGCTCTCCGGGCGCTGGGACTCCCTCTGGTACCAGCGGATCGCCGAGCACGGCTACGGCTACACCCTTCACCTCTCCGGTGGGCGGGTCCACTCCGACCTGGCGTTCTTTCCCCTGCTGCCCTGGCTGGAGCACTCCCTCGCGGCTCTCACCCCGCTGAGCACGGCCGACGCCGGCCTTGCGGTGAGCTGGCTTGCCTCCCTGGCGGCCGCCTGGGGCGTCTTCGCGGTGGGGGACCGGCTGTACGGCCGTCGCACCGGGATCCTCCTCGTGGTGCTCTGGGCGGTGCTGCCCGTCGGCATCGTCCAGTCGATGGCCTACACCGAGTCGCTCTTCACGGCCCTCGCCGCCTGGTCCCTCTACGCCGTGCTCACCGGCCGCTGGCTGTGGGCGGGAACCCTGGCCTCCCTCGCCGGGCTGACCCGGCCGGTGGGTGCCGCCGTGGTGGCGGCGGTGTGGGCGGCCGCCGCGCTGGCGCTCCATCGCGACCGCGCCGCCTGGCGGTCCGACCGCTGGATGCTCCCCGGGGCCCTGCTGGCCCCTGCCGGCTGGCTGGGCTATGTGGCCTGGGTGGGCGTGAGAACTGGCAGCGTCACCGGATATCCGGACGTCCAGGGCGGCTGGGGCAACGGCTTCGACGGGGGTGCGGCCTTCGCCCGCTTCGTCGGCGGCCGGCTCACCGCACCGCCCTTCGTGGGCGGCGTCGGTCTGCTGGTGGCCGTGGCGCTGCTGCTCTGGCTCTGGCTGCGGGGGGTCCGCCAGGGCCAGCCGCTGCCGCTGCTCGCCTACACCACCGCCGTGCTCGCCCTGGCGCTCACCGGCGCAGGCTACTTCGGCTCCAAGCCCCGGCTGCTGATGCCGGCCTTCCCGCTGCTGCTCCCGGTCGCTCTGGCCCTCGCCCGGCTGCGCCCACGCCGGGCGGTCCTGGTCCTCGGCGCCGTGGCGCTGGTCTCGGCCGGCTACGGGGCGCTGTGGCTCAACGGCTCCGGTCCGCCGTGAGCCGTCACCGGACCCGGCGCGGGGTCAGAGCAGCCCACGCCGCTGGAGGTGGCCGAAGCAGACCCAGCCGGGCAGCAGCGGCAGCCAGAGCGTGAAGATGCGGTAGAGCAGCACCGCGGGGGTGGCGATCTGGATGGGTACTCCGGCGAGCCCCACCAGCGCGCCGATCAGGGCGGGTTCGATCGCGCCGACCCCGCCCGGCGTCGGTACGGCGGAGCCGACCGCGTTGGCGGTGAGGAAGACCACCGTGACCGAGGCGATCCCCGCGGTGCCGCCGAACGCCTTGACCGAGGTGTAGAGGCACGTCACAAAGGCCACATTGATCAGCAGGATGCCGCCCAGGCCGGTCACCAGCTTGGAGGGCCGCTGCAGCAGGTCGAGCATCCGGGGGACGACGCCGGCGAGCAGGGAACGCAGCCGGGTCACCACGAAGCGCCGCAGCGGCGGCACGGCCGCGACGACCAGCATCAGCACGGCCGCGGTCAGCAGTCCGGCGATGACCGTGCGGGACGGCGAGAGGTCCTTGCCCTGCTCGGTTCCGCTGATGTAGCCGAAGGTCAGCAGCAGCAGGATGTGCGAGGCCAGGGTGGCCAGCTGCGAGGCCCCGACACTGGCCACCGCCTGTACCGGCCGGATGCCGGACTTCTGCAGGAAGCGGGTGTTGAGCGCCACACCGCCGACCGCGGCCGGGGCCACCAGGCGTACGAAGGAGCTCGCGACCTGCGCCAGCAGGGTGTTGCCGAAGGACAGCCGCTCGGACACGAAGCCGATCAGGCTCATGGCGGCGGCCACGAAGCTGAGCACCTCGGCGGCGAAGGCCACCAGCACCCAGCCCCAGTGCATATCGGTGAAGTCGATCTGGGTGGCCGGGAACTTGGCGAGCAGATAGTAGATCGCAAAGGTGCCGGCGGCCACGCTGACCAGCGTCTTCGGCTTGAGACGCTGCAGTCTGACCGGGGTGACCGGGGCTTCCGGGACCATCTCCAGGATCTGCTCGCGGATCCGTGCCAGCAGGTCGAAGGTGGTGGTGGCCAGTTCCTCGTTGGCGTCGGCCCGGGTCTTCTCACCGGCGGCGACCTGCGCGTCGGCGAGCGACTGCGCCTGGGTCTTGCGTTCCCGGTTGGACTGCCGCAGGTTCGTCCTGGTGGTCCGGCTGAGGCCGACCGGCTGGAGCAGCGGCAGGGCGGACGCCACCCGCTTGGGGCCGAGCACCCGGGCGGCCACCGCCACGGCCAGTTCGGGGCCGGTGCGCAGGGAGAAGGTGGTCAGCAACTGGGCGAGGTCCATGCGCAGGGTCAGGTCTCCGGCTGCGATGTCGCCGCCTGAGAGGTTGACCAGGCGCCCGGTGTCCTGACCGGTGCAGAGCAGCGACTCACCGGTGAGCCTGCGGTGGGCGATCCGCCGGTCGTGCAGCGCGCGGACCGACTCCCAGATGGAGACCATCAGGGGTTCGGTGACCTCGTGGTCGTGCAGTTCGTCGAGGGTGCGGCCGTCGCTGTGGTCGTAGACCAGGATGACGGCGTCGGGGCCGAGTTCCGAGGTGGCCACCAGCCGGGGGGTGAGGGCACCGGAGGCTGAGGCCGCGTAGGCGATCAGGGCCTCCCGCTCCAGGGCCTCCCGCAGTGACTGGGGGCCGCGCCGCACCGCGACCGACCGCAGCTGGAGCCGCCGCCACAGCCGGTAGAAGAAGCCGGAGGCCTGCTGTTCGCGGTCGATGACATGGACGTCCAGCGGTGGGGCGTCGGCCTGCACCACGTAGTAGCGGCGGGCACCCCCCGGGGCGTCCGGTGCCCGGTGGGCGCTGAGCGGGGAGAAGCCGACCTTGTTCAGTCCGACGAGCAGGCTCTCCCCCGTGGGTCGAACGTTCGGCGAGCCGATGGCGTAGAGAGTGCCGTAGGCGATCGTCCACCCGAGCAGCACGGTGAGGACCAGGGAGAGGGGGGTGGTGTAGCCGCTGATCAGCTCGGTGCCGCCGCTGAGGACGACCACCGCCCAGAGGGCCACCCGCCAGCGGGGCCGGCTGGCCATGCCGACCGCGGTCATATAGGCGATGACGGGGGCGAGATAGCCGTGCACGGGGTCGGTGAGGCTGCCGCCGGGCTGGGGGATGCGGGTGAGGGCGTTGCGGATGTTGTCGCTGGCGGCCTCGGCCACCCACAGGTCGACCCCGAGCGACAGCCCGTGGGCCAGGACGGCGGCCAGCACCCCGTCCGCCACCCGCAGCCCGTCGCGCTTGATCAGCCGCTCCACGGCGAAGGCGACCGGCACCACCAGCACCGCGACGCTGGAGACGAAGCCCGCCACATTGGTGAAGAAGCCCGGGACCTTGGTGGCCCCGACGGTGATGTCGTTCTCGATGCCGGTGGTGGTGTTCTGGGCGATGTTGGCCAGGACGAAGACCGCGATGACGCCCAGCAGTCCCGCGCCGAAGCGGATCAGGTCCGAGGGACGGTGCACCCGAGCGGCGAGCAGGGGCTCGTCGACGGAGATGTGCGAGCCCGCGGTGCGGGGCCGCGGAGCCGCCTTGACCAGGGAGATTCTCTCGGGTTCGGCGTTTGCGGGCACGGCTTCGCGGGGCTCGGCCGTCGCCCTGCCGGACTCGTCGCCGGTCGTGCCCGTCATCTGCTCATGTCCTCGTATCACCTGTCACCGCCCCGAAGATGGTGGCATGCCCGGAGAGCGCATGCAGGGCGGGGGGCGCCGCGGGGCTGTGACGTATCTCGCGGCGCTCCTTCCGGCTCCCCGAGTGCGGCAGAATCGCCCGGGTGACGGATGAGGCGAACGAGGGCGCGGGGGCGGAGATCCCGCCGTTCGCGGAGCGGGTGCTGGACCTCACCGAGCGGATTCCTCCCGGCAGGGTGATGACGTACGGGGACGTCGCCGAGTTCCTGGAGCACGGCGGCCCCCGGCAGGTGGGCCGGGTGATGGCGCTCTACGGCGGCGCGGTCCCCTGGTGGCGGGTGGTGCGCGCCGACGGTGCGCTGCTGCCCGGCCACGAGCAGCGGGCGCTGGCGCACTACCGCGAGGAGGGCACCCCGCTGCGGCACTCCCGGGGACGAGGTCCGGCCAGGGGCTCGTCGGCCGCGGAGGACCTTCCCAGGGTGGACATGGCACGGGCCCGATGGGACGGGCGGTGACCGGAACATTCCGTCAGGGTCCCGCGCACCGGGCCGGGCGGGGCGGTGGCGCGCCCGTGCAGGGGGCGCGCGCGGCGGAGTCTACGCACGCCCTCTCGAACGGGTGAGTGTTTCCCGGAAGGGCTGACGCATCCGTGAATGACGGGGGAGGATCGTAGGCTCGAGCCGTACGGATCCCCCAGGGACCGTCAGCGGCACACGGGGCGGAGTCCGCCCCATCCGTCACGCCCGGCCCCCGCACGGGGTCCGTACGCACGTCCCGCAGCCCCACAGGAACCGCTCTTGTCCTCTCCCGCCTCCCCCTTCCGCCTGGTGCGCACCCCGCTGGAGCCGCCGGTGCCGCCGGTGCTGGACGTCCACCAGCAGGCGGTGGCCGACCATCCCGGCGGGCCGCTGCTGGTGCTGGCCGGGCCGGGGACCGGCAAGACCACCACCCTGGTGGAGGCGGTGGCCGGCCGGATCGCCCGGGGCACCCGCCCGGAGCGGATCCTGGTGCTGACCTTCAGCCGCAAGGCCGCGGTGGAACTGCGCGACCGGATGGCGGGCCGACTGGGCGGCAGCGGCGCCGCGCCGCAGGCGACCACCTTCCACTCGTTCTGCTACGCCCTGGTCCGGGCCCACCAGGACCCGGACCTCTTCGCCGATCCGCTGCGACTGCTCTCCGGTCCCGAGCAGGACGTGATGGTGCGCGAGCTGCTGGCGGGCGACGCGGAGGACGCCCGGCGCGGTGCCGACCGGTTCACTTGGCCCGGAGAGCTGCGCGCCTGCCTCACCACCCGCGGCTTCGCCGACGAGGTGCGCGCGGTGCTGGCCCGCAGCCGGGAGCTGGCGCTGGATCCGGCGGACCTGCGGCGGTTCGCCGCACGCGACGGCCGTCCCGACTGGGCCGCGGCCGCCCACTTCTACGCCGAGTACCTGGACGTACTGGACATGCAGGGCGTCCTGGACTACGCGGAGCTGGTGCACCGGGCGGTACTGCTGGCGGAGCGGCCGGAGGTCGCCGCCGAGCTGCGTGCCCGCTACGAGGTGGTCTTCGTCGACGAGTACCAGGACACCGACCCCTCCCAGGTGCGGCTGCTGCGGGCCATCGCCGGCGACGGCCGCGACCTGGTGGCGGTCGGCGACCCCGACCAGTCGATCTACGCGTTCCGTGGCGCCGACATCAACGGCATCCTCGACTTCCCCTCCGTCTTCCCCCGCGCCGACGGCAGCCCGGCCGAGGTGAAGGTGCTGCGGGTCTCCCGCCGCGCGGGCGCGGTGCTGCTGGCCGCCTCCCGCGAGGTCGCCCGCCGGATGCCGGTCGGCAGGCTGCCCGCGGCCGCCCTCGCCGCCCACCGCTCGCCGAGTCCCGCCAGGGGCGGCGGCAAAGTGGAGGTGCTCACCTACCCCACCCCCGGCGCCGAACTGGACGGCATCGCCGACCTGCTGCGCCGCGCCCACCTGGAGGACGGGGTGCCCTGGGGCGAGATGGCCGTCCTGGTCAGGGCGGGCGGCCGTTCCATGCCGGGGGTACGGAGGGCGCTGGCCGCCGCCGGGGTGCCGCTGGAGACCGACGGCGACGATCTGCCGCTGCGCGACGAGCCGGCCGTGGCACCGTTGCTGCTGGCCCTGCGGGTGGCGGCCCAGGGGGCGGCCCGCGCCAGGGCGGGTACGCAGTGGACCGCCTCCGCCGGCACGCCGGTGGACGGGGACGGCGACGCCGATCCGGCACCCGGCTCGGTTGCCGACCCGGGTCCCGACGCAGACGCCGACGCCGCGGCGTCCGCCCACGACCCCGTCCCTGGCCACGACCCCGACCCGCTCACCGCAGAGATCGCCCACACCCTGCTGACCGGGCCGCTGTGCGGCCTGGACGGCTCCGACCTGCGCCGCCTCGGCCGTGCCCTGCGCGAGGAGGAGCGTGCGGCGCTGCGCGGCGGCGACACCGCCCCCGCCGTCGTACGCCCCGCGGCGGAGCTGATCCGGGAGGCGCTGGCCGAGCCCGAGCGGCTGGTGGCCCTCGACCCGGCCTACGCCCGCCGCCCCAGGGAGCTGGGGATGCTGCTGCGCAAGGTGCGGGAGATGCTCGCCGGTGGCGTCTCCGCGGAGGAGGCGCTGTGGGCGCTGTGGGACGGCAGCGGCCGCTGGCAGGACCGGCTGGAGCGGGCGGCACTGCGCGGCGGCCCGGCCGGCCGCAACGCCGACCGGGACCTGGACGCACTCTGCGCCCTGTTCGAGACCGCCGCCCGCGCCGAGGAGCGCATCGGGCACCGCGGCGCCCTCAACTTCCTGGAGGAGCTGGACGCCCAGGACATCGCCGCGGACACGCTGGCCGTCCGGGCGGTCCGCCCGGACGCGGTGCGGCTGATGACCGCCCACCGCGCCAAGGGCCTGGAGTGGCGGCTGGTCGTGGTGGCCGGGGTCCAGGAGGGACTCTGGCCGGACCTGCGGCGCCGCGGCTCACTGCTGGAGGCCGACCGCATCGGCCGGGACGGCCTCGCCGAACCGCTGACCCCCGGCGCCCTGCTGGCCGAGGAGCGGCGGCTGTTCTATGTGGCGGTGACCCGCGCCAGGGAGCGGCTGGTGGTCACCGCCGTCAAGGCGCAGGCGGACGACGGCGACAAGCCCTCCCGCTTTCTGCGCGAGCTCTACCGGGAGGAGACCGACCGGCAGGGCCGGGTGCTGCGCCGGGTGCCGCCGGCCCGCGTCGAGGACGTCACCCACCGGCCGCGCCGCCCCCTGTCCGTCCCCGCCCTGGTCGCCGAGCTGCGCGCCACCAGCGTGGACCCCGCCGCGACCCCGGAGCTGCGCCGGGCCGCGGCGGAGCGGCTGGCGCTGCTGGCCGCCGCGGAGGGCGAGGACGGCACCCCGCTGGTGCCCTCCGCCCATCCGGACCGCTGGTGGGGCATGGTCGAGCCGACCGCGGCCGAGGTCCCGCTGCGGGAGCCGGACCGGCCGGTGCAGCTGTCGGGCAGTTCGGTGGAGCAACTCCACGACTGCTCGCTGCAGTGGTTCCTCGACCGCGAGGTGCGCGCCCGCACCACGTCCTCCGCCGCCCAGGGCTTCGGCAATGTGCTGCATGTGCTGGCCGACGAGGTGGGCTCCGGCCGCACCCCGGCCGACCTCGCGGTGCTGATGGAGCGGCTGGACGGAGTGTGGGACGCGCTGGCCTTCGACGCCCCGTGGAAGTCCGAGCAGGAGCGCCGGGAGGCGCGGGCCGCACTGGAGCGCTTCCTGCACTGGCACACCCTGGAGCGGGGCAGGCAGCCGGTGGCCACCGAGCACGCCTTCGACGTCACCCTCAAGATCGGCGACCGCGCCGTGGAGATCCGCGGCTCCATGGACCGGGTGGAGCGGGACGCCGCAGGGCTGGCCTATGTGGTGGACTTCAAGACCGGCAAGACCGTCCCCACCGCCGCGGAGGTCGCCGAGCACCCCCAGCTCGCCGTGTACCAGCTGGCCGTGCGCGAGGGCGCGCTGGACGGGCTGCCGGGCTTCACCGACGGCGCACCGGCCCGGCCCGGGGGCGCCGAACTCGTCCAGCTGCGCACCGCGCAGAAGGGCGGCGACCAGCCCAAGGTGCAGGCCCAGGAGGCGCTGCCGGCGGAGCCCTGGATCGAGCAGCTGCTCGCCGAGGCCGCAGGCCGGGTGCTGGACGAGCGGTTCGTCCCCACCACCGGCTCCGGCTGCGACCGCTGCGCCTTCACCCGCAGCTGCTCCGCCCGGCCCGAGGGGCGCCAGATCGTGGAGTGAGCAGCGGAATTGCGATGAGGGTTGTCCGACCGGGCTGCTAGCGTCACGCGCGTCCTGACAGGCGTTTTGTGTCCGAACGGAGGTGCGTATGCGTGGGACCCGGCTGATAGCCACTGCTCTCGGCTGCTCCGCAGCAGTGGTCGGTCTGGTCGGCTGTGCTGGTCGCGGTACGTCGACCGGTGCGGCGGTGCAGCCGTCCGCGACCGCCTCCGGGGTCAAGCCCTCCGCGAGCGCTCCTGCAGCCCCGGGCATCGAGACGCTGCCGGCCGACGAGATCTACCGGCGGGGGAAGCAGGCCCTGGCAGGCGCGCAGTCCCTCACGGTGACCTTCGACGGTCTTGCCGACAAGCAGCGGCTCTCCGGGCACGTGGCGCTGGACCGCACCGGCAACTGCGTCGGTGAGATCGGCATGAGTGGGCGCGGCCACGTCGAGATCATCAAGGTCGCTGCCAAGGTTTGGATGAAGCCTGACGCCCAGTTCTGGAACGCGATGGTCGGCTCCAAGGGGGCTGCCGCGGCAGAGCTGTTCAAGGGCCGCTATCTGACAGGCAGGTCGAGCGACGCCGATCTCAAGGACATGGCCTCGTTCTGCGACCTGGACGAGATGTTCGCGGACATCAACACGCCGGACGCCGAGGAGAAGGTCAGCAAGGGCGCGCTCACCACGGTGGACGGCGTCCCGGTCGTCACACTGCACTCCGTCAGCAGCGACGACACGGCCGATGTGTTCGTCGCGACCAAGGGCAAGCCGTACATCGTCAAGGTGCATGCGTCCACGGGTGGCGAGCCCTTCTCGATGACCTTGAGCGACTACGGCGTCCCGGTGGCCGCGCACGCCCCCTCACCGGACGACGTCCTGGACGTGTCCAAGCTCCAGAGCCTGATCAACCACGGCTCCGCGGCCTGACCGGCCGAAGGCCGCCCCGACGGACTGTCCGTGGCTCCGGTTACCGTTGCTCGGGTGTCCGCCGCCATCGCCAGCCCCGAGCAGCTCAAGGAGCTGCTGGGCATCCCCTTCACCGCCCAGCAGCTGGCGGCGATCACCGCGCCCATGGCACCGGCCGTGGTGGTCGCCGGGGCCGGGTCGGGCAAGACCACGGTGATGGCGGCGCGGGTGGTCTGGCTGGTGGGGCGGGGCCTGGTGCGGCCCGAGCAGGTGCTGGGGCTCACCTTCACCAACAAGGCCGCCGGTGAACTGGCCGAGCGGGTGCGCACCGCGCTGGCCAGGGCCGGGGTCTCCGGTACGGAGCCGGGCGAGGACGGCGACATCCTGGGCGAGCCGGAGATCTCCACGTACCACGCCTTCGCCGGGCGGCTGCTCACCGAGCACGGCCTGCGGATAGGCATAGAGCCCGACGTCCGGCTGCTCGCCGACGCCACCCGCTTCCAGCTGGCGGCCAGGGTGCTGCAGTCCGCCCGGGGGCCCTACACGGCGCTCACCGGGACCGTCCCCACCGTGGTCGCCGAGCTGCTGGCGCTGGACGGGGAGCTGGCGGAGCACCTGGTGGACCCCGAGCGGCTGCGGGCGTACGACCTGGCGCTGCTGGACGAGCTGGCCGAGGTGAAGCTGACCAACGAGGAGCTGCGCCGGGTGCCCGAGGCGGCCCGGGGGCGGGGGGAGCTGCTGGGGCTGGTCGAGGAGTACCGGCGCCGCAAGCAGGCCGCGGGGCTGATGGACTTCGGCGACCAGATCGCCGCCGCCGCGACCCTGGCGCAGACCCGGCCGGAGGTGGGGCGGCTGCTGCGCGACCAGTTCCGGGTGGTGCTTCTGGACGAGTACCAGGACACCTCGGTCGCCCAGCGGCTGCTGTTGGCGGGCCTCTTCGGCCGGGGTCCCGAGTACGACGGCGGCCACCCCGTCACCGCGGTGGGCGACCCCTGCCAGGCCATCTACGGCTGGCGCGGCGCCTCGGTGGCCAACCTGGACGAGTTCCCGGAGCACTTCCCCAGGGCGGACGGCGTCCCCGCGGCGCGGTACTCGCTCAGTGAGAACCGCCGCAGCGGCGGCCGGCTGCTGGACTTCGCCAACCGGCTCGCCGCGCCGCTGCGGGAGATGCACGAGGGCGTGGAGGCGCTGCGCCCGGCCCCCGGGGCGGAGCAGGACGGCTTCGTCCGCTGTGCGCTGCTGCCCGGGCACACCGAGGAGGTGGACTGGCTGGCCGACTCCATCGCCCATCTGGTGCGCACCGGTACCGCGCCGGGCCGGATCGCCGTGCTCTGCCGCGGCGGGGCGGCGTTCCCGGACATCCATGCGGCGCTGGTGGAGCGGGGGATACCGGTGGAGGTGGTGGGCCTGTCGGGACTGCTGCACCTGCCGGAGGTCGCCGACCTGGTGGCGACCTGCGAGGTGCTGCAGGATCCCACGGCCAACGCGGCCCTGGTCAGGCTGCTGATCGGCCCGCGCTGGCGGATCGGCCCCCGTGATCTGGCGCTGCTGGGCCGCCGGGCCCGCGACCTGGTGCGGGTGGAGCGCGGCGGGGGCGCCGACCGGCTGGCGGAGGCGGTCGCGGAGGCGGACCCCACCGAGGTGGTCTCGCTGGCCGACGCCCTGGAGACCTTTCTGCACCCGGGGACCGTGTCCGAGCAGGACGAGCTGCCGTTCTCGGCGGAGGCCAGGGTGCGCTTCGCCCGGCTGGCCAGGGAGATCCGGGAGCTGCGCCGCTCGCTGGCCGATCCCCTGATGGATGTGCTGCACCGGGTGCTGGCGGTGACCGGACTCGATGTGGAGCTGGCCGCCTCCCCGCATGCGCTGGCCGCCCGCCGCCGGGAGACCCTGCATGCCTTCCTGGATGTCGCGGCCTCGTTCGCGGATCTCGACGGCGATCCGTCGCTCGGCGCGTTCCTGGCGTTTCTGCGGGCCGCGCAGGAGTACGACCGGGGCCTGGACAACACCCTGCCCGGCGGCGAGGACACGGTGAAGGTGCTCACCGCCCACAAGTCCAAGGGGCTGGAGTGGGATGTGGTGGCGGTGCCCGGCCTGGTCAAGGACGTCTTCCCCAGCAGCAGGCCGCGGGAGCGCTGGACCAGCCGCAGGCAGGTGCTGCCGTACGCCCTGCGGGGCGACGCGGACACCCTCCCGGCGGCGCCGCCGTGGACCGCCAAGGGCCTGAAGGAGTTCACCGCGGCGCTGCGCGGGCAGACGGCGACGGAGGAGCTGCGGCTCGGCTATGTGGCCTTCACCCGGCCCCGGAGTCTGCTGCTGGCCTCGGGCCACTGGTGGGGCGCCTCCCGTAAGCGGCCGCTCGGTCCCTCGGACTTCCTGGAGCAGCTGCGTGAGCACTGCGAGCGGCCGGGCGCGGCGGGTGAGGTGGAGGTGTGGGCGGACCCGCCGGAGGACGGCGCGGAGAACCCGGCCCTCGTGTCGGCCGCCGAGCTGCCGTGGCCGCTGCCGCTGGACCCGTCGGCCCGGGAGGCCCGCCGGCTGGCCGCCGGTGTGGTCCGGTCCCGGCTGGACGGGCTGGTGCCGCAGCAGCCGTCGCAGGTGCGGACCGTGGAGGACCGCCGGGTGGTGGAGTCCTGGGACCGTGATCTCACGGTGCTGCTCGGGGAGCTGGAGCGGTCCCGGCGGGCTGTCGCGGAGGTCCCGCTGCCGGCCTCGCTCTCCGCCTCCCAAATGATGCGGCTCGCCGCCGACCCGGACGGTTTCGCCCGTGAGCTGGCCCGGCCGATGCCGCGGCCGCCGCAGCCCGCGGCGCGGCGCGGCACCCGCTTCCACGCCTGGGTGGAGGCACGCTTCGAGCCGCTGATGCTGATTGAGCCGGACGGCCTGCCCGGGGCGGAGGACGACGGGATCGAGGACGAGCGCGACCTGGCCCGGCTGAAGGAGGCGTTTCTGCGCACCCCGTACGCCGAGCGCACGCCCTACCAGGTGGAGGCCCCCTTCCAGCTGGTGCTGGGGGGACGGGTGGTACGCGGCCGGATCGATGCGGTGTACCGGGCCGAGGGCGGCGACGCAACGTCACCGCAGGGCCCGCGCTTCGAGGTGGTGGACTGGAAGACCAACCGGCGGGAGACCGCGGATCCGCTGCAGCTCGCCATCTACCGGCTGGCCTGGGCGGAGCAGCAGGGGGTGCCGCTGGAGCAGGTCACGGCGGCGTTTCTGTACGTCCGCAGCGGCCGGGTCGAATGTCCGTCAGATCTTCCGGACCGAACAGCATTGGAACGCATCCTGACCGGGAACAGTGATGAATAGGTCACGGAGAGCACCCAAGCCGTCACAAAGTTGGGAAATACCTGTGCGGCTTGCACTTTTCGCGCCTATTGTGGGGTCGGTAACCGGTCACCCCCGTTCCCCGGCCACCTGCAAGCTCTGCCCTTAACCCTCAGTCACCGCCACAAGGGCGCTTCCCGCTGGAGAATCCGACGTTGAGCGTGACCGGGCGGCTCCGCCGCCTCAAGCAGCTGCTCGCCGGGGGCTGGTCCCGAACGGCCCTGGCACTGCCCTTCCTTGCGCTGGTGCTCATCATGGCGCTGGACTGGTTCAGCAAGACCGAGGTGACCGTCGAGCCCGCGCTGACCTCCGCCCCCGCCCTGGCAGCCGTGGTCTGCCGGCGGACCTGGTACCCGCTGCTGATCGGCGGCGTCACCCTGCTCTGTGCCTTCTCGATGGCCGCCTACAACGGGGTCCTCACCGAGTCCGTGCACACCGCCAGTGTGCTGGCCATCGTGCTGGTCACCCTGATCGGCTGGGTCAGTGCGGTGCTGCGGATGCGTCAGGAGCGGGCGCTGGCCGACGCCCGGCTGGTCGCCGAGATCGCCCAGCGGGTGCTGCTGCGCTCGGTCCCCGAGCGGGTCGGCACCGTACGCGCCGCGGTGCACTACGCGGCCGCGGCCGCGCACGCCCGGATCGGCGGCGACCTCTACGAGGTGGTGAACACCCGCCACGGGGTGCGCGCCGTGGTCGGAGACGTACGCGGCAAGGGACTGGGCGCGGTGGAGACCGCGGCAGCCGTGCTGGGCGCCTTCCGGGAGGCCGCCCACCAGGAGCACGAGCTGGACCGGGTGGCCGCCTGGCTGGCCGACAGCCTGGACCGGTCGCTGCGGGAGAACGGCCATGATCTGCTCGGCGAGGAGTTCGTCACCCTGGTCCTGATCGGGGTCAGACCGGACGGCGTCGCCGAGATGGTCAACTGCGGGCACCCTCCGCCGGCGCTGCTGCGCGACGGTGAGCCGGTCCGTCTGCTGGAGCCGGTCACCCCGGTACCGCCGCTGGGGGTGCTGCCCCCGGAGGCGGTGCGCCCGCCGGTGCGGCGGATGGCGGTCCGGCCCGGTGACCGGGTGCTGCTCTACACCGACGGCATGATCGAGGCCCGGGACGGCGCCGGCCGCTTCTACCCCCTGCTGGAACGCCTCCCCGAGTGCGCCCGGGCCGGCGGACCGGCCGAGGTCCTGGAGCGGCTGCACCTGGACGTGGTCCGGCATGTCGGCCGCCAGCTCGGCGACGACGCGGCGATGCTGCTGCTGCAGTACGAGCCGGTGACCGTGCCGGAGCAGCTGCCCCGCCCCAACGGTCAGATTCCGCAGCGCAGCTGACCCGGCCGCGGACGTCCGCGCGCTCAGAGGTCGACGTGGACCAGCAGCGGCCGGTGGTCGGAGATCGGCGTCCGGGGGGTGAGGGCGGCGCCCACCGCCGCGGGCCGCAGCCCCACCGCCAGCACATGGTCGAACTGGACGGCCGGGCGGTGGGAGGGATAGGTCGGCGTACGGGCCAGGTCCCGCCAGCCCTGCAGTCCCTGGCGGCCCAGCCGCCGCGGACTGCGGCGGATCCGCGGCCGGTCCCGGCCGGTCCTCTCCAGCCTGGTGCGGCGTGCCTCCCGCAGGTCCCGCAGCCGCCGGCGGGAACTGCGCACCCGGGTCGTCCCGGCGCTCTCGCCCGCAGGCCCGTCGGCGGGTCCGGGACCGGCCGGAAGGGCGGGCTCCGGCCCGAGCGCGGCGACGGCGCCCAGGGCGGGTACGTCCACGCGGGCCGTCCGCCGCCGTCCGCGCCGTGGCGCCCTGGTGACGCCCTCCACCACCGCGGCGCCCCCCAGCACGGTACGGGGCACGGCCCCCACCAGGTTGAAGTCCCCCAGCAGCAGATAGGGCCGGGGCAGGTCGGCGATCCAGCGGCGGATCGCGGCCAGCTGGGCGACGTTCCAGCCCGGGACGAAGGAGAGATGGGCGGCGACCGCGGTGAACGGTCCCCGGTCGCCCTCCAGCACCGCCGCCAGCGCGGCCCGCGGCTCGTCCGGGACCTGGGTCAGCCCGCGCCGGCCGGCCACCCGCAGCGGCAGCCCGAAGGGAGCGGGCGGGAAGCGCCTGGCCCGCCAGTGCCGCACCGGGAGCCGGGTGAGCAGCGCGGTGCCGTAGGAGGGCGCGTCCAGGGCGCCGTCGGCGCCGGCGGGCCCGTACACCCGGAAGTCCACCGCCGAGGCGTCGCGGACCCAGCCGGAGACGGGGGCCGGACGGCCGTGCAGTGCGGCGGCGAACCGCCAGTCGCTCGCGCCCATCGCCCGGGCGGCGACGGCGGCCTGGTCGACCAGGCCGGAGCGCGGCTGGCAGCGGTCGACCTCCTGCAGGGCCAGTACGTCGGCGTCCAGCGCGGCCACGGCCTCGGCCAGCAGGGCGGCGGCCGCCGTGGGGTCCGCGGGCCGCGGGGGGAAGGGCAGCGGGGTCCCGTCCGGTGCGAGCGGCTGTCCGTGCAGCAGGTTGAAGGTGGCGATGCGCAACTGGCTCACATGGTGACCGTACCGCGCGGCCGTCCGGGTCCCGGGAGGCCCGGCGAAGCACGGTGCGGCTTGAGGGGACGATGCATACCGGGTATACATACTCGGTATGTCGATCCGCCACGGGCTTCTCGCCCTCCTCGACCAGGGTCCCCGCTACGGCTACCAGCTGCGCAGCGAGTTCGAAGCCCGCACCGGAGCCACCTGGCCCCTGAACGTCGGCCAGGTCTACACGACCCTGGGCCGGCTGGAGCGCGACGGGCTGGTGGAGCCCTCCGGTGAGGACGACGAGGGCCATGTCTTCTACGCCATCACCGAGACAGGACGCGCAGAGGTGCGCTCCTGGTTCGGCACCCCCGTGCGCCGGGACAACCCACCGCGCGACGAACTGGCGATAAAGCTCGCCATGGCGGTCACCGTGCCGGGTGTGGACGTCCGCGAGGTCGTCCAGGCCCAGCGGCGGCACAGCGTCCGCGCGCTCCAGGACTACACCCGGCTCAAGGCCCGGGCCCTCGCCGCCGAGCAGTCCGGCGACCGGCCGGAGGGCGACTCCTCCGGCGCGGACGCGGACCTCGCCTGGCTGCTGGTGCTGGAGCAGCTGATCTTCCAGACCGAGGCCGAGGTGCGGTGGCTCGACCACTGCGAGAGCCGCCTCGCCCGGCAGCGCCCCGGGCCCGCCGCTCCGGAGGCGCCCGCCGCGCCGGAGCAGCCCGGCCGCACCGTCCGACGGCGGGGGGCCAGGTCCGGACGGGCCTGAGACCGCCGTACCCGATCCTGCGAACCAACCCCTTGGGGAAACCATGACAGGGAACACCACGACCGGCCCGGTTCCGGTCCTCAAACTGGAGAACGTCTCCCGGGTGCACGGCCGGGGCGCCGCGGAGGTGCACGCCCTGGCCGGGGTGAACCTCGCGGTCCACCCCGGAGAACTGGTGGCGGTCATGGGCCCCTCCGGCTCGGGCAAGTCCACCCTGCTCACCCTTGCCGGCGGCCTGGACACCCCGACCTCGGGCCGGGTGCTGGTGGCGGAGCAGTCCCTGGGCGAGCTCTCCCGCAAGCGCCTGGCAGCCGTCCGCCGGCGATCCGTCGGCTATGTCTTCCAGGACTACAACCTGATACCGGCGCTCACCGCCGCCGAGAACATCGCGCTCCCCAGGGAGCTGGACGGCCTCTCCACCCGCGCCGCGCGCCGGGAGGCGCTGGCCGCCCTGGAGGAGCTCGGCCTGGCCGAACTCGCCGACCGCTTCCCGGACGAGATGTCCGGCGGCCAGCAGCAGCGGGTGGCGATCGCCCGCGCACTGATCGGCGACCGCCGCCTGGTCCTGGCCGACGAGCCGACCGGCGCCCTGGACTCCACCACCGGTGAGGCGGTGCTCGCCGTGCTGCGGGCCCGCTGCGACGCCGGAGCCGCAGGCATGATGGTGACCCATGAGGCCCGCCATGCCGCATGGGCGGACCGGGTGGTCTTCCTGCGGGACGGCAGGGTGGTCGACGAGGCAGGGTCCGCGCCCGCCGAGAGCCTGCTCGCCGGCGCGGGTGTGGACGGCACGGGACCGGTGGACCGGTGAAGCTCACCGCCTGGCGGGTCGCGCTGCGGATCGCGCGCCGCGACGCCCTGCGCGCCAAGGGCCGCAGCGCCCTGGTGATGGCCATGATCGCGCTGCCGGTGCTCGGTGTGGCCGGCGCCGACATCGTGTACCAGAGCGGAAGCCTCGACCCGGGGGAGAAGATCACCCGCCGGATGGGCACCGCCGACGCCCAGATCTCCGTCTGGCAGCAGGGCCGGGCGATCGTCCAGGCCCCCGATCCCGACGCGGGCAGCGACCTCGCCGACCGTCGCGAGCGCAGGCCGACCCCGGAGGAGCAGCGGCTGGCCACCGGGGATCCGGCCGCGCTGCTGCGCACGGTGCTGCCGGCCGGCAGCACCGTGGTGCCGGTGATCAGCGGACCCAGCGTCGCCGCGACCACCGTCCACGGTCTGGCCCGAATCGAGACCGCCGAGATGGACCTGACCGACCCGGTCTGGCACGGCGTCGTGAACCTGCTGGACGGCCGGGCTCCCACCAGGCCCCAGGAGATCGCCGCCACCGGCGCGTTCCTCAAGGAGTCCGGGCTGCACCTCGGCGACACCACCACCGTCAAGGGCCTCACCCGGCCCTTCACCATCACCGCGGCCGTGGAGTACCCCGGCTCCCTGGACAGCAGCGAACTGATTGCGCCTCCCGGCAAGCTGATCGCCCCGCTCGCTGAGGCGTCCGGCAAGAAGGACGCCCGCGCCGGCTGGGGCGGCCCCCTGGGCGGCAACAGCTGGCTGGTCCGGGTGCCCGGCGGCGCCGGCTTCACCTGGCCGCAGGTGCAGAAGGTCAACGCCGTCGGCTTCCAGGTGGCGTCCCGTCAGGTGATGCTCCATCCGCCGGCGCGCGCCGACGTGCCCTACTACCGCGCGCAGCGGAACTCCCCCAAGGGCTCCCTCGGCGACCCCGTCGCCCTGACCGTCCTCGGCACCGTCGCCGGTATGGCCCTGCTGGAGATCGTGCTGCTGGCCGGCCCTGCCTTCGCGGTCGGTGCCCGCCGCTCCCGGCGCCAGCTCGGCCTGCTGGCAGCCGGCGGCGGTGACCGGTCGCACATCCGCGGCGTGGTGCTCGGCGGCGGTGTGGTGCTGGGCATCGCCGGGGCGGTGCTCGGTGTGGCGCTGGCCGCGGTGACCGTCGCCGTGGGCCGGCCCTGGCTCGAGGACTACGCCGGGCAGCGGTTCGGCCATTTCGATCTGCATCCGCTGGACCTGCTGGGCGTGGCCGTGATCGGGCTGGTCACCGGGGTGCTGGCGGCCGTCGTCCCGGCCGTCCAGGCGTCCCGTCAGGATGTGGTCGCCGCGTTGACCGGACGCGGCAGCGTCAAGCCCCCGTCCAAGCGGCTCGCCGTGCTGGGACTGCTGGCGGTGGCGGCCGGTGCGGCGCTGGCCGTGCTGGGGGCCGCCGCGGGCCAGGGGACGGCGTCGGTGCTCGGCGGCTCCATGCTGGCCGAGCTGGGCATGGTCACCTGCACCCCGTTCCTGGTGGGCCTCTTCGGGAAGCTGGGCCGCTGGCTGCCGCTCTCCCCCCGGCTGGCACTGCGCGACTCGGTACGGCACCGGGGACGCACCGCGCCCGCGGTGGCCGCGGTGATGGCAGCCGTGGCCGGATCGGTCGCGGTGGGCCTCTACTCCGCCAGCACCACCGCCGACCAGCGCCGCGACTACCAGGCCATGGCGCCCGCCGGTTCGGTGGCGCTCGACCAGATCCCGGTGCGGGCCGACGGCGGAGCGGCCCTGCGGCAGGCCGAGGCGGCCGTCGAGAGCAGCATCCCCGGCCTGGGACAGCGCGCGGACATCAGCCGGCTCAACTACCACGGGGACTGCTACGAGGACGACAACTGCGGCGATGTCTCCCTGGTGATGCCGCCGGAGCGGGTCTGCCCGCTGCACGGCCCTGGCAACTTCTCCAAGGAGGAGACGGCACGGCTGATGCGCGAGGACGCACGGTGCCGGCCGGCGAACGACCCGTCGTACGGGTCGCGGTTCGGCTCGCTCCTGGCGGGGGACTCCTCGGTGCTGAACGTGCTCTTCGGCGTTCATGACCCGGCGGCGCAGAAGGCGCTGGCCGCGGGCACGGCGGTGGTCTTCGACCCCCGGTACGTCAAGGACGGCAAGGTCACCCTGGAGCTGACCGAACCCTGGACCGACGAGACCGGGGCCGACGGCGAGGCCGTCAAGCCCAAGTCGCACCGGGTGCAGCTGCCCGCGGTGGTGCGGACCCCCGCCACCCTCACCTCCCAGGCGCTGCTGCCGGCGGCCGCCGCCCAGCGGGCCGGACTCACCGTCTCGCCGGCCGGTTCCCTGTGGCACCCGGCCACCGCGCCCTCCGGCGCGGACGAGCAGCGCGCCAGTGCGGCGGTCGCCAGGATCACCCCGGACGGATCGGTCGCGGTCGAGCGCGGCTTCCAGGGGCGGAGCACGCTGACCACCATGGGGCTGACGATCTTCGCTGCGCTGGTGGCCCTGGGCGCCGCGGGCATCGCCACCGGGCTGGCCGCGGCCGACTCCCAGCAGGACCTCGCCACCCTCGCCGCGGTCGGCGCCGCCCCGCGGATCCGGCGGACCCTCTCCGGCTTCCAGTGCGGGGTGATCGCCGCCATGGGCGCGGTGCTGGGCGCCCTGTGCGGAGTGGTGCCGGCGGTGGCGCTGCGCAAGGTGGAACAGGCGGCGGCGGGGGCCGGCCGCACGGTGTCGATCGTCTTCCCCTGGTCGCAGATGGCGCTCACCGTGGTGGTGCTGCCGCTGATCGCGGTGGCACTGGCCGCCCTGCTCTCCCGGTCCCGGATCGCCCTGGTCCGCAGGACGGACTGAGCCGGTACCGCCACCGTGCCCCGACGGCCGGCCCCGGGCGTGATGCATCACACGCCCGGGGCCGGCTGCGGAGCGGGGCCGCAGGGCCCGTCCGACCGGGTGGCGAACTAAAGTCGTCTCTATGACGAGAACCCCGGACAGCGCCGTCCGCACCTACATCGACCAGCACCGTGACGCCTTCCTCGACGATCTGGCGGCCTGGCTGCGGATCCCGTCCGTCTCGGCCGATCCGGGCCGGGCCGGCGAGGTGCGCCGCTCCGCCGAGTGGCTGGCGGAGAAGCTGCGGGAGACCGGGTTCCCGGTCTCCGAGGTGTGGGAGACGGCCCCCGGGGGGCTGCCGGCGGTGTACGCGGAGTGGCCGTCCGGGGATCCGCAGGCGCCCACCGTCCTGGTCTACGGCCACCACGATGTGCAGCCGGCCGCGCTGGAGGACGGCTGGGACACCGAGCCCTTCGAGCCGGCGGTGGTGGACGGGCGGATGTACGGCCGGGGCGCCGCCGACGACAAGGGGCAGGTCTTCTTCCACACCCTGGGAGTGCGGGCCCATCTCGCAGCGACCGGCCGCACCGCGCCCGCGGTCAACCTCAAGCTGCTGGTCGAGGGCGAGGAGGAGTCCGGTTCGCCGCACTTCGCCGACCTGGTGCGCCGGCACGCCGACCGGCTGGCCTGCGACACCGTGATCGTCTCGGACACCGGGATGTGGGCCGCCGACACCCCGACCGTCTGCACCGGGATGCGCGGACTGGCCGACTGCCAGATCGACCTCTTCGGACCGGCCCAGGACATCCACTCCGGCTCCTTCGGCGGCGCGGTGCCCAACCCCGCCACCGAGGCCGCCCGGCTGGCCGCGGCCCTCCACGACGACGACCGCCGGGTGGCCGTCCCCGGCTTCTACGACGGTGTGGAGGAGCTGACCGAGCGGGAGCGGGAGCTCTTCGCCGAGCTGCCCTTCGACGAGAAGGAGTGGCTGGGCGTCGCCCGGTCGCAGGGCACCCTGGGCGAGGCCGGGTACACCACTCTGGAGCGGATCTGGGCCAGGCCGACGGCCGAGGTCAACGGCATCTGGGGCGGGTACACCGGACCCGGCGGCAAGACCATCGTGCCGTCCTCTGCACATCTCAAGCTCTCCTTCCGGCTGGTCGTCGGGCAGGACGTGGAGAAGGTCAGGGAGGCGGTCCGCGACTGGGTCGCCGACCGGCTGCCCGACGGCATCCGCCATGAGATCGTCTTCCCCGGTGCCACCCGGCCCTGCCTGACCCCGCTGGACCACCCGGCGCTGCAGTCGGTGGTGCGCTCCATGGGCCGGGCCTTCGGCCAGGAGATCCGCTACACCCGGGAGGGCGGCTCCGGGCCGGCGGCCGACCTGCAGGACGTGCTGGGCGTACCGGTGCTCTTCCTCGGCATCTCGGTGCCGTCCGACGGCTGGCACTCGGTGAACGAGAAGGTGGAGCTCGACCTGCTGCTCAAGGGCGTGGAGACCTCCGCCTACCTCTGGGGAGACCTGGCGGAGCGCTGGCCCGCCGGGGCACGGGACCGATGAGCACCGCGGTGCCGGACCATAGTGAGTACGACGAGCGGACCGGACGGGACGGGACGGCATTGACCTCGCAGCATGCAGCACCACCGGCAGCACCCCTCGCACTCTCCCGGGCAGGTGTGGACCGGGCCGCACACCATCGCTTCGACGAGCCCTGGCTGGCGGCCGCCTGGAGTCATCCGACCACCCGGGTGCTGCCCGTCGCGGGCGGCGAGGCCTTCGTGGTGGACACCGACAAGGGCACCGAGCTGGTGCTGGTGCCCTCCTTCGAGGCGCCCGACGAGGGCGACCGCTACTTCCTGGGCAGCGACGAGAACGGGGTGTCGTACTTCGCGCTGGCCGGGGAGACCCTGCCGGGCCGGCTGGACGGCGACGCCCGTCCCGCGGGACTGCGCGAGGTGGGCGGCCTGCTCTCCGACCGGGACGCCGGGCTGCTGGTGCATGCGGTCGCCCTGGAGAACTGGCACCGGCTGCACTCCTTCTGCTCGCGCTGCGGGCATCCCACGCGCAAGGCGGGGGCGGGCCATGTCCGCCGCTGCACCTCCTGCGCGGCCGAGCACTACCCGCGGACCGACCCGGCGGTGATCATGCTGGTCACCGACGAGCAGGACCGCTGCCTGCTGGGCCGCCAGACGCTCTGGCCGGAGGGCCGCTGGTCGACGCTGGCGGGCTTTGTGGAGCCGGGTGAGTCGCTGGAGCAGGCCGTGGTGCGCGAGGTGGCCGAGGAGGCGGGCGTGCGGGTCGCCGAGGTGGAGTACGTCGGCAGCCAGCCGTGGCCGTTCCCGTCCAGCCTGATGCTGGGGTTCATGGCGCGGGCGCACCCGGACGGCACCGGGATCACGGTGGACGGCGAGGAGCTCTCCGAGGCCCGCTGGGTCAGCCGGGAGGAACTGCGGGCCGGCTGGGAGTCCGGCGAGATGCTGCCGCCGTCGGGGATCTCCATCGCGCGCCATCTGATCGAGCGCTGGTACGGCGAGCCCATTCCGGCGGCGGCGCGCTGGTAGTGCACCGGCTTGCGCGCGGACGTCGCGCGCCTGTCCGGTGCTTCCGGCGCCTGGTGCACCCGATCGGGTGCACCAGGCGCCGCCGGGGTGTGCCGTCACGGGGCCCGGTCGGGCGTTCGCGGGCCGGTGGCGGGCCGGTCCCGGGCCAGTCTGCAGGTGACGGTCTTGCCCCTGAGCCGGGTGGTCACCCGCCAGCTCTCACAGAGGGCGGCCACGATCTGCAGGCCGCGCCCGCCCTGCTCGTCGGCGCGGGCCCGCCGTGGAGCGGGCATGGCCGGACCGCTGTCCGAGACCGAGATCTGCAGGGCCTCCGCGGTGAGCACCAGGGCCAGCGAGACCGCACCCCGGCCGTGCCGCACCGCATTGGTGACCAGCTCGGAGACCACGATCTCGGCGCTGTCGGCCAGCCGGCCCTCGTCGGGGCCGGCCACACCCCAGGCCGCCAGTGCGGTCCTGGTCAGTGCTCTGCTGCGGGCGACATTGCCCGGCCGGGGCGGGAAGGAGGCCGTACTGGCCCACACCCCCGGTCTGTCCCCGCCCGGCCGCCGGCCGGTCCGCTGCCGTCCTGATCCATGGGCGTCGATGGATGCGGGCATGGTTCCACCCCCGAGTGCAAGTGATGGGAATCATTCCTGGGTCGGCAACCTTGACGATCGCTGGCCGGCGTTCGGCCGGCGGTGGTGCCGAAATCGCTACATTCCTCGCGTGAACATCTCCCGAGGACCTGGGCAGGCGCCCAAGTACCAGCGGCTCGCAGCGGATCTGCGCCGCCGGATCACGGCCGGTGAGTGGCAGGGCGAGACAGCGCTGCCGGTCGAGGCCGAACTCGAGATGCAGTACGGCGTGGCCAGGAACACCGTCCGTCTCGCGGTCGACGTCCTGGTCAACGAGGGCCTGCTCACGCGTGTGCAGGGCAAGGGCACATTCCTGAAGGACCGCTCGGTCCTGGACCACCACGCATACCGCTCCCCGTCGGAACCCTGGCCCGGGGACAGCCTGGCGCGACCCTCCGCGGTGTACACGGAGGAGGCGCAGGCGGCCGGCCGAAAGCTGACGGCGGACTTCGAGATGCTGATCGTACGGGCCCGCACCGACATCGCCGACCGGCTCGGGCTGCGCCCGGGCGAGGCGGTGGTGGTCCGCCGGATGCTGCGGCTGCTGGGCGGTGAGCCCTGGTCCATCGAGGAGAGCCACTTCGCGGCCGGGCTGGCGGCGGGCACCCCGCTCATGGAGCCCGACCCCGTCGAGGGCGGTGACGAGGCGGTGCTCGGCGACATCGGCCGGGTCGAGGTGGGCGCAGTGGACCATCTGAGCGCCCGGATGCCCGGCCCGGAGGAGGCCCAGTGGTTCCAGGCGGGGCCGGGCGTCCCGCTGATGGTGCAGACCCGGGCGACCTATGACACCCGGGGGCCGGTACGGGTGATCGAGACCCGGTACTCCGCGGACCGCAGCCGGCTGCGCTACGGCCTCGGCACCCCCGTCGTCGGGTGACGGGTGGGGGTGGCGCCCGGCGGGGACTGCGG
>NZ_LIQR01000510.1 GCF_001418575.1 Peterkaempfera griseoplana
GGGCGGCCTGGTGGACGGCCTCGCCGGCGGCCTCACCGGCCGGAGCACCACGCCCGGCACCACCGGTACCGCCACGGCCGGCTCCACCACGGCGGGAGGCCCCTCCTCCTCCCCCAACGGCAAGCCCGGTCTCACCGTCCCCCCGCTGATCCCCGGTCTGCTCCCCGGCCTGGGGCTCAACCTGGGCTGAGGCCCCACGACGGCACGGGGCCGCCGCCCGCACCACGCGGGCGGCGGCCCCGTTCGCCGTGTCCCCGGGCGCGCGCCCGAGGGCTCAGAAGAACACCGAGCGGCGCTGCACCAGAAGCCGATAGAGGGTGTGCTGGATGGTCTCCCGCACCTCGTCGGTGAGGTTGAAGACCAGCATCGGGTCGTCGGCCGCCTCCGGCGGGTGGACGTCCGTGGAGATGGGCTCACCGAACTGGATCGTCCACTTGGTGGGCAGCGGCACGGCCCCCAGCGGCCCCAGCCAGGGGAAGGTCGGGGTGATCGGCACATAGGGCAGGCCCAGCAGCCTGGCCAGGGTCCTGGCGTTGCCGATCATGGGATAGGTCTCCTCGGCCCCCACGATCGAGCAGGGCACGATCGGCACCTGGGCGCGCAGTGCGGACGCCACAAAGCCGCCCCGGCCGAACCGCTGCAGCTTGTACCGCTCGGCGAAGGGCTTGCCGATGCCCTTGAAGCCCTCCGGCCAGACGCCCACCACCTCGCCGCGCTCCAGCAGCCGCTGGGCGTCCTCGTTGCACGCCAGGGTGTGCCCGGCCTTGCGGGCCAGCTCGTTGACCCCGGGCAGCACGAACACCAGGTCCGCGGCGAGCATCCGCAGATGGCGGTGGGCCGGGTGGTGGTCGTGGATGGCCACATGGGTCATCAGCGCGTCCAGCGGCACCACCCCGGAGTGGTTGGCGACGATCAGCACCCCGCCCTCGGCCGGGATGTTCTCCACGCCGCGGACCTCCACCCGGAAGTACTTCTCCGCCAGCGGGCGCAGCAGCGAGAGGAAGACCTCCTCGGTGAGTTCCCGGTCGAAGCCGAACTCGTCCACCTCGTAGTCACCGGTGATCCGGCGGCGCAGGAACGCCAGGCCGTTGGCGGCCCGGCCCTCCCAGCCCCGGCCCAGCAGCCGCTGGGCGACGCCGCCGAGCGGCCCGGACAGGGCCTGGCCCACCGTGTCGGCGATCCGGCCGGCGACGGCCGCCGTACGATCCGGGGCCTCCCCGGCCGAGGGGTCCTGACCCCGCCGGGCGTCCCGGGGCGGTGAGGGCAGCGCCGAGAGCGGCGAGGGCCGGCGCCCGCCGGTGCGGCCCCCGGCCTCCTCCCCGAACGCCGCTGCCGGCTGCGCCGCGCTGCCGCCGCGGGCCGAGTCGATCGGGATGACCTTGGCGTCGCCCATGGCGTACTCCCTCGCGGTGCTCATCGCAGGTCCAGCTCCAGTGTGCCCGGCGCCGGAGCGGCCGGGCCCGAGGGCTCCGGCGGCGTCGGCTGCGTGGTGTGCGGCCGTCCGGCCGGGGGCAGCAGCCCGGCCAGCCGGTCGGCGGCGGCGGTGAGCCGCTCCGGCGGGAGCAGCCCGGGTGCGCGGTGCGCGGCGAAGTCGGCGAAGGCCTCGGCGGTGGTGCGCCGGGGCCGGTAGCCGAACGTCTCGTGAAGCTGTGTCACATCGACCACCCGGCCGTGGGTCAGCAGCCGGATCTGCTCCGGCGAGAAGTCCGCCACCCGGGTCTGCCGCACCACTCCGGCCACCCAGTTGATGGCCGGCAGGAGCAGCGGCACGGTGGGGCGGCCGAGGCGGCGGGCGCACTGGGAGAGCAGCAGCACCCCTTCGCCGGCGACATTGAAGGTGCCGCTGTTGGTGGTGCCGCGGCGGGCGTCGAGGGAGGCGAGCCGCAGTACCTCCACCGCGTCGTCCTCGTGGACGAACTGCAGCCGGGGGTCGTAACCCAGCACGGTCGGCAGTACCGGCAGCGAGAAGTACCCGGCGAGCGGCGTGTCGGCGGCGGGGCCGATGATGTTGGCGAAGCGCAGCACACCGACCGCCACGTCCGGGCGGCGGCGGGCGAACCCGCGGACGTACCCCTCGACCTCCACCGCGTCCTTGGCGAAGCCGCCAGAGGGCAGCGTCTTGGGCTGCATCCGTTCGGAGAAGACCGCCGGGTCGCGAGGGGCGGAGCCGTAGACGCTGGTGGTGGACTTGACCACCAGGCGCTGCACGGTGGGGGACTTCTGACAGGCACCCAGCAGCTGCATGGTGCCGATGACGTTGGTCTCCTTGACCGTGCCCCGGCCGCCGGAGCCCAGCGAGGTGGCGCTGACCTGCATATGGACCACGGTGTCCACCGAGTACTCGGCGATCACCCGGGCCACTGCCGGGCGCCGGATGTCGGCGCGGACGAAGACATAGTCGGCGACACGGTCCCGCCGCCCGTCGGCGGCCGCCCGGTCCGGGGCCTGCGGCGGATCGATGTCGTACGCGGGCGGCTGGAGGTCGACGCCGACCACGAGGTCGACGTCCGGCTCCTGCCGGATCGCCCTGACGAACCTGGCCCCCAGCTGGCGGGCCACTCCGGTGACGAGCACGACCTTCCCCAAGGCGCCAGCCCTCCCGTCAGAAATACGCTGCCCGTCCTGGCACCGTATCGCTTTGTCGTTGCCGGGGAATGTCCCGGCATGACCGTGTGGCCCCGATCACCCCGGTCGGCGGCATGGCGGCAGGGGTCCCGGGCCCGGCCGGAGAGTGCGCCCGGGAGCGGCCGTGAACGCACGGACGCCCGCTCCGACCGTGGTCGGTGCGGGCGTCCGGTGGATCGGGGCGCTGTTACTTCTTGTTGCGCCGCTGCACACGCGTCCGCTTCAGCAGCTTGCGGTGCTTCTTCTTGGCCATACGCTTGCGGCGCTTCTTGATGACAGAGCCCACGGAACAACCCTCGCTCACTGGGACTCTCTCGCGACCGCGGCGCGGTGCTCTGGAGTCCGAATACGACTGACGGAAGCCCTAGCCTACCTGCCGCACCGCGCGCGCCGTAATCGAGTCGCACACACGCGGTGCGCCAGGTCCTTCCGCTGAGCCGGATGCGCTGCGCCTCGGGCGTCCTACGCGGTCTCGCGCCCCACGTAGGACTCTCGCAGATAGTCGTGGACCGCCTGCTCGGGGACCCTGAAGGAACGGCCCACCCGGATGGCGGGCAGCTCCCCGCTGTGCACCAATCGGTACACGGTCATCTTGGACACTCGCATCACCGCGGCCACCTCTGCCACGGTCAAGAAGTTGACCTCGTTGAGAGGCCTCTCGCCAGAAGCCATGTCAGCACCGACCTTTCGCATGCCCTGAGCACCGGCTTCCCCTCCGGTGACTGAAGCCAGCGCACGCGTATCCCCAGAGTAGTTGCGGGTGGTACGGGTGGGAAGAGGGGTATGCCGGGGCATCGCTACCGTCGCGACACCGCCGATTGCAGGAGGTGACCGCTCCACGGCTGGTAGCAGGCCGGTCGCGCAGGGTGTCGACGTCCATGGGCGGGATGGGGCCCGCACGGGGCCCGCCGAAGCACTGGGGGCGCACCCGGTGACCGGGTGCGCCTGCGGATGCGCCGGTCGGCGCGCCGCTGCGGGAGTGCGCACCGGCGGTCCGTCAGAACACGCCCGGCGCGGGGCGGACGGGGCATGGCGGTCAGCGCCCGGGTGAGCGGCCGGCGCCCTTCAGGGCAGCAGGCCGAGGAGGGGGAAGCACTCCCGGCGGACCGACAGGATGGCCTGGTCCAGCCGGTCCGCCGGGTCGTAGCCGCTCTCCGCGAAGTCCCGCCAGGCCACGGGATCCCTGCCGTCGGTCATCCGCAGCGGCGCCTGACGGCGGGTGCGGCGGTAGACCTCGGCACGCCACTCCGGCGGGGTGTCTGCCGCCGGGTCGACGGGGCGGCCGGCGGCGACCGCGGTCAGATGGGTCCAGATCCGGGGCACCACCTCCACCACCTCGTAGCCGCCGCCGCCCAGCGCGATCCAGCGGCCGTCCGCGTGCCGGTGGGCGAGGTCGTGCAGGGAGACGGCCAGGGCGCGCTGGGCATCCAGCGACACCGCGAGATGGGCCAGCGGGTCCTCGGCGTGGGTGTCGGCGCCGTGCTGGGTGACCAGCACCTGGGGGCGGAAGGCGGCGAGCAGCTCGGGCACGGTGGCGTGGAAGGCGCGCAGCCATCCGGCGTCCCCGGTGCCGGGCGGCAGCGGCACATTGACCGCGCTGCCGGGGGCGTCCGGGCCGCCGGTCTCGCCCACCCAGCCGGTCTGCGGGAAGAGGGTGGCGGGGGTCTCGTGCAGGGAGACGGTGAGCACCCGGGGGTCGTTCCAGAAGACCTGCTGCACGCCGTCGCCGTGGTGCACGTCGATGTCCACGTAGGCGACCCGCTCGGCGCCCAGCTCCAGCAGCCGGGCGATGGCCAGGGCCGCGTCGTTGTAGATGCAGAAACCCCAGGCCCGCCCGGGCATGGCGTGGTGCAGCCCGCCGGTGAAGTTGACGGCGTGCAGGGAACGGGGCCGGTCGGCGGGGGTGCCGGCCGCCGGCCAGACCGCCTCGGCGGCGGCGACCGACTGCCCGGCGATCAGCGCGGAGGCGGTGTGCATCCCCGGGAAGGCCGGGTTGTCCTCGGTGCCGAGGCCCCGGCGAAGGTGGTGGCGGGAGGGGTCCTGCCAGTGCTCGGCGGTCTCGCGTACGGCGTCGATGTAGGCCTGGTCGTGGACCAGGCGCAGGGTGGAGTCGCCCGCCGGGGGTGCGGCCGCCACGGTGACGCCGGGGGCGTCCGGCAGGCCGAAGGCCTCCACCAGCCGCATGGTGAGGGCGAGTCGCACCGGGTCCATGGGGTGGCCCGGGCCGAAGTCGTACGCGGTGACGTCCTCGTCCCACTGCAGGCGGAGCCCGCAGGGGGACAGGCGGGGCTGGGCGGCGGGGAGGGCGTCGGACATGGCCGCCACGGTAGCGGAGCGGGATCAGCCCACCTCGGTGGGCACGGCGGCGGGCGCCGGCTGCACGGTCGGGGCGAAGGTGCGGGAGACCGCCAGCACCGTGAGCACCAGGACCAGCGGCACGGCCAGCGCGACCCGGTAGGAGCTGGCGTCGCCGACGGCACCGACCAGCGGGGACCCGATCAGGAAGCCCACGTAGTTGAACAGGTTGAGCCGGGCCACCGCCGCGTCCGAGGCCTCGGGGAAGCGCCGTCCGCCCGCGGCGAAGACCTGCGGCACGATGGCGCAGAGGCCCACCCCCAGCAGGGTGAAGCCGAGGATGCCGGTCCAGGGTTCGGGGGCGACGGCCGCGACCGCGAACCCGAGTGCCGAGAGCAGCGCCCCGGCGCGCACCACCGCGACCGCACCCCAGCGCTGCACCCCGGTGTCCCCCAGGGCCCGGCCCAGCAGCATGGTGACCATGTAGGCGTTGTACGGGACGGTGGCCAGCTCCTCCGAGCTGTGCAGGGTGTCCTGGAGGTACTTGGCGCTCCAGTTGGAGACCGTGGCGTCGGCGATGTACGCCGCGGCCATGGCGAAGCAGAGCGGCAGCAGCGGACGCCAGGGTATGGAGCGGCCGGCGGCCTCGGCGGCCTCCTGCTCGGCCCCGGCCAGCTCCCGCGGTCCGGCGTAGCGCAGTGACGCGGCGACGGACACCGGGATCAGCACCGCCGCGGTGCCGCCGAAGAGGCTGAGCAGGGTGAGGTGCCAGTGCGCCCCGGCCCAGGCCAGGGAGGCGCCCATGATGCCGCCGAGGCTGAACGCGGCGTGGAAGCCCAGCATGATGGAGCGGCCGTAGCGGTGCTGGAGGCCGACGCCCAGCATGTTCATGGAGGCGTCCAGGGCGCCGACCATCAGTCCGAAGGCCGCCAGCGACAGGGCCAGTTGCCACAGCGAGTCACCTGCTCCGACGCCCACCAGCGAGAGGCACACCAGCGGCTGCACGGTGCGCAGCACGGCGCGGGCCGAGGTGCGCCGGACGACGTGTTCGGAGGCGATGGAACCGGCCCCGGCGAGCACCGGCACGGCGGCGAGGAAGACCGGCAGCAGGGCGTCGCTGACGCCGTAGCGGTGCTGGATGGCCGGGATGCGGGTGACCAGCAGGGCGAAGGCCACGCCCTGGCAGAGGAAGCTGACCAGCAGGGCGGCGCGTGCCTGCCGGAGCCGTCCGGTGACCTCCATCGGGGCGCCCCCTGCCCGGTCGACTGCGGACCGCTCGGCTACTGGTGGGTATGAGTGCTGGCGCGAGCGTAGGGCCTGGGGCCCGACTTCGGGAGGGGGTGCCGCCGAGGTGATCGCGACGGTTCCCGCAGCGCCGGCGGGGCGCCATCCGTTCTGACGCCATTCAGGTGAGTTGCCATGTTTTGCGCCCTTGGCTGCTTACGGTGAGAGTGAGTGCCGTGGATGTCGGCCCCTCCGAAGAGATGAGGACACGTCGTGGGGATGGTGCGCGCTCTCGGTCCCCAGTTGCTGCACGGCCGCCGGCTCTCGGCCGCCGACCGGACCCTGCAGGAGCTGCTGACGGCGGTCCTGACGGCGCCGCAGCTGCCGGCTGCCGCCTTCTCCCCCGCGCTGCTGGCCCGGGTCCCGGTCGACCGGCTGGAGCTGATGACCGAACAGCTCAGGGAGCGGCACGGGCCCGTGCGGTCCGTCCAGCCGCACCGCGGACTGTGGCGGGTGCAGTGCGCGGACGGCGGCGAGCTGCTCTGGGCCCGGTTGGACGCGGACGGACGGCTCACCTCGCTGGTCCTCGGACCGGCCGCGCTGACGGCCCGCCACGAGGCCGTTCCCGAGCCGGCCCGGCCCAGGGGCCGGACCGCCGTGGACCCGCCGGCCCCCGCCGCCGAACCGGCACCGGCCGCCCCTCCCCCCCCCACCACCG
>NZ_LIQR01000511.1 GCF_001418575.1 Peterkaempfera griseoplana
GAGGGGGGATGCGCCGTACCCGGCGCTCCGGGGGGAGGAGCGCCTTCGGGGATCCGGGGCCCCAGAGTGGCGGTGATGTCCAAGCCACGTCAATAGATTGGACTAGACCTAGGGCTAGACCAATTTCCCGAGCCAAGCACCCCCGCCGACCCACCGCGCGCTGCTGACCTGGCCGGACGCCACCCTCACAGCGGTGTGACGCCACCCGACCACGGCCGGTGCGGTGCCGCACCGAGCAGCACCGCCGGATGTGCCGGCCTGTACGCCGGAGGCCGCGCCTCAGCCCCGGGCGCTCCGCAGACGCAGCCGGTCCTCCGTCCACCGCCGGGCGTGACGAGCCGCCTCCCGGCACGCCGGATCAGGGGGCCCCGGGGCCGGGCTGCGACCGGGCGTGCGACTGCGGCGGGACGGTCCGTCAACCCGGCCGCCCCGCACCGGCGGGCGGGCGGCCGCTGTCGCGCTCAGCCCACCTGGGCAGGCGGCTTGGGAAGCGCCGCCAGGGCATCCACCAGGGGGGCGAGCTCGGGCACATCCGCGGCCTCAGCCAGGGCCCGGGCGAGGGCTTCGTCATGGGTGGGCCGGGCGCTCTCCAGCAGCTCACGGCCGGCCTGGGTGACCTCGGTGTAGATGCCCCGGCGGTCGGTGTCGCAGAGATAGCGGGCGAGCAGGCCGCGTTCCTCCAGCCGGGTGACCAGCCGGGTGGTGGCGCTCTGGCTGAGCACCACGGCGCGGGCCAGCTGCTGCATACGCATGTGCCAGCCGTCCTGGCGGGCGAGCGCGTCCAGCACGGTGTACTCCACCACGGACAGCTCGTGGCCCCGCTGCAGCGCCTTCTCCAGGGTGTCCTCGATCCGGCCGTGCAGTGCGGCCAGGGTGCGCCAGCCCTGGGCTCGGACCTCGGCGGCGTCGTCGGCGATGCCCATCCGGGGGCCTCCTTACTCTCCGGCCCCCAGCTTAACTCGCGTGGCGCCATAGAGCGCGGACACAATTTTTGCAGACGCAAGACCCATCTCGGCCACGTGCGACGCCGCCCCTCGGCCACGCGGCCGCCGGAGCGGGGCCGAGGGGGGCGTCACCCGCTGTACGAAGCTGTGAATCGCTGCTTCAATGCTTGATATGCCCTACCGCCGCACCCCCGCAGTACAGGCCCGGCTCGACAGCCGGCGCGACGCCCTGCTGCGGGCCGCCGTGGAGCTGCTGGCCGAGCAGGGCTACACCGGCTGCTCGGTGGCGGCCGTGGCGGAGCGCGCCGGAATCGCCACCGGAAGCGTCTACCAGCACTTCACCGGCAAGGCCGAGCTGGCCGTGGAGCTCTTCCGCACGGTGGTCGGCGGCGAGGTCGCCGCGGTGACCGCGGCGGCCGGCAACCCGGCGCTGACCCCCCAGCAGCGGGTCACCGCCGTGGTGGAGACCTTCGCCGCCCGCGCCCTGCGATCCCCCCGGCTGGCCTATGCGCTGCTGGCCGAACCCGTGGACCCGGCCGTCGACGCCGAGCGGCTGGTCTTCCGGCGGACCTTCCGCGATGTCATCGCCGCCCAGGTCGCCGCCGGCGTCGCCGCCGGCGACCTGCCCCGCCAGGACGCCGAGCTGACCGCGGCGGCACTGGTCGGCGCCGTCGGCGAAGCACTCGTGGGCCCGCTGGCCGCCGGAGCCGCACCCACCGACCTGGTCCCCGCCCTGCTCTCCTTCACCGTGCGTGCCCTGGGAGGACACCATGCCGCAGACTCATGAGGTCACCAACCAGGCCCCGCCGCTGCACGGTCATGACGTCGCAGCCGATCCGGCACTCCTGGAGGCACTGCGGCGGGAGGGCGCCGGCTGGGCCGAACCGGAACTGCACGAGCTGGGCACCCTCGCCGGGACGGAGCAGGCCGCCGAGTGGGGACGGCTGGCCAATGAGCACCCGCCGGTGCTGCGCACCCACGACCGCTACGGGCACCGCATCGACGAGGTGGAGTTCCACCCGTACTGGCACGAGCTGATGCGCACCGCCGTCGCCCACGGTCTGCACGCCGCGCCCTGGCAGGAGGAGCAGCCGGGGGCGCACACCGCCCGGGCGGCCAAGTTCTTCGTCTGGTCGCAGGTGGAGGCGGGACACACCTGCCCGGTCTCCATGACCTACGCCGCCGTGCCGGCGCTGCGCGCCGCCCCTGAGCTGGCGGAGTGGCTGGAGCCGCTGCTGGCCTCCCGGGAGTACGACTTCGGGCTCCGCGACCCACGCACCAAGCGCGGTCTGATCGCCGGGATGTCGATGACCGAGAAGCAGGGCGGCTCCGACGTCCGCACCAACACCACCACGGCGGTTCCCGCGCCGGACGGCAGCCACCGGCTCACCGGGCACAAGTGGTTCACCTCGGCGCCCATGTCGGACGTCTTCCTCACGCTGGCCCAGGCCCCGGGCGGACTCTCCTGCTTCATGCTGCCCCGGGTGCTGCCCGACGGCAGCCGCAACCGCATCCACCTCCAGCGGCTCAAGGACAAGCTGGGCAACCACTCCAACGCGTCCTCGGAGATCGAGTACGACGGCGCGGTGGGATGGCTGGTGGGCGAGGAGGGACGCGGGGTCCCCACCATCATCGAGATGGTCAACATGACCCGGCTGGACTGCACCGTCGGCGCCGCCGCCGGGATGCGCGCCGCACTGGTCCAGGCCGTCCACCACGCCACCCACCGCCGGGCCTTCGGCAAGGCGCTGGTGGACCAGCCGCTGATGCGCAACGTGCTCGCCGATCTCGCGGTGGAGTCGGAGGCGGCCACCGCGGTGGCCATCCGGCTGGCCGGTGCGACCGACCGGGCCGCGGCCGGCGACGAGGGTGAGGCGCTGCTGCGGCGGCTGGCGCTGGCGGTGTCCAAGTACTGGGTGTGCAAGCGCGGTCCGGCGCACGCCGCGGAGGCCATGGAGTGCCTGGGCGGCAACGGCTATGTCGAGGAGTCCGGTATGCCGCGCCTCTACCGGGAGGCACCGCTGGTGTCCATCTGGGAGGGCTCGGGCAATGTCGCGGCCCTGGACGCGCTCCGTGCGATGACCCGCAGCCCCGGCTCCGTGGAGGCCTTCTTCGCGGAGGTGGGGCTGGCTGCGGGCGCGGACCGGCGGCTGGACGCGGCCGTCACGGCGCTGCAGAAGGAGCTCACCGATCCGGCCGACATCGAGTACCGCACCCGGCGGGTGGTCGAGTCGATGGCGCTGGTGCTGCAGGGTTCGCTGCTGGTGCGGCACGGCGCCCCCGCGGTCGCGGACGCCTTCTGCGCCTCACGGCTGGGCGGCGACCACGGCGGCGCCTTCGGCACCCTGCCCCCGGGCACCGACACCGCCGCGGTCATCGACCGGGCGCGCGCGGTGCCGGCGTGAGCGGTGCGGACATGAACGGTACGGGCACGACCGGTGCGGACACGACCGACGCGGGCACGACCGGTGAGGCGGAGCGGGTCACCGCCTTCTGGCGGGCGCTGGGGCTGCCCGGCCTGATCGACGTGCACACCCACTTCATGCCCGAACGGGTGCTGGCCAAGGTGTGGGCGTACTTCGACTCCGCCGGGCCGCTGGTCGGCCGGGTCTGGCCGATCGCCTACCGTGCCGCGAAGGAGGAGCGGGTGGCGCTCCTGCGGTCCTTCGGGGTCCGGGCCTTCACCTCGATGCTCTATCCGCACAAGCCGGGGATGGCGGCCTGGCTCAACGGCTGGGCGGCCGGCTTCGCCGCCCGTACCCCGGACTGCCTGCACACCGCCACCTTCTTCCCCGAGCCGGAGGCGGCCGGCTATGTGCGCACGGCGGTCGAGGCGGGCGCCCGGGTCTTCAAGGCACATCTCCAGGTGGGCGCCTACGACCCGGCCGACCCGTTGTTGGAGGACGTCTGGGGCCTGCTGGCCGACGCGGGCATCCCGGTGGTCTGTCACTGCGGCTCCGGACCCGCTCCCGGCAAGTACACCGGCCCCGGGCCGATCGGGTCGGTGCTGGCGAGACACCCCCGGCTGCGGCTGGTGGTGGCGCACCTGGGGATGCCGGAGTACGCGGACTTCCTCGACCTGACGGAGCGTCACTCAGGCGTGCACCTGGACACCACCATGGCCTTCACCGCCTTCGCCGAGCAGGACGCCCCCTTCCCCCGCGGCGAGCTGCCCCGCCTGCTGGAGCTGGGCGACCGGGTGCTGCTGGGCACGGACTTCCCCAACATCCCCTATCCCTACGCCGAACAGCTGGACGCCCTGGCCGGGCTCGGCCTGGGGGACGACTGGCTGCGGGCCGTCTGCCACGGCAACGCCGCCCGCCTCTTCGGCCTGGCCGGCTGCTGACGGGCCCCGTCAGCAGCCGGCTCGGCCCCTCACCCGGCGGCGGTCAGCCCGTACGCCTCCGCGATCAGTCCGTACGAGGTCAGCCGCGCCTCGTGCCCATGGATGTGCGAGGTGATCATCAGCTCGTCGGCGCCGGTCCGCTTCCGCAGCTCCTCCAGCCCCTCCCGCACCGGGCCCGCCTCCCCGAGCACCACATTGCCCAGCCAGTCCGACAGGAAGTCGGCCTCCAGCTCCGAGTACGGGTAGGCCTCCGCGTCCTCCGGGGTGGGGATCGGCCCGGGCTGCCCGCGCCGCAACCGCAGCATGGCCAGCCCGGCGCTGCGTGCCAGCCGCAGCGCCTGGCGCTCGGTCTCCGCGGCGACCGCGCTCACCCCGATGACCGCATAGGGCTCCTCCAGTACCTCCGAGGGCCGGAAGGACGAGCGGTAGAGATCCAGCGCCGGCACCGTGTTGGCCGCACTGAAGTGGTGAGCGAAGGCGAACGGCAGCCCCAGCTGCCCGGCCAGCCGTGCGCTGAACCCGGACGAGCCCAGCAGCCAGACCGGCGGGCGGCCGCCGCCGTCCGGCAGCGGACCCGGCACCGCGGTGATCCGCTGGTACGGATGCCCGGGCGGGAAGTGCCCGTCCAGGAAACCGGTCAGCTCGGCCAGTTGCTGCGGGAAGTCGTCGGCGCCCTCCCCCGCACCGCGCCGCAGCGCACGGGCCGTCGCCGGGTCGGTGCCGGGAGCGCGGCCCAGCCCCAGGTCGATCCGCCCCGGGTGCAGGGCGTTCAGCAGGCCGAACTGCTCGGCGACGGCCAGCGGGGCGTGGTTGGGCAGCATCACACCGCCCGAGCCGAGCCGCAGGGTGCTGGTCGCCGCCGCGAGGTGGGCGATCAGCACCGGCGGTGAGGAACTGGCGACACCGGGCATGCCGTGGTGCTCGGCCACCCAGAAGCGGTGGTAGCCCCACTCCTCGGCACGGCGGGCGAGTTCGGTGGTGGCGTGCAGCGCCTCACCGGGGGTGTAGCCGTCCCCCACGGTCGCCAGGTCGAGGATCGACAGCGGTGCCGGGGCGCTGCCGCGCGCCCTGCCCCTGATCCGGTCCTGCTGCTCCGCTCCGCTGCCGCTGCCACTGCCTGTCACGGCGTCGCCCCTTCTGCTGCCCAGTTCCGCCGAGAGGCTGCAACCGGCATCCGAGACGACCTGTTCCCGCTTTGACACGGCACCGTACCGTGTCAGTTGTCACATGCGCTTCCACCCCTTACAGACCGGCCGTCGCCGACCAGGCGCCACGCCCGACCTGTC
>NZ_LIQR01000512.1 GCF_001418575.1 Peterkaempfera griseoplana
CCCCGCACTTGCTGCGCTTTGCGACCTGCGCCCTCCAGCTCCACCACCACACCGCACTGCCCGAGCACGACCGGCCCGCCGACCGCGCCGAACTCGACGCCCTCCACGCCCACACCGCCGCCCTGTTCGCCCTGCTCGACGCACGCACCACCGCCACCAGCGGACTCCTGCCCGCCACAGGCCTCCACCTGCACGCTGCCCGCGTCCGCCTATGGCAGGCCACCGAACACCTCCACGCCGCCTACCACGCCACCCCCCGCCCCGACCGGCGCGCCGGCGACAGCGATTCACCCGAACCGGCGGCTCGGCTGACCGCATGTCAGCGGCACTTGGCGGTCGGTGTGCGCGTCCGCCAGGTCGTGACGCCCACCGAACTACGCAACGGTCCCTGCCGTCCCTGACCTCCGCTCGAAAGGAGGCGTGTTCGTGCGCGCCAGCGCCAGCGTGCTGTTCACCCCCGACCAAGCCGACCGCGCCACCCGCCGGCGCGCCGCCCGAGCGCTGGCCGCGGCCCGCCGCCAGACCCGCGCCGCCACTCCGGACTGCGGCCTGCGCCGCCGAGCCGGGCAGGACGATGGGGACCTGCGCGGCACCTACCCCGCCTCCGGGCGGCCCGGTCCAGCCTCCGCCCGCGGCGCAGGCCTGCGGCTGGCCGCCCACCGCATGACCACCGCCCTGGCCGCCGGCGCCTACCCCTTCCTCGCCGAAGGCGGCCTCGGCGCGGCGGGGATGTACATCGGCCGGGACGTCCACGCCGAGGCGGCGTTCTGCTTCGACCCGTTCGCCCTCTACGGCCGCCTGGAAGGGTTCACCAACCCCAACGTCCTACTCGCCGGGGTCATCGGGATGGGCAAGTCCGCGCTGGCCAAATCCCTGGCCCTGCGGGCAGTCGCCTTCGGCTACCACATCTACGTCCCCTGCGACCCCAAGGGCGAATGGTCACCCGTAGCCCGCGCGCTCGGCGGGCACACCATCGCGCTCGGCCCCGGCCTTCCCGGACGCCTCAACCCCCTCGACGCC
>NZ_LIQR01000513.1 GCF_001418575.1 Peterkaempfera griseoplana
CCCCAGGCCCCGCCCCCGCAGCCGGGGGCTGCGGGCCCCGCGGCGCCGGGCGGACCCTCGCTCACCAAGCTGTCGCTCACCAAGGAAGCCCCCTCGGTGTCGCTCACCAAGCACGGCGCGAGCGGCGGAGCCATGCGGGTCAACCTCAACTGGCGCCCCCGCGACCCCTCCCAGGCGGCCGCCTCCGCCGGTCGCGGCGGGTGGCTCCGCAAGCTCGCCGGCGCCGGGGCCGGGAGCGGCGGCCCCGACCTGGACCTGGCCTGCCTCTACGAGCTCCAGGACGGCGGCAAGGGCATCGTGCAGGCCATCAACCAGAAGTTCGGCACCCTCTACGGGCCGCCGTACGTGCAGTTGGAGAACGACGACCGCACGGGCGCGGTGGCCACCGGCGAGAACCTGTGGATCAACCTGGACCACGCGCAGCACATCCGCCGGCTGCTGGTCTTCGCCTTCGTGTTCAGCGGGGCGGGCAGCCTGCAGGGACTGGACGCCGTCGCCACCCTGTACCCGGCCTCCGGCATGCCGATCGAGCTCTGTCTGGAGGAGTGCGGCTTCCCCGCCACGGCCTGTGTGATCGCCGTGATCGAGAACATCGGAGGGGAACTGGTGGTCAAGCGGGAGGCCCGCTACTTCCAGCGGACGGCGCAGGTCTCCAACCACATGCTGATCGACCAGGCGTACGGCTGGGGCCTCACTTGGACCCGCGGCTCCAAGTGACGTCCGGCGGGCCCGCCCGCCGCTGCCGCCGCCACCGGCCGATCCCCGGAGGGCTGGGGAGCCCTTCGACCGGTGGCCCCGGCGGCAGTCCGGCAGGTGGGGCCGCCGGGAGCGGGCGGGTTGGTCAGGGGGTCCCTGCGCGGAGGTCCTCCGCCGGTCCGTCATGTGCCCCGCCGGCGGCCCCGGTGCCCGTGAGTGCGGCGAGGAGCTGCAGCTTCTCGTCGCTGTCGCTGTCCTTGTCGGGGTAGTAGACGACGAGGATGACGTCGCCGACGGAGAGCTTGTCGCGGTGGAGGCGCAGTTCGCCGACAACGGGGTGGTGGACCGTGGTCGTGCCTCCGTCGAGAGGGCGGACGTCGTGGCGGGCCCACAGGGTGCGGAACCGCTGGCTGGACAGTGCGAGTTCGCCGACGAGCTCGACGAACCGGGAGTTGTCGGTGTCGTCCCCGATGGTGGTGCGCAGGGCGGCGACGAAATCGGCGGTGGCCGTGGCCCAGTCCTGGTGGAAGGCCCGTTCCTCGGGATCCAGCAGGAGGGAACGAAGCCGGTTCTCGCCGGGCCTCAGCCGGGGGGAGAGCGCGACCGCCATGGGGTTGGAGGCCAGGACGTCGAAGGCGCGCCCTTCGACGAACGCGGGGATCTGAAGGTGGGCGAGCAGCTGGTGCACCCGCGCCGGCACGTGCTCGGGCCGTCTGCGGCGCGGCGCCCTGGGGCGGACCGCCGCGAGACCGAGCAGATACGTCCGTTCGATGTCGTCGAGCTGCAGGACACGCGCCAGTGATTCCAGGACCTGCACCGAGGGGTTCCTGTCACGGCCCCGCTCCAGGCGCAGGTAGTAGTCCGGACTGATTCCGGCGAGCAGGGCGACCTCCTCGCGGCGCAGTCCGGGTACGCGGCGGTTGCCACCGGGCGGCAGGCCTGCCTGCTCCGGGGAGACCAGCTCACGCCGGGCACGGAGGTAGCTGCCGAGCCGGTTGCCGGATTCCTCATCCTTCATACCCACACCGTAGTGCGGTGTGCCCGGCCCAGCGGGGGCCCTGTCAGGACCAGGGAAGACGGGGGACCTGCCACGCCCGGCGGATGCCGTCAAGACTGCGAGAGCACTGTTTCCGCAGGAGACAGCGAGCATCACCGTCTGCGCCGCGGGCCCGAACGCCTGCGGCGCCGCGCACTGAAGGGAAGACCTCGTGGATCTCTCCGACCGCACCGTTCTCGTCGTCGGCGGAACCTCGGGCATCGGACGGGAGCTGGCCCGGCGGTTCGCCGCCGCGGGCAGCACCGTGGCCGTGGCCGGCCGCAACCCGGAGGCACTCTCCGCGCTCGCCGAAGAGGGCTTCGGCTCGATCAGCGTCGACGTCACCGACGGCGCCTCCGTCGCATCCGCCCGGGACACCGCGCTCGCCCGGTACCCCGGACTGGACACCGTGGTGACGATGTCGGGCGTCATGCTCCTGGAGGACCTGCGCGACCCCGCGCACTTCGAGGCGGCGGCCACGACGATCGACACCAACCTGCTCGGCACCATCAGGGTCGTCGACGCCTTCACCCCGCACCTGGTCCGGCGGGGTGCCGGCACCTTCGTCACCGTCACCTCCGGCATCGCCTTCCTGCCGTTCCCGCCCATGCCCAGCTACGCCGCCTCGAAGGCCGCCGTGCACGCCTACTCCGAGGCGCTGCGCGCGCAGCTCGACGGCACCGGTGTCGGCGTCGTGGAGCTCGTCCCCCCGGCCGTGGCCACGGCAGGACAGGAGAAGGTGAACCCGCACGCGCTGCCGCTGGACGACTTCGCCACCGAGGTCATGCAGTTGCTCTCGCAGGAGCCCACCCCCCACGAGATCCTCGTGAAGGGCGTCCTCCTGCACCGCTGGGCCGAGCGCGACGGCACCTACGACGACCTCGTCGCCCAGCGTTCCAAGGCTCTGGCCATGCTCCCCGGCCGCCAGGGCTGACACGCCCGTACGGCAGGGGCGCCGGGCCGGTGTCCGGGCAGCCGTCGCGGGGGCTGCCGTCCCTGCCCGGCACAGGGCGGCGGGGGACGGACACCGGCCCCCGGGAGTGGTCTTCGAGGAGCCGGGGCGGCAGGCCCGGCGGTGCGCGGCGTCCCGGCGCACGGTCTCCGGCACCGGGGCTCCGGCCCAGGAGTCCCCGCGCGCCCGGCCACGGCGGCGGCCCCCGGTCCGGACGGGACGCCGCTCACCGTTCGCCGTGAGCGGGCAGCGGCGCCCGGCGAGCTCCACAGCCTCGATGTGCATGCCGGGGATCTCCGCCGCCCTTCCGGCGGTCCCGTACGGCATCCGCCACGGCGTCTGCTCCCGCAGGTGCACTCGCGCCGGGCGCTCGGCCGGTGCACGACTCCGGGTGGCCGCGGCTTCCGTGGAGCACCCGGAGACGCCGGTGGACGAGCCGGCCGGCGTCGGCAGCACGACCACCGGCGTCGTCCACAGCCGGGAGCTGCCCCGTCGGGCGGTCCGGACCGGTCTGACCGGCAGCCGGCTCATGGCCGCGCTCCGGCGGATCGCGGCGCGGTGCCGTCGTCGTCCGGGTGCACCGGACCGGGAGAGGTTCGCCGGGTTCCCCCGGCACCGGGGCGACCGGGCCGTCCGGCTCTCCGCCCGGTGGGTGCCGCCCCGGCGAACCCACGGGGCAGTACGGAACTGACGGTCCATCAGCACACGTGCTGACCCCGGGTGATGCGGCGCTCAGGACGCGGGCGGCGGTCACGCTCGGCACGGGTTCGTCCTGGGTCCGCGGCAGGGCGTGGCCGCGGCCGCCCTCCGGGCGGGCGGCGGCAGCGGCGCCGTCCGACGCGGACCCGGCCTGCGGCCCGCCGGTTCCGCGGGGCCGCCCGACCCGTGCGGCGGCGGCGGGGCGGCCTGACGGCGTCCCGGCGGGGAACGGCGGAGCGCGGCGGAAGCGCGGCCTTGCTCGGCCGGATTCAGGGCCTGGCGGTCAGCCTGCCGCGGACGGCGGCGTGGACCTCCGCCTCCTCGGCCGGGTCGGCGGCGAGCCTGCGCAGTCGTTCCAGCACACGTGCGTCACCGGTGGTGGCGACATGGCGGGCGGCCAGCTCCCGGGTGGACTCCTCGCAGTCCCACAGGCACTCAACCGCCGGCCCGGCCGCGAAGTGGGGGTCGGTGTCGGCGAGCGCACGGGCGGCGCGTCCGCGCAGCTGGGAGGAGGCGGTCTCCGCGTAGATGTAGCGCAGCGCAGGCACGGCGGCGGTGGCCCCCAGCCGGCCGGCGCCGTCGACCAGGCAGCCCAGGCCGTCCCCGTCGGCGCCCCGGGCGGCGATCCAGTGCCGGAGGGCGTCGGCGACCAGGGGCGCGTCGCGCTCGTCGCCGGCGCAGGCGAGCAGTCTGGCGGCGGCCTCGCCCAGGGCGCTGTCGGCGCCGCCGGTGGCGGGGTCGGCCCAGCGGCGGGCGTGCTCCATGGCGGCAGGCCCGCGCATCCTGCCGAGGACGTCCAGGGCGGCTTCCACGATCCGCTGGTCGGGGTCGGCCGCGGCGAGTTCGATGAGTCCGGGGGCCGCGGGGTCGTCGCAGTCGACGAGGTGGCGCAGGGCGGCCCGTCGGGCGCCCTCGGCGCCGTCGCGGGCGGCCGCCAGCAGCAGTGGCCGGTCCTCGGGTCCTGCGGCGGCGGCCAGGCAGCGGGCGGCCGCAGCGGCACGGCGCGCGGTGGCCTCGTGCGGCGAGCCGGAGGTGTCCTCCTCCGCTGCCCGGTCGGCCCAGGCGAGGACCTCGGCGGCGCCCCAGCCGGGGGCGGCGGCGGTGCGGTTGAGCTGTCGCTGCCACAGGTCGAAGGGGGCCTGCTCCCCGGCGGCGGCGATTCTGGGGTGGACGGCGGCCCACAGCCGCCAGGGGCGTGGTTCATAGGCGTTGCGGACGGCAGCCCGCAGCGCCGCGTCGCCCTCGGGCCCGGCCGGGAAGCGGTCGAGGACTGCGGGGGCCAGCCGCAGCAGCGCCGCCTCGTCGTCGTCGCGCAGGGCCAGTTCGTCCAGCGCCCAGGCCCAGTTGCTGCCGCAGGCGGTGTAGCGGCGGAGCAGGTCGAGGGCGTCGCGGCGGCCGTAGGCGGCGAGGTGGCCGAGGACGGAGAGGGCGAGTCCGGTGCGGCTCTCGTCGTCGTCGAGGGCGTCGTCGGGGTGGAAGAGGTGCGCCTCGAGCCCGTCCAGGGGGCCTTCCAGCTCCGAGTAGAGGCGCGCGTAGTACAGCGACCGGTTCTCCAGCTGCCAGTCGTGGCGGGGGTCACTGGTGGCGCACGCGTCCAGGGCGGCGAGGGCGTCCGGCCGCTCGGCCGCCAGCGCGTGCAGGGTGCCGTCCCCCCGGCCCCGCTGGAGCAGGCCGAGAAGGGTCGCACTGGGCGCTATGTCGGGCTCGAACATGAGGTCAGCATCCGTTGCGGCGGTCCTGGTGGCAACGGGATTTCCGTCGCCGGGGGCCCCGGCGCCCCGGATCCCGGCCGGCGGACGGGGCCGGACCGGGCCAGGAGGCCGGAAGCACCGAAGGTTACCGTTCGAGCGGCTTGTCCGCACATGACGCGGGTGGCGGGCCCTCCGGGTACCGACTGCCTTTGGCATATGCCGCGGGAACATGGGGCGTCGGAATCTCCAAAGCCCTTACCTCCGGTGGCTCTCTGTGCAACAGTCGTGACAGCCCCATATGTCCCCTCGACCCGTGGGAACCTCCATGCACCCCGCCGCGCACCAGGACCCGCGGACCGTCCGCCGGGACGCTCCGGGATCCACGGCGCCGCCGGGCGGGTCGCCCGGCTCGGGCGTCGCCGAGTGGAACCTCACCACCGACGAGGTGTACTGGTCCCCGGAGGTCTTCGAGATCTTCGGCCGAGACCGCTCCTCCGGCGCCCTCACCCTGGACCAGCTCCCGGCCCATCTGCTCCCCGACGACCAGCTGCCGCTGCAGGGCATGGTCACCGCGGCCCTGGTCGACGGGCGTCCGCTGGCCGGCGAGTTCCGCCTGGTGCGGCCGGACGGCACCGTAAGGACGGTGCACTGCACCGGCGAGCCGGTGGTCGGCGCGGACGGCCACGCCGAGTCACTGTGGCTGTCACTGCGGGACGTCAGCGGGCACCGCGCCACGGCGTCCGTCGCCAGAGCGCCCGGCGGTGCCACCCCGCCTCCCGACCCGGTGGTCCTGGAGGCGGCGGCGCGCGGACCGGCCGACGCCTCGGCGGGCTGGTGCGACACCCTGCGGCTGCCGGACGGCGGGATGCTGCTGGCGCTGGGCTCGGTGGCACCCGGCGACCCGGACGGCGGCGCCGGGCCCGCGACGCTGCGGGACGCGCTGCGCGGGATGGCGCTGGCCGGGGCCGGACCGGCCCGGATGCTGCAGCTGCTGGACGGCCTGCTGCCGCAGTGCGCCCTCGCCCCGCCGCAGGCGGCGCTCTGCTGCCACTGCGCCCCCGGGGTACGGCCGGACCTGGTCTGGGCACAGGCCGGTGGGCCGGGCCCGCTGCTGGTACGTGACGGGGAGGTCCGGTGGGCGGGGTCACCCGGCGGGCCCGGCGATGCGCCGGGCGCGGCGCCGGAGCCGTCCGCCACCCAGCGGCGGATCGGGCTGAGGCCCGGCGATGTGGTGCTCTGTACGACCGGCGAGCGGCACCTCGCCCTGCTGGGACCGGCCCTCGGCGGTGCCGCACCGCGGCTCGCCGCCGCCGCGAGCGCGGCGGAGTGCGCCGATCTGGCGTTCGCCCTGCTGACCGGGGCCGGTACCGGGCCGGACGCGCCCGCGGCCTCCGGCGTGGGTGTGCTGGCGCTGCTGGTGCGCTGAGACGGCCGCGCGGACCGCGCCCGCCGGGCCGGCCCCCTCGGCGGAGCCCCTTGCCTCACACGATCTGCCGCCGCTGCTGCGGCACGGCCAGCCGGATCTGCTCCCGCAGGTCGGCGACCTCCGGCAGGCCCTTGTAGCGCTGGGTCAGCCGGTACATCTCGCGCAGCCGGTCCCAGGTGCGGTGCGAGGAGGTGTCGCGGATCAGCGCCAGCGCCAGCTTGGCCTGCACCTGGGCCTCGTCCGGCTGCCCGGCGATCCAGCACGCCGAGGCCAGGGAGAGGTGGTCGAAGACGTTGGAGCGCTCGAACCCCTGCTCCGCGCGCAGGTCCAGGGCCAGCCGGGCGTGCCGCTGGGCGAGCACGGCGGCCTTGGGGTCGTGGTCCGCCAGGGTGCGGTAGACCAGCGCCTCCATGCCGTGCAGCTCGGCCTCGGTGAACAGCTGCATCCAGCTGGGGCCGGCCTCGCCGGTGTCGGCGACGAAGAGCTCCTCGGCCTCGCCGAGCACCCGGCGGGTGGCCTGGGAGCGGCCGAGCGAGGCCTGCGCCCAGGCCTCGATGGTCTGGAGCATCGCCCGGGTGCGGGGCAGGGTCTCCTCCCCGGTGCCCGCCTTGGCCAGCCGCATCAGGTCCAGCGCGTCGTCGGCCCGGCCGAGGTGCACCATCTGGCGCGCGGCGCGGGAGAGCGCCTCCCCGGCCCTGGGCCGGTCGCCCGCCTCGCGCGCGGCGTGCACGGCGATGACGAAGTACTTCTGGGCGGTGGGCTCCAGGCCGACGTCGTGCGACATCCAGCCGGCCAGCACCGCGAGGTTGGCGGCGACGATCCACAGCCGCCGCTCCAGATCCCTGGGGTGACTGTACGTCAGCATGCCGCCGACCTCGTTGAGCTGGCCGACCACGGCCTTGCGCTGGAGGCCTCCGCCCCGGGAGGCGTCCCAGGCGCGGAACACCTCCACCGAGCGTTCCAGCGCCACCACCTCGTCGGTGCCGACGGGGCCTGCCTCGTAGAGGTCCAGTGAGGACTCGGCGACCGGGATGACGGTTCTGGGGCTGCCGGTGGATCCGGGGGCGACGGGGGCGGTGATCCAGTCGTGGAGTGAGTCGGCGATGACGGAGCCTGCCGCGAGTGCCGCGCCAGCTCCCATCAGACCGCGTCGGTTGAGCATGAGGTCCATTCCCGTGAACTCGGTGAGGACCGCGGCCGTCTGCTCCGGCTTCCAGGGCATTCCGGTGTCCGATGTGCCTGCTCTGCTGCGCCGGTGCCGTTCCAGACCGAGGTCCTCTGTGGTGACGACACGGCCGAGCCGCTCGGTGAACAGTGCGGCCAGCACCCTGGGCACCGGATCACGCGGGATCTCTCCCTGCTCGATCCAGCGCCGCACCCGCGAGGTGTCGGTGGACAGCTGCTGCTGGCCCAGGGCGGCACCGCGCCGGTTGACCATCCGCGCCAGCTCGCCCTTGGACCATCCGGTCAGGGCGAAGAGGTCGGCCAGTCGGGTGTTGGGTTCTCTGCTCACGTCAAGCCCCCAGGTTCCTCGGCACCTCCGACATTAACGGCCTGTCATGTGCCCCGCGACCATTCGCCAGGGTTCGCCAGGGTGCGCCAGATGGTGTGCCACCCGGCGCCGGGTGTGATGTAGACATGCGCCACCCGACCCCCCGTCGGGAACCGCCGCCACCAGGGCACTTCGCCCGGGTGGCGGCGGGCCCCGGTCCTCGCGGGAGGGAGTGGCGCAGAGGGTGGCGCGAGGGCGCCGCGCACGGCAGTACCCGGCGGACCGACGCACTTCCCCAGGGGTGCGCAGGCGCCTCCGGGCGGGGTCCCCCCGTTCCGTGCCCGGCGCCCGCCCGCCAC
>NZ_LIQR01000514.1 GCF_001418575.1 Peterkaempfera griseoplana
GCTGGGGGGACACCGACGCCACCGGCGTCGGGGCGGGGGCGGGGGCCGGGGTGCCCTGGTCGGCGACCACCGGCGGGGGAGTGGCGTCGCCGCTGCACGCGGTGGCTCCCGCGGCGGCCCCGGCTGCCGCCAGCAGCAGCGCAAGGGTGGTGGTGAGCGGTCGGCGGGCGCGCGGCAGACCCGGCCGGGCGCTGCGGAGGTGCTGGTCGTTGCGGTTCACCGGTCTCCTTGAAAGGCATCGCGGGCGTAGGCCCTCGGGGGAATCACTGGCCTTCCGTCCCGGACGCATGGCAGACCGGTCGTCGTCGGTCCCCCGCGTCCCGCGGTCCCCTNNCGCGGGGCGATACGTGCCCGTGCCGGACGCTTCGCAGCCCTGGGGGTGCGGGCCGGGTGTGCCGCCTCCGATGCAGAGACAGGGGACCACGACTCTGTGAAGCGCTGAGCAGCATACAAGCCCGGCGCTCGTCGGCCGAGAGGCTGACTCGCACGGGGTGATCGCACAGGGTGATCGGCACCGGCCGACCACGGTCGGCTTGGCGGGTCGGCCCCCGGCGCGGGGCCCGTGGTCCGGCACGACATGGAGTGCGGGTCGGTTGTGGAGCGTCGTCCGCGTGGTACGGACGGTGTCGGGCACGCCCACTGCTGATCCAGGTGGGCACCAACGACATCCTGCTGGACGCCGCGGCTCCGTCACCCGGCCGGCCCCACGGCCGGTCACCCGGACCGGTCGCAAGCGCCTGTCGGTCCGGCTCGTCAGGTGCCCGTACGGGGAGGTACGGCCGGTCACACGGTTCGCCCTGTGGGCCGACCGCCCGGGTCCGTCACCCGGGCCGGTCGCACGCGCCCGTCGGCCCCGGCTCGTCAGGTGCCCGTACGGGGAGGAACAGCCGCATCCGCACCCCGCGCTCCAGCGGCTCCGCGGCGACCCCGCCGCCGTGCGTCTCGGCGATCTGCCGCACGATGGCGAGCCCCAGCCCGGAGCCGGGCAGCGAACGGGCCGCGGGGGAGCGGTAGAAGCGGTCGAAGACGAACGGCAGGTCGGCCGGCGGAATACCGGGACCCTCGTCGGCCACCGTCACCGCGCCGTCCGCCTCCACCGCCACCAGGATCCGGCCGCCCGGCGGGCTCCACTTCACCGCGTTGTCCACCAGGTTGCCCACCGCGCGCTCCAGCGCGTCGGGGTCCGCCTGCACCATGCACTCGGTCAGCCGTGTGCAGAGCGACACCGTGGCGGTACGGGCCGACGCCCGCTCAACCACGCGCTGGGCCAGCAGATCCAGCCGCACCGCCTCCACATGGGTCTGCGCCCGTTCGTAGCGGCCGAGGTCCACCAGGTCGTTGAGCAGCGCCCGGAGTTCCACTGCCTGCGCACGGGCGTCCCTGACCAGCGCCGGGGCCTGCGGATCGGTGACCCCGGCGCCCTCGTCCAGCAGTTCCAGGTTGGTGGTGAGGCTGGTCAGCGGGGTGCGCAGTTCATGCGAGGCGTCGGCGACCAGCCTCCGCTGGGCCTGGACCGACTCGTCCAGAGCGGCCATCATCGCGGTGAAGGACCGGGCCAGCCGGGCGATCTCGTCCCGGCCGCGGGTGTCGATCCGGGCGCCCAGGTCCTGAGTGGCCGTCACATGCTCCACGGTCTCGGTGAGCTGCCGCACCGGGCGCAGCACCCGGCCCGCCACCAGCCGGGCGGAGAGAGCGGCCAGCAGCCCGCCGCCGACCGTGATGCCCACCAGCAGGGCCCCCAGCCGTCCCAGCGTGGTGCCGATCACCGACTGCGGCAGCGCCGCCCGGACCAGCATGCCGGAGGCCCCCCGTGGCGCCGCCGTGTAGACCCGGTAGCGCACCCCGTCGTGCTCGGCGTCCTGGAAGTAGGGCGCCGCCGTGCCGTCCGCGACCTCCGCATCCCGTTCGGTGACCGGGAGGAAGCCGGTGTCGGAACCCACCTTGACCGGTGCCGGGATGAACTGGAGCAGGGTGTTGCCCACACTCACCGGTTTGTCGGGGATCACCGGCTCGCCCTTGGCCGCCTTGAACTTGAAGGCGGTGAGCAGCCGGTCGGAGTCGTTCTCGGCCGCGGAGACCAGGCTGCTGTCGTGCTGGTGGCTGAGTTCGCCGCCCAGCGAGGGGTAGAGCACCAGCGAGGCCAGCACCAGCGCCGCGAGCACCACCAGGCCCCCGGCCATCGCCACCCGGTTGCGCAGGCTCACGGCTCCTCCCGCAGCACATAGCCGAGTCCGCGGACGGTCTGGATCAGCCGGGGCTCGCCGCCGGCCTCCAACTTGCCGCGCAGATAGCTGATGTAGACCCAGAGGGCGTTGGACGAGGTGCCGAAGTCGTACCCCCACACCGAGTCCAGGATCAGCGCCCGGCTGAGCACCCGCCCCGGATTGCGCAGGAACAGCTCCAGCAGGGCGAACTCGGTACGGGTCAGCTCGAGCACCCGGTCGCCGCGCCGTGCCCGGCAGGCCGCCGCATCAAGCTCCAGATCGGCGCAGCGCAGCACCTCGCTGGCCGCGCCGCTGCGGCGCAGCAGTGCCCGCAGCCGGGCCCGCAGCTCCTCCAGGGCGAACGGCTTGGCCAGGTAGTCGTCGGCGCCCGCATCCAGACCGGCGACCCGGTCCTGCACCAGATCGCGCGCGGTCAGCATCAGGATGGGCGTCCGGTCGCCGCGGCTGCGGACCCGGCGGCAGACCTCCAGCCCGTTGGGCTCGGGCATCAGCACATCGAGCACCACCGCGTCCTGGCGGCCCGCCGCCAGGAGTTCCAGCGCCGCCCGGCCGTCGGCCGCCACCGACACCTCGTAGCCGTCCCGCAGCAGCGCGCGGGCCAGTGAGCGGCGAACCGCCTCGTCGTCGTCCACCACCAGCACTCGCATGGCCGACATGCTCCCCCACGGGCAGATGAAGAAAGGGTAAGGACGGCCGGTGCGGGGCCTGCCCCGCACCGGCCTGAGCGGAACCGTCAGGCTGCGCCCTTGGAGCCCGGGGCAGGCTTGGAACCACCGGAACCCGGCTTGTCCTTACCCTGCTTCACCGCGCTCAGCGCGTCCGCCAGCCGCTTCGGGGTCACGCCCAGCTGCTTGGCGATCGCGGCGAACTCCTTGCTCCGCGGGTTGATGCCGCCGGGCCGCTCGCCCAGGGCGAACAGCTCCTTGGCGGCGCGCGTGGCGGCGGCGCGGCTCACCCCCAGCTGCTCGGCCAGGTTCTGGGCGAACCCCGCAGGCACCCCGGGCGCCCCGGGCTTGCCTCCCGGGCCGGGCTTGCCGGGCTTGTCTCCGCCGGGCTTGCCGGGCTTGCCGCCGGGACCGGGCCTGCCCGGCTGCGGGCCGAAGAGGTCCCGCAGCACCGCGGCGGCCCGCTTGGTGGAGATGCCCAGCTCATGGGCGAAGGCGGCGACCACGGCCGGGTGGTCCGTCGGGTTGCCGCCCTTGGGACCCAGGGCCTGCTTCACATGGATCAGGGCCTGCTCCAGCCGCTGCGGGCTGACGCCCAGCTTGGCGGCCAGGTCGTCCACCGGCTTGCCCCGGTCCGGCCCCTTCTGCCCGGGCTTGCCGCCCGGGCAGACCACGCCCTTGGCGCCGAGCGCGCGCAGCTTCGCCTTCAGCGCCGCGAGCTGCCGGTCCGACAGCTTGCCCGCGCCCTTCGCCAGGGGCTGGCACTGCCCGGCGGGCTTGCCGGCCGCCGTGCCGTGCGCGGGCTGCGGACCGGCGGCCACCGCCGACCCGGTCAGCCCGGTCATCACCGCGACGGCGACCCCCGTCGCGATCCATCGTCCTCCGTGGTGCATCTGCGATCCCCTCCTCGGGTGGACGGGGCCCCCTGCCACCGTCCCGCAGTAAGAGCAGACCAGGCGCGGCTCAGACCGACTCTCACGGAACCTTGGAGCGGCCTTAGAGAAGTCGGGCGGCCTCAGGGGAGCCGCCCGGCCTCCCGTTCCCCGGCCGGTGCCGGGTCCAGGAGGCGGAGCAGTTCACGGGCGGCCGGGCCCAGCCGGTCGTCGGCCGGCACCGCGACCGCCACCTGCCAGCTGTGGGCCGCAGCGTCCGCCAGCGGGAGGGTGCGCAGCTCCGCGGCCTGCGGTTTGCGGGTGTAGGCCAGCGGCACCACGGCGACGCCCAGGCCGTGGTGCACCAGGTCCAGCAAGCTGTGCACATCGTTGACCTCCAGGGCGACCCGTCGGTCGACCCCGGCCGAGGTGAAGAGTCGGTCCGTCACCGCCCTGGTGCCCCAGTCGGCGTGGAAGTCGACGAACGCCTCGCCGCCCAGCAGCTCCGCCGTCACCCGGGGCGCGTCCGCCAGCGGATGGTCGGCGCGGCACACCGCGACCATGGGCTCGCGGACCAGCGGGATCAGCCGTACGGTCTCCGGGGCGGCCCCGCAGAGCGCGACGAACGCCAGGTCGGCCCGGCCGGCCGCGACATCCTCGACCAGGGCGGCCGAGCCGGCCTGCCGCAGCCGCACCTCCACCCCGCCGTGGGCGGCGCGGAACCGCGCAAGCAGCGCGGCGACGTCGACCCCGGCGATGCACTGCTCGGTGCCCACCGACAGGGTCCCCCGCAGCAGCCCCTGGACGGCCGCCACGGCCGCCCTGCCGGCCCGTACGCTGGCCAGCGCCCTGGCGGCGTCGCCCAGCAGGGCGTGCCCGGCGCCGGTCAGCTCGACACTGCGGGTGGTGCGCACGAACAGCGGGGTGCCCAGTTCCCGCTCCAGTGCGCGGATCGACGCCGACAGGCCGGACTGGGAGACCATCAGCCGCCGGGCCGCCCTCGTGAAGTGGCGTTCCTCGGCGACGGCGACAAAGTACTCCAGATGGCGTAGTTCCACGATTGTGCAGCCTAGATGCTCAGTGCCTTCGCTTTCTTCTATTGGACGGCAGGCGGCGGCGGGGAGAGGCTGGCACCGTTGACCAGCACGACGAAGGGTGCGAGGACCATGCAGACCCGCCGGATCGGCGACACCGAGGTCAGTGCGATCGGGCTCGGTGCCATGCCGATGTCCATCGAGGGCCGCCCCGACGAGGCGCGCTCCATCGCCGCCGTCCATGCGGCGCTCGACGCCGGTGTCACCCTGATCGACACCGCCGACGCCTACCATCTGCACGCCGACGAGGTCGGGCACAACGAGACCCTGGTGGCCAAGGCGCTCGCCGGCCACGCCCTCGGCGGTGACGTCCTGGTCGCCACCAAGGGCGGCCATCTGCGGCCCGGTGACGGCACCTGGACCCTGGACGGCTCCCCCGAGCACCTCAAGGCGGCCTGTGACGCCTCGCTGTCCCGGCTGGGCGTGGAGGCCATCGGCCTCTACCAGTTCCACCGTCCCGACCCCCGGGTGCCCTATGCGGACTCGGTGGGCGCGGTGCGGGACCTGCTGGACGCCGGCAAGATCCGGATGGCGGGTATCTCCAACGCCGATCCGGAGCAGATCCGGCTGGCCAACGAGATCCTGGGCGGCCGGCTGGTCTCGGTGCAGAACCAGTTCTCGCCGGAGTTCCGCTCCAGCGAGCCGGAGCTGGAGCTCTGCGACGAGCTGGGCATCGCCTTCCTGCCCTGGAGCCCGCTGGGCGGCATCTCCCGGGCCGGTGGGCTGGGCACCACCCACGCCGCCTTCGCCCGGATCGCCGACGCCCACGGCGTCTCGCCGCAGCAGGTCTGCCTGGCCTGGATGCTGGCCAAGTCGCCGGTGGTGATCCCCATCCCCGGCTCCAGCCGGCCGGAGACCGCCCGTGACTCCGCGGCCGCCGCCGACCTGGTGCTGGACCCGGCGGAGCTGGCGGAGCTGGACGCGCACTGACGACACCCGGGGACGGTGTGCCCCGCCCCCTCGCGGCGTCAGCCGAGGTGGCGCATCTGCTGCCACAGCTCGGGCCACGGGCGCAGGGGGTGGCGGCACACCCGGATGGGGCCGTGGTTCTCGTCGTTGTCGACGTCGATCCGCTCGTCGACCCGGCCGGCGTCGCGGACGTCCGCGAACCACTGCCGCAACTGGTCGGGGTGGTCCCAGCCCACGGCGATCACCACATCGGTGCCGTCCGGCGGCCGCCCGAAGTCGGCCATGCCGTTGTGGCCGGAGTAGGCCCGCGGCAGGCCCTCGGCGGGGCCGTAGCGGGCGAGCGCCCCCGCCTCGCCGTAGTTCCCGGTGAGGATGACGGCGCGGTCCCGCTCCTGGGCGGGCAGGGACCGGTACACCGCCGCGATCGAGTCGGTGAAGGCGGGCCAGCCGATGGTCTCCCCGTCGTCGTAGTTGACGACCACCACGAAGCCGGGAAGCCGGTCCGCGGGGATCACCGGCAGCGAGATCACCGCCGCCGAGACCAGCGCGGCCACCGCCCCCGCCCCCAGCCACCAGCGGCGGGCGCCGGGCGCACCCCAGCGCACGGCGGCCGACCCGGCGGCGGTCAGCGCCAGCAGCAGCGGGGCGTCGTAGTAGCCCTTGCCGCCGGTGGCCAGCACCATCGCGTACACCACCACCGCGGTCCGGCTGAGTGCCCGGTAGCGGCGCCACTCCGGCCGGCGCTCCAGCGCCCGCAGCCCGGCCACCCACACCGGCAGTGCGAACGGACTGACGATCACCAGCTGGAGCAGCAGACCGGTCAGCCGGCCCCCGTAGGAGCTGCCCCCGCCGGAGATCGCGGACGCCATCCGCAGCTGCGGAAAGCCGTGCTCGGCCTGCCACACCAGGTTGGGCGCGGCGATCAGCAGGGCGAGGGCGGCGCCGATGAGGACCCGCCGGTCGGTGAGCAGCGTACGGGGCCCGGCCCAGGCCACGCCGATCACCAGCCCGGCGCCCAGCAGCAGCGGCAGGTCCTTGTTGAGCAGGCCCACCCCCAGCACCGCACCCACCGCCGGCGCCCACCGGGTGTCCCCGGTGCGCAGCACCCGTACCGTCCAGCGCAGCACCACCAGCCACACCAGCACGTCGGCGGTGGTGGTGGAGAGCAGATGCCCGGCCGCCAGGACGATCGCCGAGGTCGCCGTGAGGAAGGCGGCCGCCGTCTGGGCCGCCCGGCCGCCGCCCAGTTCGCGGGCGATCCCCGCCACCAGCAGCACACAGCCGCCCGCGATGAACGCCGAGGGGGTGCGCAGCGCGTACAGGTTCCCGGGGGCGACCAGGTCGGCCAGCCGAGCCAGCAGCGGCGTCAGCGGGCCCTGGTCCGGATAGCCCCACGCCGGGTGGCGGCCCGCCTGGAGGAAGTAGAGCTCGTCGCGGTGGTACCCGTACCGGCCCGCCAGGAGCAGCAGCACCAGCACCGTGGCCGCCGCGGCCCACCGGGGCCCGGCCGACGGCGGCCCCGGGTCCGGCGGCCGGGGCTCCGCGGACACCCCGGCCGCAGGCCGGTCGAGGACGGGCGAGGGCTCCTGCGAGCCCGGATCAGTCTGCGCCACCACGCCAGCATGGAGGCCGCGCCGGGCCGCTGTCACCCCCCGTGCCCGGTTGACCGCAGAGCGGACACGGCATGCGGCTCAACGGAGTTGACGGTTCGTCAAACGATGTCGCGTCAAACGGCTGACGTCAGTCCAGGCCGCGTCCGGCGATCAGCTCGCCGACCTCCTCGCACCAGAACGCCAGCCCGCACAGCTGGAACGAGACAAAGCCCTTGGTGAGCGCCGGGTTGTTCTTCTCGAAGAGCTTGTGGCCCGCCACCTGGAGCGCCCAGCTCGCCGCGAACATCGGCACCCCCACCCGTGGCCGGGCGAAGAGCAGCGGCAGCGAGACCGCCACCCCGGGGATGCCCACCAGATGCGTCATCCGGATGCCCCGGCTGGTGTGCTGCGAGCGGTAGTAGGCCATCTTCTCCGCGAACGGCGCCGTCCTCGGCGGCACCTCCGGCTCGGCTGCGACAGCTGCCACGGGCACTCCTTCCCTCGGGGTCTTCCCCGCGAATACTGGCGGGAGTGACAATCCCGGACAACGACTCTGCGCAGAACGCGTGGGGGGTCTTATCAGCTGATGACAACCGGGCGGAACGGGGCAGCCATGGGCCACCAGGCGCGGGAGCAGGTGCAGCGGGACATCCTGGGCGAGGTCGGACCGGCCGTGGACACCCTGGTGCAGCAGGTGCGGCGGCAGGTCCCCGCCTACCGCGCCCTGGACGGCAGCAGACTCCCGGAGGTCCGCGCCATCACCGCCTGGGTGCTCACCCGCAGCCTGGAACTCTGGGTGGACGGCGGCGACTTCACCCCCGCCGACCTCGCCCGGTTCCGCGGCATCGGCGCCGCCCGGGCCGCCGACGGACGCCCCCTGCCCGCCGTGCTGCGCGCCTACCGGGTCGCGGCCACCGCCCTGCTGGAGCACCTCGCCACCCACACCGCGGACCTCCTGGAGGTCGAGGACGTCTTCGCCCTCGCCGGACTCTGGCTCTCCGGCCTGGACACCATCTCGGAATCGCTCTACGCCGGCTACACCGCCGCCGCCGAGCGGCTCTCCGGCGACCGCAACCGGGCACTGCGCGACCTCCTCGACGACCTGGTCACCGGCCGTCACTCCTCGGCCGGCGCGCTCGCCGACCGCACCAGCCGCCTGGGCGTGAGACTGCCGGACCCCTACTGCCTGCTGGTCGCCGAGCCCGACCCCGCGCAGTCCGCCGCGGGCCGGGAGGCCGTCCTTCCGGAGGCGTCCGCCGCGGCCACCGCGGCGGCCCTCGCCGACGGACTGGGCGAACCCGGCGGCGGAACCGTGCTGATGACCACCCGGGGTCCGCGCGCCGTGCTGCTGCTCCCCGCCGGCACCGCCGGCGAACTGCCCGCCGCCCTCGCCCTCCACCACTGGCGCGGCTGCGCCATCACCGGCGAGCCCGCCGAGCAGATCCCCACCGCGTACCGGCTCGCCGCCGACGCCCTGGACACCGCCCCCGTCCACGCCTACGGCAGCCAGGCGCTGCTGCACGCCGCCGACGCGTATGTGCTGGCGCTGCTCGGCGCCCGTCCCAGCGCCTCCCCCGAACGGGTCGCCCAGGCGGTCCTCGGGCCCCTGCTGCGACCCGACCGGCGCCATCTGGCGGAGGCCCTGGACGCCTACCTCGACACCGGATCGGCCACCGCCGCCGCGGACGCCCTCCACCTGCATCCGCAGACCCTCCGCTACCGGCTGCGCCGCATCCGGGAGCTCACCGGCCGCGACCCCCGCCGCCCCTGGCACCGGCTGACCCTCGACATCGCCCGCAACCTCGCCACCCGCCGCACCCCCTGAGACCCCGGCGGCCGGGACGCGGTCACATCGACGGCGGTCCGTCCGTCAAGGTGGTGACCGGACGCGAGACGGAGAATGAGGCAGATGGACGAGCGTGAACTTCTGGCCGGACGGTTCGAGGAACACCGGCCGCACCTGCGGGCGGTGGCCCATCGGATGCTGGGCTCGTTCAGCGAGGCGGACGACGCCGTCCAGGAGGCGTGGATCCGGCTCAGCCGCACCGGCGGCGACGAGATCGGCAACCTCGGCGGCTGGCTGACCACGGTGGTGGGACGGGTCTGCCTGGACATGCTGCGCTCCCGGGCGTCGCGGGCCGAGCAGTCCCTGGAGGGACGGCTGCCCGACCCGGTGGTGGGTCCCGAGGAGGGCCTCGACCCCGAGCACCAGGCGGTGCTCGCCGACTCGGTCGGCCTGGCGCTGCTGGTGGTCCTGGAGACGCTGGCCCCGGCGGAGCGGCTGGCGTTCGTGCTCCATGACCTGTTCGGGGTGCCCTTCGAGGAGATCGCGCCGATGGTCGACCGCACCCCGGCTGCGGCCCGGCAGCTGGCCAGCCGGGCCCGCCGCCGGGTGCGGGGCGCGGCGGCGGCGCCGGAGGGCGACCCCGGCCGCCAGCGCCGGGTGGTGGACGCCTTCCTGGCCGCCGCCCGGGACGGGGACTTCGACGCGCTGCTGGCGGTCCTGGACCCGGAGGTGGTGCTGCAGGCCGACCTGGGGCCCGCGGCGGGCGTGTCCCGGGTGGTCCGCGGCGCCCGGGCGGTGGCCGGTCAGGCGCTCACCTTCGCCAGGGCCGCCAGGGCCCCGCTGCCGGCCATGGTCAACGGTGCCGCCGGGGTGGTCTCCACGGCGGACGGGCAGCCGGTGGCGGTCCTGGGCTTCACCGTGGTGGACGGCCGGATCGCCCGGATCGACATCCTCGCCGACCCGGACCGGCTGGCCCGCCTCGACCTGGCGTTCCTGAACGGCTGACGGCCGGCGGGCGGTGCCCGTGCCCCGGCCGGTGGCCGGGGCACGACCGGCTCAGCGCACGCCGTTCCAGAGCCGGCGTTCGGCCGCCCGGGGGTCGTGCACCACACCGCTGCCGTCGGCAGCGAACCGCAGCACCGCACGGTCCGCCCCGTAGGCGGGCCAGGACGGCCCCGGGCTGCCGTCGCGGGCGAAGGCCACCCAGGCGGCGTGCATCTCGTCGGCGAGGTGCTGCGGCGGCGTGCCGGCGTCGCCGAGGGTGCCCTGCGCGAGGTTGTCGAAGACGAACCCGATCTCCAGGGCGTGACAGGCGCCCAGCCGCCCGTCGAAGGCGGGGGAGCGCCAGTCGAAGTCGTACACCCAGGTGGGTGCGCCGTGGGCGGCGCGGGCCTCGGCGATCCTCACCGCCGGGATGCGGAAGGTCTGGTCGGTGAGCACCGCGGCCAGCAGGTCGCCCGGGGAGGCGTCGGGCAGCGCCTCACCGTAGACGGCGACGACCTCCCGGGGGTCCGGCCCGCAGTCGGCGAGCAGGGCCGGCAGCGACTCCGCGGGCACCGAGTCGCTGATGCCGGTGGGGACCAGGTAGAGCCGGAACTCCTCCGCGTTGGTGCCGGTCAGCAGGGGGTAGGCGGTGCCGGCTCCGGCGGCGGCCGCGTCGACCGGCCGGGCGGGCAGCAGGTCGCCGTCCACCACCGGCATCAGCACCATGCCGCCGCCCGCGGCCTCCCCCCACTCCTCCCGGCCGTGGCCGGTGGTGAACTCGCGCTGCACTGCGCTGACCGCCTGCAGCAGCCGCCGGGGGTCCGCGCCGCGCAGGGCGTCGGCGGTGGCCGGCAGCTCGGCGTGGGCGGCGACGCGGGTGGTGATGCGCAGGGCGATGTCCGCGGGGAGGGCGTGGTGGCCGGCGCCGCTCTGGGCGATCGCGCGGTGGAAGAGCCCCGCCGCCCGGGGGACGGTCATCAGGGTGGTGACGCACATGGCGCCGGCGGACTCGCCGAAGAGGGTGACATTGCCGGGGTCGCCGCCGAAGGCCGCGATGTTCTCCTGGACCCAGCGCAGGGCGGCCAGCTGGTCGAGCAGCCCGAGGTTGGCGGTGCCGTCCGGCAGCAGCAGGAAGCCCTCGGCGCCCAGCCGGTAGTTGAGTGTGACGCAGACGACGCCGTCGCGGGCGAAGGCGGCCCCGTCGTAGACGGGGACCGCGGAGGAGCCGTTGCGGAAGGCCCCGCCGTGGATCCAGACCATCACCGGCAGGGCGGAGTCGCGGCCCGGGGCGGGGGTCCAGACGTTGAGGTTGAGGAAGCCGTCGCCGGGGATGTCGGGGTCCGGCAGGATCGCGGCGAGAGCCGGGGGATAGCCGGGCTTGGGAGCGGTGGGGCCGAAGGCGAAGGCGTCCCGCTCGCCGTCCCAGGGCTCGGGCGGCTGGGGCGCGTGGAAGCGCCGCCGTCCGACCGGCGGTGCGGCGTAGGGGATGCCGAGGAACGCGGCGACACCTCCGGTGTCGTCCACCTCCCGTCCGCGTACCTTGCCGTGTGTGGTCGGGACGACGATCTCCACGGGGCCTCCCGGTGCCTGGGCCGCTGTTCACCCAGCAGCGGGACCATGGTCACCGGGGCGGCGTCCGTCGGCAAGACGGCCGCCGCCCCGATGTACCCGCCTCAGCGTCCCTGCGGTGCTACTTCACCGTGCAGGAGGCGCCGTTGAGGGTGAAGGCGGCCGGCTTGGAGTTGCTGCCGGTCCAGCTGCCGGTGAAGCCGAAGGAGGCGGTGCCGCCACCGGCCGCCAGCGACTTGTTGTACCCGGCGTCGGCGACCGAGACGGTGGCGCCGCTCTGGGTGTAGGTGCCGTTCCACAGCTGGCTGA